>CAYOIU010000591.1:0-1505 GCA_964404085.1 uncultured Desulfobacteraceae bacterium | reverse complement strand
GCGGCAGTTGTCGATATGATTGGCCAGAGCATTTTTCCGGGCGTCCATGACGGCGCTTTCAACGATTTCAATCCCTACCACGTCCTTGACATGCTCGGACAGGAAGAGGGGAATGGTCCCCGTGCCGCTGTACAGGTCCAGTACCCTGTCCGTTTGGGTCAAGCCGGCATATTTCACCACCTGGCCGTAGAGGTCCTCGGCGGTTCTTGAATTGGTCTGAAAAAAGGAGTTGGGTGATATGCGAAAGGTCAAGCGGCCGATTCGGTCCTGGATATAACCCTCCCCATGATAGACCTTTTCCTGCTGGCCGACGGCGATGGAGGCCTTCCGGCTATTGATATTGTTTACAACGGTCGCAAGGTGGGGGAAGCTCATGGCAAGCTCTTTCGCCAACGATTCCATTGTATCGGACCGGTCGTCAGAGGTGATGACATTGACCATCCACCGGTCAAAGGCGACGGAATACCTGAGGGTGAGAAAACGCCAGTACCCTTTGTGGCTCTTGATTCCGTAAGCAGGGACGCCGCTTTCCCTTGCAAATCTCTTTACGGTGCAGAGAATTTCGTTTCCAATGGGTTCCTGGAGCAGGCAACCGTCCATATCCAGGACCTTCTGATAACCACCGGGGATGTGAAGGCCCAGTGCCAGGGGGGGTCTTGTCTCTCTCCTCTCCATTTCCTCGGGAAGGAGCCAAGGCCTGTCTGAGAAGGAAAATTCCATCTTGTTCCTGTAGGCGAATGGTTTTTTGGACGGCAACACTGGATGGATGGGTATGCCCTTCAATCCTCCGATGTGTTCCACTGCCTCTTTGACGTGGGATCTCTTGTAGGAAAGCTGCGTTTCATAACGGATGTGCTGCCATTGGCAGCCCCCACAATAGGGGCTGTAAGGGCAGGGTGCATCCACCCGATCAGGGGAGGGTGAGAGGAGTTCAACAAGCCTGGCCTCTGCAAAGCCTCTTTTTTTCTTGTGGATGATCGCCCGGACCCGGTCTCCGGGCACGGCTCCCCGGACAAAGATCACGAAACCGTCAATGCGGGCCAACCCTTTGCCCACGTATGCCATTCGCTCGATTTCCAGTTCAACGGTTTGACCCTTTCTCGGGATATCCATGGCAGGTTTATACCACAGGAAGATGGCTATGACCAGTTGTTCTGCTCAACCGGTTCCTGGGCATTTCGATGGTCGAGGCGCTGCTGTTCGGCAGCCTGATCTCGGCCACCGACCCGGTATCGGTGGTTGCATTGTTCAAGGAACTGGGAGTCGACAAGCGGTTGAACGTCGTGCTTGAGGGTGAAAGCCTGTTCAACGACGGCGTGGCGATTGTTCTCTACAGCATCCTGCTTGGCGTTGCAACCGGCGACCAGGCGTTCAGCGTCTCCCAGAGCATTACCAGCTTCTTCGTGACGGTCGCCGGGGGTGCTGTCCTGGGTCTGGCGGTGGGCGCGGCCATCGGCGAACTGATGAAGCGCACGGATGTCCACCTGCTCGATATCACCCTGACG
>CAYOIU010000590.1:0-1534 GCA_964404085.1 uncultured Desulfobacteraceae bacterium | reverse complement strand
CAAATCAAACGACCATTCCAGGCGCCCCCATAGGCCCGCTTGGGAAACTGAAGACCGGCCTTGGAAAAATGGTGTACTACCCCGTAGGCGCTGCCGGTCTGGCGGAAGGAATCGAAGAGGAAGCGCACCACATGTTGGACTTGGCTGTCAGGATCGAAAACAATGCTCCCTTCCTCATCATGGACAAACCCCACCGGCAAGGGAGATTTGAGCTCCCCTTTTTGGGCCTTGTTCCGTTTGCCTCCCTGGAGGCGGGCGCGCAAAAAATGGAGCTCGGCCTGGGACATGGTCCCCTTGAGCCCCAGCAAGAGTTGGTCGTTGAAGTCGGCCGGGTTGTAGATCCCGTCCTCGTCGATGATCACCGTGTCGGTGAAAGCACACAGCTCCAGCAACCGATGCCAATCGGCCGAGGAGCGGGAAAGCCGGGAGGCTTCCAGGGAAAAGACCGCCCCGACTTTGCGCATGGATACATCGGCCACCAGGCTCTGGAAATCCTCTCTCCCGTTGACCTGGGCTCCGGAAATCCCCAGGTCGCGATCCAGGATCCGGATCGTCTCGGCTGGCCAGCCCAGGGCGATCGCCTTGTCCCTGAGGGCATACTGCCGCTCGGTGCTCTCCTGGTGATGGCGCACCTGGGCCATGGTGGACTGCCGGATGTAGATGTAAGCGGGTTTTTGCAGATGCGTTGGCTGGATTTTGGGTATCATGATTCGCCTCCTTGGCCGCCAATGGGACCTGACTGCTTTTCAGCACCTCTTCGAGCATATTGGCAAAGAGAATGGCAATCTCTTCGACATTGACTCGATACACTGCCGTCATGCTGGCCTCGGAGGCTGCAGGGAGGGGCCCGGACTAAGGCTTCTCCCTGCGCCGCAGGAGTTCGCGATTGATCTCGCAAAGCTCCTCCAGGATTAATTTGGTCTTGCGGAAATTGTCCAGATGCTCTTGCACTTTTTCCAGAAACTTTTGAGGGACATAGTCCATCTCGGGCCTCTGGCCCGGTTTGCTGACCGAGAGGTAGTACTTGGGGCCATGGCCGCGGCCCTGGGCGCATCTGCACCCGGGCTTTCCACAACGCTTGTAGCGCTCGATGAGGGAGCCCCGCAGTACGGCGGTCAAGTCGGGCAGGGTCCGTATGAGCGCTCTTTGTCTTCGGCGGAGAGAATTGGTGAGTTTGTCCGGCATGTTTATCAGACCAGTTATAGAACTGGTCGGAGTGTAACGGAGTCCAGATCACTTGTCAACTCCTTTTTTCGCATTATCCAGGGAGCGGACAAGATCTCTCAAAGCAGAGAGGCAACTGAAATCCAAAAAGGTGCTTTTCCCGGGTTCCTCATCTCCCTGGTCGGTCCACTGCCGAGGAACCGCGAAGGTGCCCATCGAAGTTCCCTGGAGGACCAGGGTATCGCTTCCGGATATCCGACGGGTCTTGAGGATAGGAAAACGCTGGCCGCGCAAAGGGTGAAAGGGATGCGTGATCTCCGCCCATCCCAAAGGGGTGCTGCAATGATGTGCTTTTGACTTTAACCGTCCC
>CAYOIU010000589.1:0-1536 GCA_964404085.1 uncultured Desulfobacteraceae bacterium | reverse complement strand
CTGCTGCGCATGGTGGCGTGATTCTATGAAACACAATTTCGGTGAAACTTCAGTTTATAAGCAGGTGACGGATTATGTGCGGGAGGAATTCAACAGGGCCGATGCCCTTGAAAGTGAAGGCAGAAAAGGGACTGTGGGCTTTGCGCTGACCATCCTGCAGAGGCGTCTTGCGTCTTCTCCTGAAGCCATCTATCAATCCCTGAGACGGCGGCGGGAAAGATTGGAGAGCCGTTTGCGGGAAGAAGAACTGCTCAAGCGGGGAGCAGAGTCTCGCTTCAAGCCGGAGTGCTGGGGACCAAGCATAACGGAAGAGGACTTGGAAGATCTGGAAGATGCAACGGATGCCGAGGTAGAGGAGACAGAAAACCAGGTCATAGATCTGGCGACGGCTGCTCAGACCATTGCGGAACTCGAGGCCGAGATTAGCACCCTGAAAAAGCTGGAGGGTGTGGCATTACAGGTTCGCCGAAGCGGCCAGGATAAGAAATGGGAAGAATTGTCCAGCCTCCTTCAGGAAAAACAAGAGATGTTTGATGTCGAAGGGACAAGGCGTAAACTGGTTATTTTTACAGAATACAAAGATACCCTCAATTACCTTACCGACCGGATCAGGACATTACTGGGACGATCTGATGCCGTTATCAACATTCATGGCAGTATGGGCCGGGAAGATCGCAAAAAAGCCGAAGAGTCCTTTAAACAGGACAAGAATGTTCAGATCCTGGTGGCCACGGACGCTGCCGGAGAAGGAATCAATCTCCAGCGCGCGCACCTGATGGTCAATTATGATTTGCCCTGGAACCCAAACCGCATCGAGCAACGTTTTGGACGTATCCATCGTATCGGCCAGACAGAAGTCTGTCATCTCTGGAACCTGGTGGCTGAAGAGACACGTGAAGGAGATGTGTATCTCACCCTTCTCAAAAAACTTGAAGCTGAACGAGAGGCTCTGGGAGGTGCGGTATTTGATGTCCTGGGAAAGGCTCTCGGCGGCAAGGAACTCAGGAAGCTTCTGATCGAGGCGATACGCTATGGAGACAAGCCGGAAGTTCGGGCCAGACTTACCCAGGAGGTTGAAAATGCCCTGGATAAAGAGCGCCTGAAAGATCTCCTGGAAGAAAAGGCCCTCGCCCATGAGGCCATGGATTCATCCCGCATCCGCAAAATCCGGGAAGACATGGAACGTGCAGAGGCCCGGAAGCTGCAGCCTCATTTTATCGCATCTTTTTTCCTTGAAGCCTTCAAGCTCCTGGGAGGAAGTGTCAGGGAAAGGGAGCCAAAGCGTTACGAGATCAAGCATGTCCCTGCAACCATCCGTAATCGCGACCGACTCATCGGCATGGGAGAAACGGTACTCACCCGGTACGAAAGAATCTGCTTTGAAAAGGACCTGATCAGCATCCCAGGGGAGCCCCTGGCAGCCTTCTTGTGCCCGGGTCACCCTCTCCTTGATGCAACCACGGACATTATCCTTGAGCGGTATCGGAACCTTCTTAAACAGGGTGCCGTATTCTTGAACGAATCAGACCCAGGCGA
>CAYOIU010000588.1:0-1546 GCA_964404085.1 uncultured Desulfobacteraceae bacterium | reverse complement strand
GGATGCGCTCATGCAGGAATTATTAATACGATCCGGTACGCCATGAAACTCACGGAGGTTTCCAGCATCCACACAGTTTTGGGAGGATTTCATCTCTCGGAGGCCTTTTTTGAACCCATCATCGAGGACACCATAGAAGAATTGAAAAAACTGGCTCCTGAAGTTCTTGTGCCCATGCATTGCACCGGATGGAAGGCCATCCACCGGTTTTCAGAAGAATTTCCCGATTCGTTCATTCTCAACAGCGTGGGATCACGGTTCATGATCTCCTGACACAAACGACCCGGTGGCGACCGGTGTAATCCCGCACGCGGCGAATTTCATTGTAACGATTTGTTTCTTCTGCGATTTCCATGGCCCGTTCCGTCTGACCCGGAGCCATCTCCACCAGAAGCCAGCCACCGGAGATCAGGAAATCCGGGGCCTCACGCAGGATACGCTCGATGTACAGCGTCCCCTTGGGCCCTCCTGCGAGGGCCGTGCGCGGTTCATGCTCCCGCACTTCGGGTGGAAGCGCCCCATACGCCTCCTCCCCCACATAGGGGGGGTTTGAGACAATGATATCAAAGTTCACCCCTTCTTCCCTTACGGAATCGAAAAGATCCCCCTGCCTGAACCGGATCCGCTCGTGAACCCCGTGCTTATCGGCATTGCTCTGCGCCATGTGAAGGGGTTCGGCGGAAATATCCGTGGCCCAGACTTCCCATTCAGGGAGTTCCTTGGCCAGCGAAACAGCCAGGATTCCTGAACCGGTTCCCAGGTCCAGGAGACGCAACCCCTGATGATCTCCCGGTTTCACTTTTTCCGTTATGGCAAGGGCCTGTTCCACCAGAAGTTCCGTCTCCGGTCTCGGGATGAGCACGCCGGGACCCACCTTGAAGGCCATGGACCAGAACTCCTGGACTCCGGTGATATACTGGAGCGGTTCTCCCCGCACCCGGCGTCGGATGAGGTCTCTGTAGGCTGAAAGTTCTTTTTCAGTGAGGGGTTTTTCAAATTCCAGGTAAAGACCGACCCGGTCCATCCCGAGTATATGGGCAAGGAGCACTTCCGCTGTCAGGCGGGGGCTTTCAATGCGCTTCTCTTTAAGGTATTTGGTGGTGGTTTTCAGGAGATCGCCGATGGTCCATGAAACCACGTCCATGAGCGTCACGATGGGATCAATTGCCCGAGGTCTTCTTCAGGGCCTCGGTCTGAAAATGCGTGGTCAGGGGTTCGATGAGGAGGTCCAGGTGCCCCTGGAGGATATCTTCCAGTTTATAGAGGGTCAGACCGATCCTGTGGTCGGAAACGCGTCCCTGGGGAAAATTGTAGGTCCGGATGCGCTCGCTTCGGTCGCCTGACCCAACCATATTACGCCTTTCCTCGGAGATCTTGGACTGCTGTTCGGACACTTCAAGATCCAGCATGCGGGACCGGAGGACCTTCATGGCCTTTGCCTTGTTCTTGTGTTGTGATTTCTCGTCCTGGCAGGTGACCACCAGACCGGTGGGGAGGTGGGTAATGCGCACGGCTGAATCCGTAACGTTGACGTGCTGTCCGCCGT
>CAYOIU010000587.1:0-1554 GCA_964404085.1 uncultured Desulfobacteraceae bacterium | reverse complement strand
CGGTGGTCGCCGTATCATTACCTGATGAAGCCCTTTGATCCCAATGAACTGGGACTTCTTATCGAAAAGATCATCGAGCGGCAGGCCAAAGATCTGGAAACGCTTTTCTTGAAAGAAGAGTACCGAGAACGGACCCGGTTCGAGAGCATGCTCGGCCAATCCAGGGCAATGCAGGAAGTATTCAGCTTGATAGAGGATGTAGCGACCACCGACTCAACCGTATTGATAACCGGTGAAACAGGCACCGGCAAAGGACTGGCGGCAAAGGCAATTCACAGCAAAAGCCCACGGTTCAACGGTCCTTTTGTGGCCGTGAATTGTGGGGCTTTTCCCGAACACCTCCTGGAAAGTGAACTCTTCGGGCACCAGAAAGGTGCCTTTACGGATGCGAAGACCAGCAAGAAAGGGAGGTTGGAGCTGGCACATGGCGGGACCCTTTTCCTGGATGAAATAGGGGAGATCAGCATGAGGATGCAGATCGATCTCCTGCGAGTCATGGAAGACCGGATATTTTACAGGGTCGGGGGAACACAGCCCATTGAGGCCGACTTCAGGGTTATCGCGGCCACCAATAAAGACCTGGCTCAGGCGATCCGTGACAGGACGTTCAGGCAGGACCTTTTTTACCGGCTCAATGTGATTTCTTTTGTCATGCCACCCCTGAGAGACAGAAAGGAAGATATTCCTATTCTCGCGGAGCATTTCCTGCGCCGGTTTTCCCAGGAAAGTAATAAGAATATCGACAAAATCAGCAGGGAAGCCATGGATGAAATGATGCTCTATGAATGGCCGGGAAATGTCCGCGAACTGGAGAATGCCTTAGAACGGGCCGTGGTTGTCGGCAAGGGACGGACCGTCCAGCCTGAGGACCTCCCCATTTTTTCTCCGGAACATCGGACCATGCCCGCTGATAAGTCACTGCAGGAGATTGAGAAAGCACATATCCTGACTATTCTGGAAGAAAATGACTGGAACATCAAGAAAAGTGCCGACATTCTGCAGATTGACCGATCCACCCTATACAGCAAAATCAAGCGATATAGAATTCGCAGGCCGGATTGAATACCCAACCAGCACATACCATCATTCTTTCCCCCATTGAAGTCCTGGATACGGTACTTTTAGACGGGATAACCGGGGAACTGATGAAGGTATTCGGTTTTCCAGTTGAAATCATGCCGCTCATAGATGACCTCACATTCGCTTTTGACCGGCAACGGCGTCAATATCACTCCACGCTCATTCTGGAAGTCCTGGACCGAAAGGCCCCATCGGATGCCTTGAAGATATTAGGCGTCACAAGGCAAGATCTCTTTATCCCCATCTTGACCCATGTGTACGGTGAAGCCCAGTTGGGGGGCAGGGCATCCATCATTTCCGTAAACCGGCTCAAGGAAAGGATCGGCTCCGGCGGCAATGATAAGGCGTATCATGCACGGGTGGTAAAAGAGGCTGTCCATGAGCTGGGGCATACGTTCAACCTTCGTCATTGCAAGGACCCCGGATGTATCATGCATTACTGTCACTCGGTGGCGGATGTGGATCGGAAGTCCA
>CAYOIU010000586.1:0-1570 GCA_964404085.1 uncultured Desulfobacteraceae bacterium | reverse complement strand
AAGAAGCGGTCGCGTTTTCCAGACGTACTTCTGAGCTCTGGCGGGAATGCCTTGAGTCGGCGGCGGCCATTCCTTCTCCCTGGACTTTTTTTGACGCAACCATTCACATGGCTCCGGCCGTGGTGTCACGAGGCACGAAGGAGGCCAATGAGTATTATGAACTCCTTCTTCCAGAATTGAAGGAGAGGGTTAAGAAAGGCGTTGCCGCGGTACAGGGAGAAAAACATCGGCTCTACTGGGAAGGGATGCCGATCTGGGGAAAACTCCGTGCTCTTTCCGAGCAATTTGCCTCTCTGAAGACCTGTGTGGTTGCGTCGACCTACTGTAATAGCTGGATATTCGATAAACTTGATCCTGAAGAGCCTTTTGAGAGCATGGGCCGGGCCTATACCGAACTCTTCATCGTGAGAGATGAGCCCTATAAGGAGCAATACATAAAGGATTGTTACGAAAAATTTCGGTTTGACGGTATCCTTTTTCACGATGCAAAGACCTGCCCGAATAACTCCAACAATCGGTATGGCATGCCGGAAAGGCTGAGCGAGAAGTTGGGCATACCCGTGATCACTATCAACGGAGACCTGTGTGACTTGAGGTGCTACTCGGAAGAGCAGGCCAAGACCAATATCGAGGCCTTCATCGAACAGTTGGATGAAAGATAAGGTTTTTTCGGGGACCAATTGGGAGCAATGAACAAAGGTATTTTTGCGGGTGTAGATGTTGGGGCGTCCCGGACCAAAGTCGCTGTTTTGGATGGGAAGAAGAATCTCCTGGGATTCTGTGTCCGGAAATCAGGAACGGATTTTCAAAAGACTGCGGAAGATTGCCTTGAAGAATCCCTGAAGATGGCGGAAACATCCCGTAAGTCCATGGTCAGGTGCTTCTCTACCGGGTATGGGAGAAAAAATGTCTCCTTCCGCAATGATACCAAGACGGAAATCGGATGCCATGCGCGGGGTGCGTACCACTATTTCCCCACCGCCATTACCGTTATAGATATCGGCGGGCAGGATAATAAGATCATCAAGCTTGATGACCAGGGCCGGCGTCTGAGCTTCAAGATGAACCGCAAATGCGCGGCGGGCACCGGTGCGTTTCTGGAAGAAATGTCTCTCAGGCTCGATATCCCCCTTGAAGAGATGAACGGCCTGGCAAGAACTTCCGAGCATATGGTGAAGCTGGGGAGTTATTGCACGGTCTTTTCCGGGACCGAGGTCTTGCAAAAGATCAGACAGGGTGAAAAAGTTCAGGATATCGTCAAGGGGCTTTTTTATTCCGTGATCAAACGCGTCATGGAAATGGACGCCCTTACGGAAAGGATTGTGATGACCGGGGGGGTCGTTGAGCATAACCCTTACCTGGTTGAAATGGTATGCGAAATCACCGGAAAGGATATCCTGGTCCCGGAACACCCCCAGCTGACTGGTGCCGTTGGGGCGGCCCTTTTTGCCATGGAGGCGGTCTAGCCCGCATTTCTCACGGACAATCTACTCCGATGGCGAAGTTGCCCGCGCCTACTGCGTTGCGCTTAAAAAATATCCTCGACATACAGTTTAATTATGCCTGCGGA
>CAYOIU010000585.1:0-1572 GCA_964404085.1 uncultured Desulfobacteraceae bacterium | reverse complement strand
AGGTAAACCGTGCGGGACAGCGGCGCATGATACCGATGCCTGGCGCCGCTGAGTTCGAGCAATACCACATCGTCTTTCTGATATTTTCTGTCAGGATCAAATGTCAGGTGGGCTGTGGATGTTCTTTCCGCGGAGGGTATAATCGGAAAAATTGCCGGTGATGAACCCCCGAAGTCATCCGTACCGGCAATCTGGGCCGCGGAGACTTTTGCCGCCACATCTTTTTCCCAAACGCCGACATCGATCTCGCCAATGGCAACTTTCATAACGTTTTCACAAATCTGCGCCGCTAGTTTCATATATGCAATTTCAGAGGGCGATTTTACCGTTTTTACCCAGTTGACGAGATTGGTCGCATCCATTAGCGTGGCATGAGGCATTTCCTCAGAAAGTGTGATATACATCCTGGCATTAAACCAGTATCCATCCATTTCCAGGCCGAATCGTTTCTTTTCCAGTCCCTTCTCGCGCAGCAGGTCCGCCACCCAACGCATGCTATGGGTATAGCGCGACTGCACATATTCGTCAGGATATCCATAAATAGCGTCATCCGGCAGCCAAGTTGTAATTCTTGCCCCGTTGGAATCCTGCTCTCTACCAAACCACGATGGGTACTTTCCATCGAGGCTAACGATTACACCTTGATGCACATAAAAAGACCAACCATCATAACCCGTCAGATAGTTCATGTTGGCCGGATCCATTACCAGCAGCATTTCCATACCGACCTTGTCCATCATCTCTTTTGTCTTTCGAACCCGCTGCCGAAATTCATCTTCTGTGAATAGTAAGTTTTTGCGCATTTATCCCTCCTGGTCAGTTCTTCTTGACCCATCCCAAATCTTTGATCACCGCATCCAGGACTTCCCTTGCGCCTTCACCTCCCATCTTGAGGTATTTTTGTCGAAGCGGTTTAGCCTTTTCCTTGAAAGCACTTATCTCTTCATCCGTCAGCTCGATGTACTTCATTGAGGGCTTGGCTTTCATGATCATTTGGAGGCGTTTCCTGTTCAACCTGGGCTCAAGATTGAAAATATAGTGATTGGCGCCTTCGATGGCTTCGTCAATTACGGCTCTGATGTTCGGCGGTAGTGCTTTAATAAACTCATGGTTAGCGACGAAGGTTCCGATAAACGGCAATTGGTTGGCTTTGATCATGTAATCCTGGACTTCGTAAAATTTCATCTCCTGAATGGCGAAAAACGGCTGCGTTTCTGCATCAATCGCACCCAGCTCGAGATCGTGGTAAATTTGGCCGTACGGAACCGTGATCACATACGCACCATATAGGCGATAGGCCGTAATGAGAAGCGGCGAAGACATCACTCGGAAGGTAATACCCTTAAAATCTGCAGGCTTGCGCAGCGGCTTATTGGCCGTCCATATCTGCCAGCCCTCTTCAATGATGGACAGAAGCTCCAAGCTGTTTTTCCTGTAGTACTTTTGAAGGGCATTATACGTATTCGGTCCTTTCCGCAAAATCTTTTCCAGGAGTTTGAAGTCTGTTGGAAAAAGGTAGTGAATGGAAAAAACCTGAACCTCGGGGATATAGGAACCCAGGTGCCCGGGAGA
>CAYOIU010000584.1:0-1573 GCA_964404085.1 uncultured Desulfobacteraceae bacterium | reverse complement strand
GTCAGGTTCGCTTCTTTATGCGCGTTTAATAAGACGACTTCGCTGGAAGTCATCATCGTGCCCAGGGACGAACCTTTTACGTTTCCATCATCATTGCGTGCCCACGTAGACAGGTCTGAAGCTCGATTCATCACGCCGGAGATAGGCGTCGATCTTGAGAATCATCTTCTTCTTGTCCCGGGGTAAAGTTCCATGAATATCGGCGTAGTTGGTGTAGTGGTCACTGCGAATCTCTGTTTTCACTTTCAAGTTTTCCACAAGCCTTCTGGTTTCTTTCAGAACTTCGTGGGGCGAAAGCATCCGGAATCTGCCTTTTTGTATCTGGTGGAGAATCAGGGTATTGACTTTTGGGAGAAATGTCCGTAAACGAACGAAATCGGGTCCTATGCTGTTCAGGATCTTGGCTGTTTCCAGGGCATGCTCCCGGGTCCGTTCCTTACCCCCAATACCGAGGATGACATATTCACTGAGTTCAATTCCCGCCTCCCGAGCCCACTTTCCTGCCTGAATCTGAGTCGCCGCATCGGTACCTTTTTTGATACGATGCAACACCTCATCATCACCGCTCTCGAGACCCACGTGTATCCTGCTCAGGCCGCTTTGCCTCAGTGCTTTCAGTTCGTCCAGACCCTTTTGGTGGATGTATTGCGAGGAGCCGTAGACGGTTATCCTTTCCAGCTCGGGAAATATTTTCTTTCCATAAGCGCATATGTCGGCCAACTGATCGGTGGGCATAAAAATGGTGTTTCCTGCCGGGAAAAAGAGTGTTTTGATCAAAGGCCCGTAAAGGCGCCCGGCATGATCCAGATCTTCCTTTATATCTTTGACCGGTCGGACTCGAAAAGGCGGCCCCTTCTTGTAAACCATACAAAACGTGCATTTGTTGTGTGGGCAACCTACGGTTGCCTGAATCAACAGGCTGTCCGCTTCGCTTGGGGGCCGGTAGATGGGACCTTCATATCGCATGAATTAAGTGGGTGAGGTTTCTGAATTTCTGAGAACGCATAAATGATCTAATTGAATACCATTGTGGGGCAGGATCTTCGCTCTGTCAAAGAAAAATCTTCAAGTCATCATTATTTCTTCAAGGGCCTTGGTCAGCGTGTTGACCCTATAGGGTTTCTGGATAAAACCGTCACAGCCCCGATCAATGATCTCCTGGGCCTCTCCATTCAGGCTGTAACCGCTGGAAAGGAGCACACGCACGTCCGGGTTCAGTTCCTTAAGACGATTGAAGATTCCTCCGCCCCCCATTCCGGGCAATACCATATCAAGGAGGACGAGATCGATTTCCTCCCGTTTGTCTTTATAGACAGCGATGGCTGTCTCTCCATCCCTTGCTACCAGGGCCTTATAGCCCAACTCCTCAAGGAGTTCTTGGGCAACAGTCACGACTGCTTCTTCATCATCAACGAGGAGGATGGTGCCGCTTCCCTGTGCCGGGTTTTCACCGGCGTTTTTCTTGTATGCCACGCGTTTTGAGGATGCCGGGAAATAGATTCGAAAGGTGCTCCCCTGGCCTTTTTTTGTTTCCACGTCGATATATCCCCCGTGCCCCTTGACTATGCCGTAT
>CAYOIU010000583.1:0-1591 GCA_964404085.1 uncultured Desulfobacteraceae bacterium | reverse complement strand
CGAAAAACACGGCCTCACCCCCATAGGTGTGAATATAGGTCATGTCCCTGGGGTTCGTTACGCCCACCAGACGCAGCCCCTGGTCTTCATCCCGGATGGGGACGTTGGGCGTGATGTGATGAAAGTCACCCTTGGGGCGGTATTTTCCATTTTTGACCGTTACGGTTCCAAATATACTCATGAGTCTTCCTCCTTTCAGGCATCCTCTTTCAGAAGATGGTCGGGATCCATCAATACGGTGGCCGTTACGTGCGATCCGACGCCCGCATGGCTGATGGCCAGCGACCGGTGTGCATCTTTGACCTGGAGGTCTGTCCAGTCCGCGGGTTTTTTCCTGCCGAACGCATCCCAGAGCTTCTGATCACCGTGAATTTCAGACCACCGGTTCCAGAGGTGTGTTGCGATTTCAAAGACCTGCATGATACCCGTGGCACCCACGGCATGCATACATCCGATGAGACCCCCCGAGAGATTGGAAGGAAGCCTGCCCGGTTTGCCGGTGTGGGGATTGGTGTGGTAGCAGTCCCCTGATTCCACGAAGTCCCTTCCGTAGCCATAGGGCCTGAGTCCGATGTCTTCATAGGTCTGCATGTCGCTGATCGTAAAGGCGTCGTGCAGTTCGATGACATCAAGGTCTTCCATTGGGTCCACGATGCCGGTCATCCGGTACCCGTAATAGGCGGCCATTCGCGCGGCCAGGAATCCTGTGAAGCCCGGATAGCGGTCTCCACCCGGAAACTTCTCACCGAGGTCGGCATATTGGTCTGCGCTTTCGTTGGGAAGCAGAGGAATGTCCATGTCCCGACGACAGGCCGGCCTCAGGGTGTGAGAGCCTGCAGTCACCCAGATCCTGAGGGGTTTGTTCTTGGTGCCCTTTGTCAGCTCCATGGCCGTCGCCTCGTCACAGATAATCGCACACGCCGCGCCGACGCTCATGAGACAGCAGTCCAGAGCCCTGAGGGGATACGCCACGACCGGAGAATTGAGGACATCATCCACGGTGATCTTCATGGGGGCGTGGGCAAACGGGTTGAACCGGGCGTAACCGTGATGTTTCACAGAGATTTCGGCCATGGTACTACGAAAGGAATCTTCTTCCTTTCCAAAGACCTGCCAGTACTTCTGGGCCATCACCGCGTAATAGCCCGTGTAGATGTGCCCGAGCGGAGTTTCCCAATCCTTATCCGCAGCGCAGGAGATCAGGTGGTTCCCTTCATCCGTCGGGACTTCATCCATGCGCTCCCAGCCCATGGCCAGCGTACAATCGGAATAGCCCGAGGCGACCGCCTTGACGGCTTCCCACAGGGTGGATCCTCCGGTGGCACCGCCGGTCTTTACACCGATATTCCCTAAGGGGTCCAGGCCCAACCGGTCATGGATCACAGCCTCGCCCAGGAGCTGGTCGCCAAAGTGGTCGGCGAAATGCCCGTAGTAGGCCGTATGAATGTAGCTTTTCAATTCGGCGGGCGACTTATCGATGAGTCTTGCCGCCATGGTAAGGGCGTCCACTGTCAGCTCTTCCGTCCTCTTATGCGGCATGGCACGGTCGAATTTCGACTGCCCAGCTGTTACGAGATAAACCGGGCGCATC
>CAYOIU010000582.1:0-1591 GCA_964404085.1 uncultured Desulfobacteraceae bacterium | reverse complement strand
AGGAACTCTCGGAGAGACGTGCAAAGGCGGTCAAGAATTTTCTCATCCTCAAGGGTGTTTCCGCCAGGCAGATCGCTGCCATTGGATTTGGTGAGACCATGCCGATCGCCTCCAACGATACCCCGGAAGGCAGGCAGAAGAACAGGCGGGTCGAAATAGAGATAAAACCGAAACCCGGATCGGCATCGTGACCTCGATGGACTGAGCAACGAAGCGGAGGAGAACCTGACACTCTTTTCCAACCCCTTTGTTCTCACGAGGTCTTTTCCAGCATGATCCCAAGCATGGTGTCGTCAACCTTGGCCATGCCCAGCATGCTGATTTTGCTGAGGTGACGAATGGTCTCCTCCGCGGTTTTTCCAACAAAGCCTTCTGTCTCGGAGATGCCGTGGTCGTTCAAAGCCATGTAAGCAGACCTTATGGCCGAGTCTGCCGAGCTGGCAACCTTCAGGGCACATCCAGCCTTTGCGCCGTCACAAAGCATGCCCCCTAAATCGCTGATGAGATTATTGACGGCCAAGGTCATTTTTTTCATATCCTTTCCAAACTGCTGAAAAACAATAGCAACGGCCGCACCTGCCCCTGCTGCGATGGCGCAACCACAAAGGGGAGACAGATCACCGGTAAAGCATTTTATGTAACTGTTTATCAAATGAGACAAGGCAATGCTCTCAAGGATTTTCCTCTCGTCGATCTGGAAAAACCGTCCCACGTTATAGGGGACCAGGATGGCTACGATTCCCTGGTTGCCGCTGCCGCCGCTGGACATCACCGGGAAGTTCAACCCCGCCATTCGGGCGTCCGCGGCGGATGCCGCCAATATCTTGCTGGAGGAAAAAACGTCGCTCAGGATATAGCCCCGGTTCACCAGATCGGAAACATAGTAACCAACCTTTTTCAGTTTTTGTCCCGCTTCTGAAATCTTCCGGTTCATTTCAATCCCGTGCTTGACATAGTCATAATCTTCCCGGTCCATGTGTAGGGCCAGGTCAACCAGGTCGGAAACCTCCATATCCTTCAGAATGGTTTTGTATTCCTGGCCGGTGGAGCCGGTTTCGCTGGGTTCTTTCTCAAAAAGAGACTTGCCGTTTTTTTCCAGCCGAACCAGGTTGGTGTGGGCGTTTTCAATCACGGCAGAGGCTGAATCCTTTTCGGTCCTGACAAGGACTTCGATATAGAGTTCGGTTTTTGATTTATCATAGGAGATCTTCGCCTTCCCTGTACGAATCAGGGTCCTGGCCCGGTCTATCATCCCCTCTGCGACCGATTTCAAGACCTCCATCTTCAGATCGGGTCGCTTGATCAAGGCCCCCAGGACACCGGCAAAAAGGTTGCCTTTCTCCCCGTCCGCATTTGGGATCGTTACGGCAAAACCATTTTTGAAAACCCCGGGATCAACCGTTATCCTGATTTCTTCAGGCGTCTCTTTGAGTTCCGCGGCAGCAAGGCTGGCCGCATAGGCGACTGCAATGGGTTCGGTGCAGCCAAGGGCTGGAAAGACCTCGTTGGCAAAAACTTCTTTTAATATATTCAATAGAGCCAATTTCAAAACGAATTGGGAAATGCTGCGCCGGCGAGATGAAGCCGGCGA
>CAYOIU010000581.1:0-1635 GCA_964404085.1 uncultured Desulfobacteraceae bacterium | reverse complement strand
CCCTGAACGACGTACTCCGTGAAGACCTGAACCTGACCGGTACCAAGAAAGGGTGCGGAACCGGTGATTGTGGAGCCTGCACGGTCATGGTAGGGGATCGGACCGTCACATCCTGCCTGACGCTTGCCGTTGAGATGGACGGGGAAGAAATCACGACCGTTGAGGGATTGGCCCCATCCGGGGAATCCCTCCATGTCATCCAGGAGGCCTTCATTGAAAAAGGCGCCATTCAGTGCGGCTTTTGCACTCCGGGAATGGAACTGTCCGCCTTGTACCTCCTGAAAAAAAATCCATCTCCCAGTGAGAGGGAGATTCGGGAAGGGCTTTCGGGAAATCTCTGTCGGTGCACTGGATACAATAAGATCGTAGAGGCCATTGCCGCCGCGGCTGAAGAATTGAAGTAGTTTAAGAAAAACCCTCTTCACCCGGGATAGGCAGAATCCGCCCGGGGCACCGCCAGGGGCGGTGAACATCGTTGGAGATGCATAATGAGCATTCCCAGATTTGAATACCATGCGCCGGAAACCCTTGAAGAAGCATGCCGGCTCCTAAAAAAAGGGGGAAAGGACGCAGCGGTGATGGCCGGAGGGACTGACCTCCTTATAAAACTTCGCTACCGGGTGCGGAAGGCCACCGCGGTCATCGGGCTGAAGAGGATCCACGGTCTTGATGAAATCCGGTTTGACAGAAAATGCGGTCTGACCATTGGAGCGACCACTCTGCTCTCGGATGTCGCATCACACCCGGAGATCCGGCGACACTTTCCCACCATTGCCCAGGCGGCTCTAAAGACTGCTACCGTCCAGATACGCAACATGGGAACGGTCGTGGGGAACCTGTGCAATGCCGCGCCGTCTGCCGACAATGCCCCCATTCTCATTGCCATGGACGCCGAACTCCTCATCACCGACCCTAAAAAGGAAAGGTCCCTTCCTCTGGTCGAGTTTTTCAAAGGACCCGGTCTCACCGTCCTTAAGCCAGGTGAAATTGTGAAGTCTGTTTTCGTTCCCTTTTCCCCTCTCCATTCAGGAACTTCATACGAATCCATCTCCGAACGCGGAAAGGTTGATATCGCTGCTGTCGGTGCAGCGGCCAGGGTGGTCTTGAATGGTGAGCAATGTGTGGGCATAGGTATCGCGCTCGGAGCCGTCGCCCCCACCCCGATGCGCGCGTTTGGAGCGGAAAAAGTGCTCATGGACAAGAACTGGAGCCTTGAGCTGGTTGAAAAGGCCGCCTTGCGTGCATCGAGGGAGGCCAAACCGATCACCGACATGCGGGCAACAGCGGCTTACCGCAGAAAAATGGTGCAGGTATTGACAAAAAGGGCGTTGATGGAGGCTTATCAATCGGCCAAGGCCTAATTCCTAAATACTTCCAGATAGTTGGATTTTAAGGTAACAGAAAATTGATGACTTCGTTGGAAGCTGGTTTATGCCGCAAGCGGCGTCCTATGAGGAACGAAGGGGAACCGAACCTGACAATCTTTTTCATGTGCTTTCTAAACACACCGGAGGGGATGGACGGTTATTTGGGGTTTAGCGGTACGTAACAGAAGCGCGTAAAGTTTGGGAGGTGTAAAGCCCAAATAGCCGTCCATGTAGAAGTGCGTTGCCAAGTGCACTTTGAGAAAGCACA
>CAYOIU010000580.1:0-1636 GCA_964404085.1 uncultured Desulfobacteraceae bacterium | reverse complement strand
CCCAGGCAGGATCTCCTTATCGAACTTCTTCCGAAACTCGCCTCCTTTCCGCTTCAAATCCTCCATCAGGTCCTTCATCTGCTTTTCGAGTTTCTTGACCTCTTCCGATTCGGGTATGTCCCGCAAAGGTCTGGCCATCTCTTCAAGGGTCTCCCCGAATTTATTCAGCCTGTCTTTGAAATCTCCCCAGACATCATTGAGCAAAACCGTTGTCTTCGAAGTGCCCTCTACCATTGAGCCGTCTTTGAGCGGCTCCCCTCCCTTCTCGAGATTAACCACTTCCACCGCACTTTTTGTGCTGTCCCCAGGGTTCCTTCCAATCATAAAGCGCGAACGACTGTTGGCAGCATTGGCAAATGCTTCAGCGATCAACACATTCACCATGTAGGTCCCCTCCTTGGTATAGGAGACACCCGTCACTTCACCGATCCGGTTTCCTTCGAATATCACTTGATCTGCAGCCTTGAGGCCGTTTATTTCCTGGAAACGGATCTTGAGGGACAGCCCCCTGTCCTGACAACCAAGAAAGAGGAGGAACCATCCCAAAAAAAACGCCATGGTCCTGCGTGTGGCCATAATTTCCTCCTTTCCAATTTCAAGAAATTCTTTCTGGATAATTGCTACCGACCGGAGAAGGCGGCAGCCATGTTGAAGGAGATGAGCCCAACTCCCGGGACAACTCCTCCGGTGAAAACGGAAGCAAGCGAAAGAGGGCAGCCTCGATTGTCTTACAAAGTGTGAAATTTCTTTCTATCGCCTCCCGACGCCCGTTTCCACCATAACGTTCAAGGATATACCTTAGCCGTTCTTCCAGGCTGACCACTGAATGGTGGTTCACGCGTTTGTCGGCATAGTAGACGATTTCTTTCTCGGAAAAAAGCCCATGGATCAGATAGGTCCGGAGGACCACATGCTCGGCGACAATGGGCGCGATTTCCTCCAGGTTGTTTTGGAGGCATATCTTTCTGCCTTCCTCGGCATGGTTCTTGCCGTTTTTCAGGCAGGACGTCTTGGCGATGTCGTGCAAAAGTGCAGCAGCGATGACTTTTTTCAGGTCAAGAGACTCCCCCGCCTCTACAAGTTCGCGGGCAAGCAGGTCCGCGATTCTCGCCACAACGATGGAGTGCTCCCTGATGTTGTCGAGCATCTCATATTCGTCCATGAACCGGAAACAGGTTTTGATCGATGGAACCATAAGGACCTCATTACAAAGGTTGATCTTCTCAAAATTAACAACTAAGGAAAGGCCATGCAAGGGAAAAGGGGGTGTATTGGCCCTACAGTCAAAGCGTTATTGACAAGAAAGACGGTTTTGGATACCTTCTGAGTAGGGAATCCTGCAGGAAAGCCTTCGAAGGTATGCAGCCAGGCCTTCGCAGACGGAAAGGGGCAAAACCATTTCTGACTTCTCCCAGAAAATCCATCGCATCACCACCTTCCACATCCTCAAGCAGGACAAGAAACACCTGCGGTCCCAGCTCCGCCTCCATTCCAAATGGAAAAAGACGGTGCTCATCGTGCCCCTCCTGGCAAGCGAGTATCTCGATCCAGACAATCTCCCCGTATTCCAGAACATCCTCAAACAGCTGAGGTCTGTCTCCTACCTCTCCATGCTGATCTTTGGACTGGACGGGGC
>CAYOIU010000579.1:0-1642 GCA_964404085.1 uncultured Desulfobacteraceae bacterium | reverse complement strand
TCCAGCGTTCTTCAGGTAATGGATATTCCATTATCCCCAGGCCGATGATCCTGCGATTCGGCCCAATCGCCAGGGTTACATTGACATCCGAAATCGAGGCAGCCTCTATCAGAGCCTTTTTGTCCGATATGATGGGTCTGTACCGGGCATAGCTCGGCATACTTTCGTTGAATGAAAGGTGATCAATTTCATCAGGGGACAGGAATGAGCGAATGGACACTTTTTCCCCCTGAATAGAAAGTTCCAGTTTCTTGCTGTTCCGGTTTGGTATTTCCATCAGGGTTATTAGAAATCCCCCCATCCTTCCTGGAGGTCTTTTATCATTATCTCGCAGTCGTGATATTTTCCGTTGTGATCACGGACATAGTTCTTTAAGACGCATTCTCTGGAGAAATGCAGTTTCTGAACGGCTTCAATGGCAAGATCCTCGAATCCCACCACAAAATCAGCACGCATCTTTTTGAGTCCCAGGTCCATGGCCCTCTTGATCAGGTCGAATACCATCCAGGTTCCCAGCCTTTTGCTCCTGAAGGGCTCTCCCACCATAACTCTGAGTATCCCCACATGTTTTCTTCCACCACTGGACCGCCACAGGAGACTGGCGTGCGCTACTATCTCTTCCTCATAAACAGCAGTGATACAAAAGGCATTGCCTCTTTCCTGGTTATCAATCCATTGCTCGACCACCTCCGGTTTGCAGGGGTCCTCTTTTAAAAACCACCGGTCTTGTTGGGATAGCTTCTGGTAAAAAGAGACCAGCTTCTCCAGGATCGACCGATCGACGGGATTCAACACTACCTCTTTCCCATCAGTCAACACCACTTCTTTAGGATATCTTTCGTAGATCATGGCTCATCCTTTCTTGTCATCTCTTCATTGCCTTGACACTCAGGATTCATATGGACAAATGGACACCCCGTTTGGCTGATTCGATCATTCAAACAGAATTTACAGGACTTTACAAGCTCCCTTCGTGACAATTCTTTCCTCCCCCCCGATCGGAATTGAGGGTAAGCTTCGCGGGAGTGACGGGCCTGGAGACTTTTTACGGGGCCATCAAAAGTTCATTGAAAACAGAAATGAACTTGATCTTGAGTCGGATCTTCTGCTGACCGCAGAGGAACTTTCCGCCCTGAGGGCTCAGGAAAAAACAAGCCGGGTTAGACGGTCCGACACTCACGTCGCCCACCCCAATTCCGAAATTCCTGAATAAGCTTTTTTGCTTGCCATTATTAAACAATAGTGTTATATGCGGTTATGCTTAAAACAAAATTGCTCTCACATCATTGTGGAAGGTGACGAATGATGAATCCATTCAAGTATGGATCTATCGTTCTGGGAAAAGATTTCTTTGGTAGAGAAGACTTATTGCGGCAAATCTCCAATCATATCAAAGCGTCCCAGAACATAGCAGTTTTCGGTGAAAGGCGTGTGGGAAAATCATCTCTCGTTTATGAAGCGGTCAGGAGGTTAAAGGGAACCGATCTTTTGTACATGGATCTCCTAGGCATTAAATCTGCAGATGCCTTGTGCAAGAGGATGCTCCGGGCAATAGTTACCCTGGAAAACAAGATGAGTTGGGTAACCACGATGATGAAGGCCCTGTCGCATCTCAGACCAACCATTGCCACAGGGCCTTCAT
>CAYOIU010000578.1:0-1673 GCA_964404085.1 uncultured Desulfobacteraceae bacterium | reverse complement strand
GTCGGAAAGGTCTATTTTCACCACACCCTGGGTGAGCTCATTGTTCACGGTGGCCAGTTTTTTTGTGGGGGCATAGACACGGGAAAAGGCGTAGACCATGGACATGAGCTCACCCAGGGTGTGGTGAAAATAGACCTTTCCGACCACCAGGACGGCAGGAAGAACCAGGAAGACCGTTGCATCCATGAGCGGACTCAGGCCGATATTCCACCGGCTCCAGTGCATGATCTTTTGGTACAACCGATACGCCAGGCCGCGGAATTTTTCCACCTCCGACTCTCCCTTTGCAAAACCCTGTACCACCTTGAGGCAGACGAGGCCTTCATGGTATGCGGAGGTCACTTCCGCCGTGGCATCCTGGACACGGATGGCATGCTTCTTCACCTTTCTGCCGAAAAGCCTGACGAGACCGACGATCAGGGGCACCGCCACAAAGACCAGCAAGGTGAGCTTGTAGTTCATGACAATCAGATAGATGAGAAATACGATTATGGTCAAGGGATGCTGGATGAGCCCAATGACGATGCGGGAAACACGGCCCTGCATGACGGTAAGGTCGGCAGTGGCCCTAGCGATCAGTTCGCCGGACCTGGCCTTCTGATGGAACCCCAAAGACAGGAAGGTGAACTTTCGAAAGAGATCAATTCTCAAGGACCGAACAGCCCTGTTGGAAAATGCCACAGCGGAAAGCCCACCCAAATAGATGGTGATGGATTTAAAAACCACCGATACAAACGCCACCATGGTGAGGAGAAAGAGTAGTTTGTTGGGAGAAATGTGGTCGACGATAACCAGTTCGGTTCGGTGCCATGCGAGCCAGGAACCCGCCCCAAAGGTGATCCAAGGTATCTTCCAACTCACCGGATCCGATCCGGCCTTCATCCCTTCATCCACGAAGGGCTGGAGCAGATAGGCCGGTACGACCACAAACAAGGAGGAAAGGGCCGTGAGAAGGACGGCAGAGATCATCAACCCCTTGTGCCGTTTCACATAGCCGCCGATATCGGTGCCCAGAATGAAATTGATCATGGCAAGTTGTCCGTTTCAGTATGGAATTTGCTGGTTTTGAAAAGGTTACAGGACCCCCCGATAGGCTGTCAAGCAGGAATGCTCGTATCACCTCCCCAGCCGTCCCTATTTTCTCATGGACAAAGGCGCGTGGATCGTGGTATGCCATGTCCTCAAAATTGATTGTCTTTTGGCAGGAGGAAGTAATAGATGTTGAGTCTCATGCGAAAACAGGCCAAGTCCTGGCTCATCAAGTTTCTCATAGGGATCATCAGCCTGGTGTTTGTTTTCTATTTCGGCTACTCCTTTTCCTCTAAGCGCGTCGCAAAAATGGCTTATGTAAACGGGGAATTGATCACCAGGATGGCCTATGACAAGGAATACAGGGACACGATTGACGGCCTTCAGAGACAATACGGCGCCGCATGGCGTGACGATCTCATCAAGGCCCTTGATCTCAAGAACCGGGCCCTTCAGAATATCATCAACAGGAAACTGATCAGCCAGGAGGCGGGCAGACTGGGCTTCCAGGTAACCAAGGAAGAGGTCCAGAAGACCATCATGGACTATCCTGCCTTTCAGGTGGAAGGCCGCTTCGATGTGCGGCGTTATCAGGCCCTTCTGAATCAGAATCGCATGAAACCCGAGGACTTTGAAAAAAACAT
>CAYOIU010000577.1:0-1677 GCA_964404085.1 uncultured Desulfobacteraceae bacterium | reverse complement strand
AAGATCATCCCAGGAATGCCGGGGAAGGCAAATGCCTTCACCCTCCTGGAGGTCCTCATGCTGATGCTGATCATGGTCATCGTGGCTGCCTTCGCCATCCCTGCGTTTTCCACCTGGTTGCCCGATCAGCGGCTGAAGGCCGCCTCCCGAGACCTTTTGTCCAATCTCCATCTTGCAAAAATGAGCGCGGCCAAAAAAGGGAGCAACTGTACCGTCTGCTTCAACCAAACCGTTGCATCCAGGACGTACGATTTCGTGTTGTTCGTGGATGTGGATGGGGACCTGGAATATGATCCGGGAGAGGAAATTGTAAAAAGCCGACGGTGGACCGACGAAGATCAATACATGGGGGTAAGCTTTGACCCCTCTGAGGGAGGGGGAGACGGCCTGACCTTTTCCCACAATGATGAAGGTCACCCGGCCATCGCCTTTCGTCCCAGCGGTGTTCCCATCAGCAACTCCGAAGGACTGGGCATGGGGACTGCCTATCTCAGGAACACCAAGGGTAAGAAGATAAAGGTGGTTGTCTCTTCCGCCGGAAACATACGCATCGAATAGACTGTGAGGCATTGCATGAGAGGGAAACAATGGTCATCAAGCGGCCATTAGAAATTCGAAAGGGCCAGCCGGGCTTTACCCTTGTGGAACTCCTCATCGCCGTGGCCATCGCAGGCATTGTGATGGGGGGCGTCTATTCGGTCTATGTGTCTCAGCAGGGATCCTATGAGGCACAGCAGCAGGTTGCGGCCATTGAACAGAAGGTGAGGACTGCCATCTACTTTTTGAACCGGGATATCGCCATGGCGGGATGTGACCCTCGAGGGAACGCCGATGCCCGCATCCTGACGGCGGACGCTAATGCCATCAGGCTCACCGAGGACCTGAACGACAACGGAGATGCCGGTGAATACAATGAAGATATCACCTATTCTCTCTACACTTCTAAAGGGGTAAGAAAACTGGGCAGAAAAACGCCCTTCACAGCAAACAACCAACCGGTGGCTGAAAACGTGGAAAGGCTCGATTTTGTGTACCTTGACCGGAACGGCCAGGTGTTGGCCGCCCCTGTGGCAGACCCTTCCCTGATCCGATCTGTCCAGATAACCCTGGTAGTCCGGGCCGACAAAGCAGATCCCCGGTACACCAACCAGCATATTTACCGTAACCAGCAGAAGCAGACACTCCTTGGCCCCAACAATGACCACTTCCGTCGCAGGCTGATGACGGCGGAAGTCTGGTGTCGCAATCTGACCTTCTAAAGGATTGAATGAAGGCGAGCAAATGGCGCATGCGCACAAAACAGGCACTCTGAAAGTGGACAGGCAAAAGGGCTTCACATTGCTGGAGGTTATCTTTGCCGTTTCCATCCTGACCATCGGGATTCTGGCCGTTGCATCCATGCAGGGGTCGGCCATCTGGGGAAATGCCAGGGCCATGGATGTCACGGACGCCACAGGCCTGGCAGGGGACAGGATAGAGAAGCTGGCAGCCCTGGCCTATGATGATAGCAATCTCGAGGACAAAGACGGAGACGGGACATCGGGCCTTGATCAAATAGGGTTTGATGACAAGCCGGATACCAAGGCGGATGCGGACTACGGGATAAACTTCCAGACACCCCGTGGAAAGTCCTACTCCCTCTACTGGAACGTGGCCGTGGACGCCGCCAAGGCCGGG
>CAYOIU010000576.1:0-1677 GCA_964404085.1 uncultured Desulfobacteraceae bacterium | reverse complement strand
ATCTTTCATACCTCCATTTGATACTTCGCACCCAGGTAATGGAGCAACACCTGTCCCATTCAACCCGGGTTATCGCCCGTTTTTTCAGCTCATTTGAGATGGGACACCGGCGCAACGAGGTGGAAACCAGCCAACAGATTGAGATCCTTGGAGATGCGGTTTTCGTCTTTTGAGGATATGAAAAGCAAAAGAAATCCGATATGCCCAAGACGAACCATTCCACGTCCGGAATCGGGTGAAAGAAACGTCTCTTTTAACATAAAAATATACAGTCAAACATGTTCCGTTCCTTTTTATGCACAAATAGCAGTGGTATTTATCAGCCCAATGAATCGCGGCCAAAACGCGGCTCCACGCGAGACGTTCACGATCATTCTGGCTTTTGTTTCCCTTTATATTTTGATAGGTTACCTTGGAATCTTGGTGTGTACTTAAAAGTCTTCACATTGTGGTTGATAAACCACGGCTGCTGATGCATGATCAATCATGCAATTCCTGGAAGGACCTCAAAGAGGCGACCCCAAGACATCATGTCCTCCATGCCATCTTATAAAAATTGCCGGCTCTGCCCCAGGCTTTGCCGGGTGGATCGCCGTTGTCACAACGGCCCGGAACGACTCGGAATCTGTGGGGAAACCGACCGTTTGCGGATAGCCTACGTCGGGCCCCATTTCGGTGAGGAGCCCCCTATCACGGGCACGAAGGGGTCGGGCACGGTGTTCTTTTCAGGCTGTTCCCTTCGCTGCACTTATTGCCAGAACCGTCAGATCTCCCACGACCACCTCGGGAAAACGATGGACTTGGAATCCATTGTCTCCCACCTTGCGGAGATGGTTAGTTCGGAGCAGGTTCACAACATCAACTTTGTTACGCCGGACCATTTCTTTCCCCACGTCTACCGGATCGTCTCTTCCATGCGGGCAAGGGGTCATGATCTTCCCTTTGTCTATAACTTCTCAGGATATCAATTGGTTGAGATGGTCCGAATGTCTGAAAAATATGCGGACATCTACCTTCCGGATTTCAAGTATGCCGACGGGGCGCTTGCCGCAAGGCTTTCAAAATGCAATGATTATCCTTCCGTGGCCCTGGCTGCCTTATCGGAAATGGTGCGACAAAAGGGGTTTCTGGATTCCTTTGAGACAGGTTCGGCCGTCGCCACCAAGGGAGTCCTGGTCAGGCACCTCATATTGCCGGGGGCCATGGAAAACAGTGTCAATGCCCTGTCGGCCCTCTTTATCGAGTTCGGTCCCGGACTTCCCCTGAGCCTCATGACCCAGTACCAACCCATGGGGGAAGACCTGGGAAGCCCCCTCGGTCGACGCCTCCGAGATGAAGAATTCGAGAGGGTCTATTCCCATGCCAAGGATCTGGGTTTCCGCCACCTTTTTGTCCAGTTTCCAGACTCGCAAAAAGAAGCCTCCATCTGCCAGCACTCATCTTTTCTCCCCGACTTCAAGAAGCCGCAGCCTTTTGGAAAGGCCGCCCCATAGGCAGCGCCCCAAATCCACCTTCTAATTTACGCTTGATGTTCTGCTCCAGGTGATTTGGGGAGATTCCTGATCACCAGCGAGCTGTCAGATGTAAGGCGCCGCATCGTAGATCCCGCTGTCGTGTGCGGGAGGAGCGACGACTGAGTCGTATGAACATTACGTCGCAAGGAGGAGCGACCGAAGG
>CAYOIU010000575.1:0-1683 GCA_964404085.1 uncultured Desulfobacteraceae bacterium | reverse complement strand
ACAGCAGATTATTGGTGAGAAATCCGGGCTAGAAGACAGCCAGAGAGAAAAGGAGTAGAAAATGATCGTTTTTTGCGAAGAATGCGGAAAGAGATACCGGGTGGATGCCGAAAAGATCAAGGGGGAAAAGGCAAAGGTTCGCTGTACCGCCTGCGCACATGAATTCTATGTCCTCAAATCGGGGTCTGAATCCGGGGAAAGCCCGGCCTCCACCCAGGAATTTACGGTATCCGGCAGCTCTGATGAGGGGGCACAGGAAAAGACGGAGATGGCAGGTCTCGACATTCCGGAGACCAGCAGCCCTTCCAAGACAAAGCGGTTCGGGTTGCGTGCAAAGATGACGATTTTGTTCTTTCTCATACCCATCGCCCTGGTCGTTGCGGCAGGCCTGCTTTATATCAGACAGCTGGAGCAACTGTCTTCCCTGATAACGGGAGAGAGCACACGCGTTGTGGCTTCTCTGGGAGAGGAGATCATCAAGGAGAAGGCCCAATCCGTAGCCTCCCAGGTGGAACTCTACCTGCTCGGCCACCCCAATCTCAGCAGAAAGGGCCTGGAAAAGGACGGGGGACTGGGTTCGGTTGCGGTGCAGAAGGTCGGGATTACAGGCTATACGGCCCTTTACGAAGTGCCGGGAGAAGACGGGGTTTGGCGCACGTGGGCCCACGTCAACCCGAAGATCATTGGAATAGACATGAGCAAGCTCAGGAAACCCCTTGGAAAAAACTTTGCGGGATTCTGGAGGGTTTTTACGGGCGTAAAAGCAGGCAAAGAATCAAAGGGTTACTACAGGTGGCAGGACAAGGATGGAAAGACCAGAGACAAATTCATGGTATGCACACCGGTCAAAGGCACCCCCTACATAGTGGCTGCCACGACCTATCTGGATGAATTCACTCGGAATATCAAGACATTGGAAAAGAACGCCCATGCAATGACAACAAACACGAGAAATGCGGTCTTCGCTATCCTGGGAGGAACCTTGCTCCTCATAGCACTGATCGTCTTCCTGTATGGTCACACCTTGACAAAAAAGATCAGGGCAATAACGGGAGTGGCAGAACGAATCAGTCTGGGAGAATTGGACGCAGAGCTGGATATCAAGGCCAAAGATGAGATAGGGGACCTGTCAGATGCCATTGGCCGCATGCAGGAGAGTATTCGTCTGTCCATGGAAAGAATGCGACAGCGCAGGTGAAACAAGGTGAAGGCTATTCAAGTGAATGGGATTGGGCAGAGAGGCACAGGATGAGGAGAGAGGTTCTTCTTGTTGACGATGTAAAGGCGATCCTGAATTCCATCCGGGAAGGACTCGAAGAATACCAAGAGAGTTTTTCGGTTGTGACCGCCGGCAATGGGGAAGCGGCCATTGAGAAGCTCAAGAAACGCCATATTTCCCTCGTGGTGACGGATCTCAAAATGCCGGAAACCGATGGTTTTGCGCTCCTCTCCCATGTCATGGAATTCTATCCCGACATACCTGTTATCGTCATGACCGGCTACAGTAATGCTGAAATGGAAAGGCTTGCTCACAGGGGCGGAGCCATAGGGTATGTCGCCAAGCCCTTCAAGATCGAGGATCTGGCCAAGAAGATATTGACCGTGCTCAGGCGCGAAAGTGATGGAGGAAAGCTGCACAGTGTCTCCTCCGGGATGTTTCTGCAATTGATCGAAATGGAGCAA
>CAYOIU010000574.1:0-1691 GCA_964404085.1 uncultured Desulfobacteraceae bacterium | reverse complement strand
CTTCCAGTTTCCGGCAATCAGCGGTTTTCTTTCGTTCATATCACCCTCCCCCGACGGGGACCTACCGCGTTCTAAAAAGATGCCATGAAGACGGCCAGGTCGACCATCCTGTTGGAGTATCCAAATTCATTGTCATACCACGAGAGCACCTTTACCATGTCCCCGATGACCATGGTGGAAAGGGCATCAACCGTCGACGAGACCCTGGTACCATTGAAATCCGTAGACACGAGGGGCTTATCACAGTATGCGAGGATACCCTTGAGATGGTCTTCCGATGCCTCCTTCATGGCCATATTCACCTCTTCCACCGTTGCCTTCCTGGTGATTTGAACCACGAGATCCACCACCGAAACGTTGGGGGTGGGCACCCGGATGGACATGCCGTTCAGCTTTCCTTCCAGTTGAGGCAACACCAAGGCAACGGCCTTTGCAGCGCCGGTGGTCGTGGGGATCATGGAGAGAGCGGCGGCCCTGGCCCTTCTCATGTCGCGGTGGGGAAAATCCAACAGCCGCTGGTCACCGGTGTAGGCGTGGGTGGTGGTCATTAATCCCTTTTCGATTCCGAAATGGTCCAGCAGAACCTTGCAAACGGGCGCAAGGCAATTGGTCGTACAGGAGGCGTTTGAAACGATGTGATGACTCTGGGGGTCATATTCAAGGTGATTGACACCCATGACCACAGTGGCATCAGGCTCCTTGGCAGGGGCCGATATGATCACTTTTCTTGCCCCCCCTTCCAGGTGCCTTGAGGCCTTTTCCCTGTCCCTGAAGAGGCCCGTGCATTCAAAGACCGTCTCCACGCCTGTATCGCTCCAGGGAATCTTTGAAGGATCTTTCTCTGAATAGATCTCTATCTGTTTTCCATCCACGACCAGAGAATGCTCGGTACTCGTGATCTCCGCATCCAGGATGCCGTGAACCGAATCATATTTAAGAAGGTGGGCAAGCGTGGCCGGATCTGTCAGATCGTTGATCGCCACGAATTCAACGTTTTCATTCCTGAACCCGGCCCTGAAGACCATCCTCCCGATGCGCCCAAAACCATTAATTCCCACTTTTAACGACATATTCAACCTCCTCATTGCCTCGTTTGGCTCTTTGAATTTGCCGCCACCACACCGATCTCACAGTGGCGGTGCGGCTTTTCACGACTCCATCAAGACTGCACCTGCCCGCATTTCTCATTCAGACTCTTTTTCTCGGTCAAAGGGACACCTTGACCATCGGTCATGCAAAGCTCCGGTCCCAGGGGCAGGGCCATGAGGATCGCATCCTCACCGGTGTCCCTGTAATATTTCGGTCTCAGACCGATTTCCCGAAACCCCTTTTTCCTGTAAAGTTCCCTGGCATCTCCGTTTGAAGGGCGAACCTCCAGATAGACGTTCTTGGCCCCTTGGGCGACTCCCGCTGAGGTCATTTTGTCCAACAGCCCATTTCCCAAGCCCCGACCACGCATATCCGAGCGAACGGCAATGTTCATGAGGTGAACTTCATCCGCCACGACCCAGAAACAGATATATCCGACAACGATTGAATCATCCAGGAGGACCCACAGGCTGGAGAGAGGTCTTCGCGCTTCCTCCTTAAAGGCATGGGAAGTCCAGGGAGTCGGGAAGGAGACCGTCTCAATCTCCATGATCCCTTTTTCAAACCGGCCAAAGTTTTCGGTGGTGACCTTTATTAGAGAA
>CAYOIU010000573.1:0-1752 GCA_964404085.1 uncultured Desulfobacteraceae bacterium | reverse complement strand
TGAACCCGAACCTGGATTTTGGGTGTGCCGCCTATTGCCAGTACGCGAAACAGTGTATTGGAAATCTGCCTCCGGAGCTGATCGCCCAGAAAGAGGATTTGCTGAAAGACCGGGTGGCAATTGAGATGAAACGCTATTTCAAGCAGGATTTCAAACGGATCGGTCACGCGACCCGGGTCGCGAGATTTGCAGAAAAGATCGGGCGGGAAGAAAAGGGAAATCTGGCGGTCATCCTCGTGGCCGCCTACCTGCACGACATCGGGATCAAAGAAGCCGAGAGAAAATACAGCAGCACGGCAGCACGCTACCAAGAGGAGGAAGGACCGGCCATAGCGAGGGAGATTCTCATCAAGCTGGGTGCCGGAGAGAACCTGATCGAGGAAGTCTGTGACATCATCGGCCATCACCACCACCCGAATCCTGAAGAGACGGTGAATTTCAGGTGCCTCTACGATGCGGACCTGATCGTCAACCTGGAAGAGAACCAAAAAGAGCAGGCCGGTGATCCTGAACACCTGGAAAAGGTCATAGAAAACAACTTCTTGACCGAAAGCGGCAAGATCCTGGCCCGTAATGAGCTGTTGGGGAGGACATCATGAAAGTAATGAGAAAGATCATCGAAATAGATGAAGAATTGTGTGACGGTTGCGGTCAATGCGTTCCCAGTTGTGCCGAAGGGGCCATTGAATTGGTCGACGGCAAGGCCCGTCTGGCTGCTGAAAAATACTGTGACGGACTGGGTGCCTGCCTGGGGGATTGCCCCAATGGCGCCCTTCAGGTGATCGAGCGCGACGCTGACGATTTTGACGAGGAAGCAGTGGAGGCCTATCTCAAGGAGAAAGAAAAGGGCGCTACGCCTGCGGAGTTTACCATGGCATCCGCGTGTCCATCAAGCCAGATTCACGTCTTTGCACCGTCGGAGTATGAGGATGCACCTGGTGAAGGGGAGGAGGCGCCTGCCCGAACGAATTCGAGACTCATGCACTGGCCCGTGCAGATCAACCTCATTCCCCCAACCGCTCCCTTTCTCAAAGGGGCGGACCTGCTGATCGTTGCGGACTGCGCCCCGGTTGCCTATCCGAACCTGCATGCCGATTTCATGAAAAAGAAGGTGGTGATGGTGGGGTGCCCCAAGTTCGACGACACCGCCGGTTACATCGAGAAGTTCACGGAGATTTTCAAGACCGCCGGGATCAGGAGTATCACCTCCCTTTGCATGGAGGTCCCTTGCTGTTCCGCGCTTCCCATGATCGTCAAGCGCGCCCTGACGGCAGCGGGGAAAGAGATCCCCATGGAACAGGTGGTTATCAGCACCCGTGGTGACATCCTCAACAGAGAGGCATGTTGAGCAAAAGGAGAGATGTATGAAAAAAATAAATCTCTATGAGAAAAACGATTTTAATGATCTCCACATGAGCCGTTTCCTGGTCCACGACTCCCCTTACTTCAAGATCCTCAACTTCAACTTCAAGGGAGGCCAGGAACTCCCCATTCACTCCCATGACATTGACGGGCAGGTGTCCATTGCCGTTCTGGAGGGCACGGGTGAATTCCTGGGTGAGGGCGGAACCCTCCCCGCCATGGCGGGGGATGTCCTGATTTCCGAAATCAGCGAGCCCCACGGTATAAGGGCCGGGACGGACATGCGGTTCCTGGTGACCATCGCGCCGCCGATATAAGAAGATACTTTCTTATAACCCAGTTCTCTCATTCAAGCACTGGAGGCAACGAAGCCATGCCCATTCCCGGAAA
>CAYOIU010000572.1:0-1757 GCA_964404085.1 uncultured Desulfobacteraceae bacterium | reverse complement strand
AGTTTCATGTCACGAATCATCGGCATTGATCTGGGCACGACTAATACGTGCGCTTCGATCATCGAGGAGGGACAACCAAAGATCATTCCCTCTGTCAAGGGCTACCTGACCATTCCATCGGTTGTTGCCTTCACAAAGGATAATGATCTTCTGGTAGGCCACGAGGCCATGCGTCAGGCCCTGTCAAACCTGGAAAACACCATCTACGGCTCAAAGCGTCTGCTTGGCCGAAGGTACACCTCCCGCATCGTCCAGGACATAAAGAGACTCTTCCATTACGAGATTGTCGAAGGCCCTGGAGGAGATGTGGAAGTGATGGGAAATGGCCGTCCCTTCACGGTCCCAGAGGTCTCTTCCCTGATCCTCCGGCAGATCAGGAATGTAGCCCGGGAGTATTTGCAGGAAAATGAAATCAAGGCTGTGATAACGGTTCCTGCCTATTACAATGAAAGACAGCGCGCCGCGGTCAAGGAAGCAGGCAGAATGGCGGACATGGAGGTGGCCAGGATCATCAATGAGCCAACCGCCGCGGCACTGGCCTACGGCTACCGCAAGGGCGCGGAACGAAAGCTGGTCATCTATGATCTGGGAGGAGGCACTTTTGATTTTTCTATCATGGATGTGGGAGAAGGTGTTTACAAGGTCCTCTCAACAGTGGGCGATACATTCCTTGGCGGCGTGGACTTTGATAACAGGATCGTGGAAAATGTGGTAGAGCTTTTTGAGAAGCAGAGCGGGACGGACCTTGTGCTTGACAGCCTGGCTCTTCAGAGGCTCAAGGTGGCGGCCGAGGATGCAAAGAAGGAACTGAGCCTGCGCGAGGAAGCCGAGATTAGTTTGCCCTTCATAGCCGCGGGCGAGGATGGGCCGGTGAACCTGAGCTATGCCCTGAAACGCAAGAGCCTTGAAAGGCTGGTAGAGCCTCTAGTCAACCGCACCATCCAGATCTGCAAAGTGGCATTGGATATGTCAAAGCTCACGGTTCAGGATATTGATGAGGTGGTACTGGTCGGGGGCCAGACCCGCATGCCGCTGGTCTGGGATAAAATTAAACAGTTGTTTGGCAAGAGTCCTTCCAAGGGTGTGCACCCGGATGAGGTGGTCGCGGTCGGTGCCGCGATAATGGCTGATATAATCACACGGGGCGAAACCGGGGTGCTGCTTCTGGATGTGGTGCCGATGTCCATAGGCCTGGTGCTTCCAGGAGACCGCTTCAAAAAAATCATTCCATCAAACGCCCAGGTGCCGATCAAACGAACCGAGGTCTTCACAACAAGCAAGGATAATCAGAAATCAGTCCGGATCACGGTCTGCCAGGGGGAAAGCTCGCGTGCCTCCGAGAACGAGATATTGCACCATATCTCATTCAGCGGACTGCCCTCCGGAAAGAAGGGCGAGGTCAAGATCGAGGTTACCTTTTCTGTTGATACCGAGAACATCCTCACAGTCACAGCCCGGGATTTGAAAACCAGCAAGGAAATAAAAACAGCTATTACCCACAAAAAGGACCAATCCATAAGCCCTTGATTTTTCAAGATAAATAGAAAGAAAAAATTTATGAAATACCCTAAACCTGGATTGATATTTATCGTGTTTCTCGTTTTTATGACGCAAATTTCCTTCAAAGGGACAAACGCGCAGGAATCGTACCCCCCTGATTCCGAAAAAATCCATCCCGGTCCAAAGGAATATGCGCTTGATGTGTTCCTGCCTCACCTGTGGCAGGGCACCAGGGCCAGCTTTGCAGAAAAAGAGAG
>CAYOIU010000571.1:0-1760 GCA_964404085.1 uncultured Desulfobacteraceae bacterium | reverse complement strand
CTCAACACATAGAACTTAGAATTGAGAGGAGGTTTTGAGAATGACAATCAGCAAGTGGATGCAGATGGGCACGGTGCTCAAAATGAACGCCATCAATTATCCTGACAAGCTGGGGTGGCAGGATAAATCGAATGAGTATTCCTTCAAGGAGTGGAATGCACGGTCCTGCCGTCTTGCCAATGGACTGACCCAAATGGGAGTCGGGCACAAGGACACCTTTGCCGTCATCGCCTTCAACCGGGGAGAGTGGATGGATATCTACGCCAGCTGCGGGAAGGGCGGCCAGATCGTGGTTCCCATCATGTTCCGGTTGGCCGGTCCCGACATCGAGTACATCGTGAATCACTCCGAATGCAAGGCCTTTATCGTGGAGGCTCCCTTTGTGGAGTTGATCGACAGCATCAAGGATAAGCTGCCGGTTCCTGAAGACGGTTACGTCTATCTGGGAGACGGACCCGTACCGGAAGGGTACGTGGGCTATGAGGAACTGCTGGAAAAGTCCTCTCCGGAGGAACCGGATCTCCTGGTGGACGGAGCCGATACCTGGACCGTCATGTACACCTCGGGGACCACAGGAAGGCCCAAGGGCGTTGTGAGAACACACGAAAGCTACATAGCCCAGTACTACCTGAGCAACATCAACGTGGGCGTTCAGCCATCCGACAAGGTGATGCTGGTCATGCCCATGTGCCATGTGAATTCCATTTTCTATTCCTTCCCCTATACCTTGGTGACGGCCCCGGTCTTTGTGTACAACATGATCAGTTTTGATCCCGAGGACCTGTTGAGGACCATAGAAGAATACAAGATCACCTATACTTCTCTCGTACCGACCCACTACATCATGCTCCTGGCCCTTCCGGATGAGGTGAAAAACAGCGTCGATGTTTCATCCATCCGTCAGCTGCTGATTTCTTCAGCCCCCGCCAGGAAGGACCTGAAACTGGCCATCATGGAGTATTTCAAGAACGCCGAGCTGTGGGAGGCCTACGGGAGTACCGAAGGAGGGCTCATTACACTGCTCAGACCTGAAGACCAGTTCAAGAAACTGGGATCCATCGGCAGGGAAATCTTCGGCACAGACCGCATCAGGATCCTGGATGAAAACCGCAATGAGATCCCGGACGGCGAGGTGGGAGAACTCTTCTACCGTACGCCCATGCTTTTTAAAGAGTACCTGAAAGAACCTGAAAAGACGAAGGATGCCTTTGAGGGGGGATGGTCCTCGGCCGGGGATATGGTGAAACGCGATGAGGATGGGTACTACGTGCTCGTGGATCGAAAGGCCAACATGATTATCACGGGCGGGGAAAACGTCTATCCGACCGAGGTGGAGAGTGTGGTCGGTGGCCACGAGGCCGTGAAGGACATTGCAGTGATTGGTATCCCCGATGACAAGTGGGGCGAGGCTGTCAAGGCCGTGGTGGTTTTGAACGACGGTTACGAGCCGGGTGAGGACATGGGCAAACAACTCATTGATTATACAAAGGGAAAGCTGGCCGGATTCAAGCGACCCAAGAGCATTGATTTTATCACGGACGCTGAAATGCCACGGACCGGCACGGGCAAGATTCTGCATCGCATTCTCAGGGGAAAATACGGGAAGTGGAGCGATTGAGGGGAAGGCGGAAGTAGGAACGCGGAAGCAGATCCATAAAGGAATTGCACTCTTGATAAAAATCTGAACTGTGAAGGAGGAAGGAACATGTTGACAAAGGCATTTATACCGTACAAGGGCTACTATTCAACGCCGTTTAGCC
>CAYOIU010000570.1:0-1761 GCA_964404085.1 uncultured Desulfobacteraceae bacterium | reverse complement strand
GCATGTGGCGATGCCCTTTCCTGCATCTTTCATTTGATCTTGACCTCAATATAACTGAAGGCGAATATTTATATTACCATCGGCCGAAAAGGAAAAATCTTTATCTATTCGGGCCGGTACCTTTCAGTGATGTTGATGATTCGGTCAGGGTCCGGAGATTTGGTATTTTTCGGGTAATGTTCATAAGTGTCGGGATGGGTTAACAAGAGGAGCCTTTATGAATCACCGAAGGGACCTCAAAGCGGTCCCGGATTGCATCGGTTGCCGTTTGGATCTGCCCGGAAGGCACCACCCCGGCCATGGAAGCTATTGAACAGCTCAGGGCCAGGAGGTCTACTCCCGCCTGATCGAATGCGGTGATGAGTTCATCAACGAGACCATAGCGGTCGCCGAAGTGCGGTCCGTTCATTGAAAAAAGGGCCACGGAAGGCGTTTCAACCGTGACGGCATCGGGAAGCCATGTTTCGGTCAGTGAGATAACGTCATTTTCGAGGGCCTGGTGAAGGCAAAAGACCATCCGCGCTTCTCCTTCGGTCCTCGGCGGCGAGGTGATCAGGAAGGTCAAGTGAAAGCCCAGTTCCGCCAACTCCTCAAAAATAAGGCCGACAGCCCCTTCGTATGAACTCTGGAAAACCACCTGCAGGAGCGTCAAATGGTCCATCCATTCGAGACAGTAGACCTTGGGCTTCTGCTCCTGGTAGGTGGCGACGACCTCTTTGTGCAGATCCTCTTTTCCCTTCTGGGCCAGTTTCCAGTCCGCCGGCGTCCTGTAAGCGCCGAAGCGAAAGGGTTCAAAAAGGGCGCTGGCCGCTCTGTTGAGTGCCGACTCGTCGAGAACGACCGAGATAGCGGATTGGGAGTGGGCGAGGCCTTCAAAAGGGATGCCTTTCTTTCCCAGGGCCTGCATCAGGGCTCCGGCTATGTGGGGATCGTTTCGATGGGGGAAGAGGGACAGGATGGCCTTTTTCCCGGATGCGTGATTGGTCTGTCCTGAAATTGCCTCCAGGGTATGTGAAGTCTCCGGGGCATCCGGGGTTTCAACGATCATTTGGAGTCCACCGCTTCCTCCCTGGTTCTCCAAAACGAGAAAGGGGAGATTGATCCTTTTTTCGGATAGTTGGCGATAAAGAGGCGCAAAAGGGCGATGGCCCTCCATTGCATAGATGACGGAAAAGCCGGTCAATCCCTTCAGGACCTTGAAGCCCCCGAGTCTAGCCGAAGGATCAGACAAGAGCGTCCCCCCTTACACCGCCCGATCATGATAACCTCCCGGAATACCCTGAGACGGGGCTCTTCCCTGGAGTTCCTGTCGGGCGGTCTGGTCAGGCCGAAAACCCTAGAGCAGAGCGCTCACCACTTCCCACAACCCGTCTGTGTCGATGGGCTTGGCAATATAGTCGTCCGCCTCGGTGGACATCCCGTCGGCATGTGTATATCTGGTGGTGGGAACGGCTTCTCCAACCGCCGTGAGAAGCACCACGGGGATTTCTCTTGTTTCATCTTTGGACTTGAGTTCGCCGCAAAGGACATAGCCGTCCTTTCTGGGCATCATGACATCCAGGATAATGAGATCAGGTCGGCGTTCGTTGATCGCCTCTTCACCTTCAACACCGTCGTACGCCCGGCCCACATCGCATCCCTTGCTTTCCAGCATCATTGCTACGGTTTCTACCAGATCCGGATCATCATCTACTACCAGGATATAGGGATTAGGCATAGTGAACCTCCTTTCAATTGGTCACGGTTAATAATTATGCAATT
>CAYOIU010000569.1:0-1766 GCA_964404085.1 uncultured Desulfobacteraceae bacterium | reverse complement strand
AAACAACCGATCTTCTTATCTGTGAAGTTAGACCGTATCTTTCTTCCTTTGGAAATTTTGCTGTTATTCTATATTATCTCTAAACAGAGTTCGTATGACTTCTGCCAGACTTTCAACTCTTTGTAATTATTTAGCATTTCACTTGACCCCTTGAATCCTTGACCCCTTGCACCCTCTTGCACCCGGCTTCAGCAATAACTCAACCCCCGTTCCTGCCATATTCCGCCAGTTCCTCCAATCCGTCACGATCGAGGAAGCGAATGTGGCGATCATCCACTACTATGAGACCCTGGCTGTTCATCTTTGAAAAAACCCTGGACAGGGTTTCAGGGACGGTACCCAGGAGACTGGCCAGTTGCCCTTTGGAAATGCTCAAGCTCACCGAATGCTCCTCTCCCTGTTCCCGGGCCAGGTAGAGCAGATAGGCGGCAAGCCTTGCAGGGACCTCTTTCAGAGAGAGGTTTTCGATCTGGGTTGTGAATTGCCGGAGCCGCATGGCGAGGACCGCCAGCATGTTCAAGGCCAGGGAAGGGTTCTTGGTGATGAGGTTGACGAATCCAGGCCGGGGTATGAAGAGCAAACGGCTTTGGGTGAGCGTTTCGGCATTGGCCGGAAACCGTTGACCGGAAAAGACGGGCACTTCACCAAAGGGTTCCCCTGGACCCAGAATATGGAGGGTCTGCTCCTTTCCGTCCAGGGACATCTTGAAAATCTTCACCAGCCCATCACTGATGACATAAAAGCCGTTGCCCTCATCCCCTTCCTGGAAGACGGCTTGTCCCTTTTTGTACTGTTTCCCAATGGCGAGCTGCGCGACTCGCTCCACTTTTTCCTGGGGCAGTCCTCTGAAAAGTACAGAATTTGCGATGACTTCGGCTGTCTTATTTTCCATGGATTGTTCTCTTTTTCAACCACATTAGCACCCTTTTTTGATCTAAGTCAAAGCATTGTTACCGAATATGGTTATATTGGGGATAACTGCACATGGGAGGATCGAAAAAAGTGGAATTGCAGTGGAACAAAGAGGCCAAAGACGCCATGAAGCGGGTTCCCTTTTTCGTGAGGAAAAAGGTGAAGGCCAGGGTGGAAGAGGAGGCCCAGAGGAGGGGTGATGATCTCGTGGCCCTCCACCATGTGAAGGCCTGCAAAAAACGCTTCCTCGAACATATGGAAGATGAGGTCAAGGGGTTTCAGGTGGAGACCTGCTTCGGGCCGGGGGGTTGCCCGAATCGGGCGGTGAAATCGGATGGGATGGCCGGGGATCTGGAAAAACTCCTGGCGTCCAAGGACATGAAGGGGTTCCTGGAAAAACGGGTCAAAGGCCCTCTCAAGTTCCACCATGAATTTCGCATCTCCATCTCGGATTGTCCCAATGGTTGCTCCCGGCCACAGATCGTGGACATCGGCCTGATCGGCGCTGCGAAACCCAGGGTGGGTGAAGAACCCTGCAGCGAATGCGGCGAGTGTGTTGAGGTTTGCAAAGAATCTGCATTGAAGCTGGAAGCAGTTGGCCCGGTGCTTTGGGAAGAAAAGTGCCTTTCCTGCGGTGCCTGCATTCGTGTCTGTCCGACAGGGACTCTGGGAGAAGGAAGAAAGGGTTACCGGCTGCTCCTGGGAGGCAGACTGGGCCGGCATCCCAGGCTGAGCGAAGAAATGCCGGGTATCTATAAAGGGGATGAGGTCCCTGTGATTGTTGCGCGCTGCCTTGACAGCTATCAGGAACACAGTAAACACGGAGAACGGCTAGGAGTGGTTCTTGAGCGGGT
>CAYOIU010000568.1:0-1766 GCA_964404085.1 uncultured Desulfobacteraceae bacterium | reverse complement strand
AGATGGGTTGGCTCTCAAAATCCAGATAAGTTTGCGGCACCCTGGAGAAGATATGCAACAGAACGACTTCCATCTCTTGAAATGATGGAATATTGCTGACATAAGTTACCCCTTCTAATGCACGCTTCGAACCATCAAGGGCTATCAATATTCTCTTGCTTTTTGGCCTTGCCATTGCTGTTCTCCCTTTCCCGGTAGATCTCCCTGTTGTTTTCCTTATGGTCCACCATGTATCGGACGGTCGCCGCTTCCTTGAGGGAGATCTTGAGCGAAGCAAGATTGCTGCGATCAATTCCGTAGATGCGAACATAGACAAAGCGGTACCCTTCGGGTGCCCGGTCATACCTGCTCAAGATGCTGACCATGCTTCCATTGTATTTCCTTATAATGTCCGCAATTTCTTTGATGGATCCTGGGCGGTCTTCCAGCAAAAAGGCGAACTGGACGCCCCGTTTTCCAATTCCGGTAAGCGACATAAGCGCCTTGAAGATATCCCTCTGTGTTATGACCCCGACAAGCTCCCTTTTTTCGTCCAGGACAGGGACACTTGAAATCTTGTGCTTCAGAAGCACTTCGGCTGTTTCTTCTATGGTGTAATCGAAAGGGACTGTTATGGGGTTTCTGCTCATGATGTCTTTCACCTTTATCTTGGCCATGAGGTAAAAAAGCTCATGTACCGCCAGGGGAGTGACGCTGGAAGCGAATGATTGCTTAAGGTCCCTGTCCGAGACGATTCCAACCAACTCGTCACGTTTCATCACGGGGACCATCATAATGTTGTTTTGTTTCAACACCTCCATCGCATCGATCAAGGAGTTGTTTTGATCCACTGTAATAGCTGGCTTGGTCATCCAGTCCATGACTAGCATTTGTTCTCTCCTCTCAGTTCCACGCCTTTCCTCGGCACGTGAGTCGAGACAGGATCGCATTCGTAGGTCCTGGCCCGCAAACAAGCCGGGATACGAAGGCTGATCTCCATCAGGCAGGCTCTGATAAGTTTGAGAAAATCACTATCAATCCGGAATCCATTTCCCCCGGATGCTTTGAGCACATCGTTGATTTCTTCCAAATTTACCAGTGGTTGCAAAAGGATTCCCCGACATAGGTATTTGACAAATTCCGGTATGTCTTGGGGTTCAAAACCCTCTTGGATCAACCGATAAACCAGTGTCCTGACGAGGTGAGCGGTATCATCTTTTCCATCCATGTCATTCCCCGGACCTTGGGTTTCTCATCTGATTCTATGCTGAGAACTGAGCGGCATTCTCACCGGTAAAAACCAGGTGATCTTGCCTCTTCTTATAATCGTTCAGGTTGTTTTTAAACACCCCTACGCCAAAGGGAATGATCTTTTCCAGACAACCCGTATGGACAAAAGTCGTTGCGAATTTCGGGCAGGACTTCCCAATGTGGTCCAGGAGTTCATATGCCGAGGTCCCATCAAAATCTCCGACCAGTTTCATGTGAAGATTGTCATCCTTTCGATGAATCAAAATTTTGAAATTGCATGCCATGATATACTTCCTTCCCTGCCGGTTATGTGGTCTTCCCTTGCCGCTGGACATGGCTCCAAATTTTTCTCCAAAGGCCTTTGCAATGATCGCGGCAACCGATTGTGGTTTTATGATGTAGTGACATCAGATTTTATCATGCACCTCTCCTTTTTCTTGCGGCGATCTCGGCTGCTTTAATCAAGGGATAGGCCGTAGGCGGCCCGGTAAGAAGCGGATGGGTTCCGATCTGGGCAGTCAAGATGGAAATCACAC
>CAYOIU010000567.1:0-1779 GCA_964404085.1 uncultured Desulfobacteraceae bacterium | reverse complement strand
TCTCATTTCTGGCTAGTCGCTATTCTAATGCTTCACGTTTTTGAAAATACGGCTGGCTGACCCCATGGAGGGGCACTTGAAGCCGGCCGCAACGAAAAAGTACCTTTGGAAGAATCCCTCCAGGAGGGTCGCATCCCACAGAGATTCTTCCAAAGGGCTAAAACTGAACGGTTATCCTCGTTTCATAAAGGACAAAAGAAAGGGTGCAAAAAGGTCCGGCATATTGTTCACATGGCCGCCTGCAAATGAGCAGCTTCCTTTTGTGCACTGGTCAATCTTTCTGCTGCATCCTTTTTCTTGAATATGCTGACCCGGTCCGCGTCAACATAGCTGATGGCATGCACTTCGCAGAAATTGGCACACTGCGGATCACCGCCACAGAGATCGCACTTGAATACCTTTTTGTCGATTATATTATAATTCATTGCGCCGAACGGGCATACGGCCACGCAGGAGCGGCAGCCGATACACAAATTGTAATCGACCAGAAGCGATCCGGTATCTTCATCCCGAGAGATTGCCTTGACGGGGCACACATTCATGCAAGGTGCATCCTCACACTGCTGGCAGGAAATGGGAACATAAATGCCCTCTGATTCCCATTTCATGACCTTGATGCGGCTCCTGGCTGGATTGGATACTCCGTCATGCATCACCGAACACACAAGCTCGCACAAACGGCACCCGGTGCATTTCTCGTAGTCTATCATCAGGACTTTTTCCATTGACTTCTCCTCCAAAAAATAGATTAAAGCAGGTGAGACGGTTCTTTCTCCAGCCCAAGCCTCTTCAGGGTCTTCGGGGTCGGAACGCCGTTTTTGTCCCATCCATGGTGTTCATAAAATTCATCGATCATTTTTTGAAACTTCTTCTTGTCTATCTTTTCGCCGATCACATCCGGGGCACCCCGTCTGCAGGGCTCGTCAAAATAGCGGTGATTCAGCGTGTCCCCCTTCTTGAGGTCGTCTCTTGAAAGGCCTTCCCGGAGATTAAAGAGCCTCTCCATGTTGTTGCATCTCTCGGCAACATCCCAGATTTCCTTGGGGGTCATTTCCAGGCCGGTGTTGTAATAGAGGACCTTGGGCCAGTCCTCGAAATTGGGAAGCGTGGCACCCAGGAATACCGTGTGATACTTGCATATTCCGAGGCAGTCCACCGCCATGTAGCAATTCTCCTGCCAGAAAACCTGCCAGGGCTTGCCCACGTAGGAAGTATGCTCAGAACTCAGCGGGCCTTTGTAGGGCACCGGGTTACTGTAAATCTTCCTGAGCACTTCCTCGGGCAGGTGATAAAGGTCGATGGCAGGCCGGCTCCTCAGATGGTCGGAGCCTCTTGAGGCCGTAGCGATGTTCAGGGCAAGAGCTGGCGTTCCCCTTTCATCAGAATGGAGATTGTTCATTCCTTTCACCTGGATCAGATAGTCAAAGGAATTCTTGCCGATCTTTTCAGCCGCGGGAATGCCCCCGTCTGCCAGGGTATTGCCCAGCCATCCCTTTCTGTAGCAGATACGTTCTACCATCTCCAGGAGGGCTTCATCGTTGCCGAATCTCAGATCAAGACCGTCAGTCTCCTTGCTGGTAAGAATGCCGAGTTCATACAGTTCCATGGCCCACGATATGATACTGCCCGTTTCCAGATTGTCCATGCCGAATTGGTCCACCAAGTGGTTGCCGGTGAGCAAGGTCTCCATGCTCCTGCATTCGGGTTCCCCTCCGAACGCACCTTGAGAGGTGTATTCAGGGCCTTCGTCATATTTTCCCGCATACGGGCCCGATGGGA
>CAYOIU010000566.1:0-1796 GCA_964404085.1 uncultured Desulfobacteraceae bacterium | reverse complement strand
TTTCCAATGTCAAATTGCCAAAAACCTGGACAGAACTTATGAGACGCGATACTAGTTTAGTGCACTTGCTGATATCGAATGACGGAACCTGATCACCGGGGACAAAAAATGCTCCATCAAATCATCACGTGGATAGTCGATACGGTCCTCCAGTGGGGATACCCGGGGATTGTGGCCTTGATGTTCCTTGAGTCCTCTTTCTTTCCCTTTCCCAGCGAGATTGTGATCGCACCTGCCGGTTATCTGGCCTTTCGGGGCGATATGTCCCTCTGGCTGGTCATGGCTTCCGGGACAGGGGGGAGCCTCCTGGGTGCCATTTTCAACTATTGGCTGGCAGTCAAGTATGGAAGGCCGCTTTTTGAAAAATACGGGCGCTATCTCCTGGTAAGCGAAAAGGCTCTTCAGAAGGCGGATGTCTTTTTTGCAAGGCACGGGCATATCAGCACCTTTATCGGACGCCTGCTGCCGGGGATTCGTCAATACATTTCGCTTCCGGCAGGACTGGCCAGAATGAATTTCTTCCTCTTCTGTCTTTTCACCACCCTGGGAGCCTCCATCTGGGTCACGGTCCTCGGGCTCTCCGGCTTCTGGTTCGGCCGGAACCAGGAACTTCTCATGACTCACATCCAAAAGATTAGCCTCGCCCTGGTGATCCTTTGCGCGTGCCTTGCAGCGGGATATATCTGGAGATTGAAGAGGAATAGATCACGCCTCACCATGCCAGGTGGCCCGCAGCGCCAGTAGTCCCGTCGATACAGTCCAAAGGGTAAGGGCTATGGCCAACCAGCGTGCGGCAGGATAGCGGCTGTCAACCAGCGACATGGCCACAGCGCACAAGATGAACAGGATCAACAGCGCCCGCCGAAGGGTGGGACCTGCAGGCCAACGGCCACTCAGCCAGAGGCCTGCACCACCACTCAGCCAACCACCGCCTGCGCCCACAAGCACGTCGACCGGCCAGTGCACCCCCACCATGATACGGCTGATCCCCACGAGAATGGCGCAGACCAGAAGACAGAGGCGAGACGGCCATTTGCCGAGGTTCATAGCCACAATTCCGGCAATGGTGAAAGCCGTAGCGGCATGACCGCTTGGAAAGGAGCCATGCTTCAACCTGGGGCCGATCACATGGAGCAGATCCGATCCAAGCACAGCAGGCGGGCGGGAGACATTCAACCAGGCCTTGAGCCCATGGGACCAGGCAATGGAGATCAACCCGGCCAGCAGAGCGGCCCATAGGATCTGCGGGTAGCGCCTGGCGAGGAGCAGAAGCAGGGAAAGGGCCGTCAGGGTACCCCCAAAAAAGGTAACCAACCCCCAGTAGACGGGAGAAATGTGCCATCCGGCCTGATGAATCACCAGAAACAGGGCACGATTGTATCCACCCATCCCGATGATGAGCGCGCTCAGAAAGAACAGGGCCGCGGGCAACCAGTACCAGCAACTGCGAATGTCAAAAATCGATGAATCGTCCATGGGAAATGGTCCTGCCGAGTTGTTTCAGAAAAATCCGGAATTTTTTCCTCCATGCCATGTGGTGTTTAGCACGTACCGACAATAGGGTCAATGACCGGGTCCCGCTTTCTCCTCCCGCTGAAGGACGGGAGTGTGATGATGGAACAAGGACCTTCTATTTGACAAGTAGCAACAAGACACATCAACAAAATCGCAGGGTTGTCACTTCTCTATTGACAAGCTGAGTGAGTCCCTTTAATGTCATGGGCATTATATACTGATTGAAATGGCCCATTTATTGCAGAAATATGCTGGAGGAAGTGGACATTTACCCTGAAAGA
>CAYOIU010000565.1:0-1797 GCA_964404085.1 uncultured Desulfobacteraceae bacterium | reverse complement strand
GTCTTGGGTTCTATGTTCATGCCCTGACCGGGATGCTGGGATCGCCGGGCCGATTTTTCAAGGGACTCCCCGGCGAGATCGGCTACAGGCGGCCTTTTGGCTTTCTCCTGCTCTCCAGTCTCTTTCTCACGGGGGCAAGCCTTACCCAGGTCCACGAGAAGCCTTTCCTCATGGCAGGCATATGGCTGGTCAATGCCATAGGGATGGCCTTTGTCACAGCGGGCGTCAGTTTCATGATCATGACCATGCTCATGGGAAAACGCGTCCCGTTTCCAAGGATCTTCGCCGTGTACGCCTTTTCTTCAGGAGTCACCATGCTTGCATCCTGGATTCCTCTGCTCATCTGGATCACCGAGCCCTGGAAATGGGCGCTCGTTTCCATCGGCATGGTCAAGGGATGCGGACTGAACCGGAAGCAGACCATCCTGGTCATAGGGGTTTCCATACTCATCCTGGTCTTGTTTTTCTGGTCTATAACGCCGATTATTCTCTACTTGAGGGGGCCTGTTGGACAACCTTCTTGATTTTGAAACCGGGAGGACTCCCTTCTTAAGGGGGACAATATGATAGCGAACCCTATTCGTGTTCGGAAGAACGGCAGCAGAAATATCCATTGTCTACACTATGAGGACTGTCTGGAATTGGCAGCCAAATCCTCCTGGAAATCCTGGACATGTGGTTATTGCCCATATGAATCCATGCAGGAACCCATGAAAGGCCTATCTCTCACAAGGAATGATACGGACTCGTATTTCTGGCCCTTGTGGTAAGCCCTCGATTGAAGCATCCGGATGGGATTGTTTCCTTCATCGCTCTCGCCTGCCGGGCATCAGGCGCGATCCTGGGACTTTGCTCTTCCAGGGAGATGAAAAGGCTCCACCGCCTCAAAGGCGGCGGCTGTGTTTTAGCGGTTATGTCTTGCTCACTATATCTCAGACCTGATACCTGGAACCTGATACCCTAAGCTAAATTGAAGCCTTCGCCTGAAGGCGCGGGTTGTTCTCCCATTCCCCGAGTGGAACAACAAAGGCCCGCCCACCCCGGTATCATCCGGGGCAGGCGGGCCTATTTCCAACAGCGAGACAGAGGAACCGAGGGTGTAATAAGACTATTCAGAATACGGCATTACGCCTCTTTTCTCCATGATCTGCTTGCCCGGGCCGGACAGAAGGTCATCGACAAATCCTTTCACTGCCCCGGCGGGCTTTCCCTTGGTCACAAAGGAAAAGACCTGACAATAGGGATAACCCATATCCAGGGGAGACCTGCCGTCAATCTTGATTACCTTTATCCGGCTGTGGCTCGCGGCTCCTTCGGCTACGAAGGAGACAGCCGAGGGGAAACCTTCCACCAATTCGATGACCTTGCTGGAAAGACGGCTCCTCAGATCCCATTTCATTTTTCTCCTGTGCATGACATTCCTGCTGAAGTTCTTGTAGGATGCCGTATAGTCGGCCGACAGGACGACCATGATTGCCTCATCGGGGCCGCCAAGCTCCTTCCAGTTGGTAATTTCCCCGGCAAAAACATCCTGGAGTTGATCTTCAGCGATATCAGTTATGGGATTCTGGTTGTTCACGACAACCGCAACAGGATCCTTCGAAAAAACGGTTTCATAATAACCGTATTGCTTATGGCGAGGGTATAACCTGCGGGCAGTGGCCGCGATATCGCTGTATCCGTGCATAACCCAATTCACGGCAGTAGGCGATGAGCAGACATGCACATCAACTTTTATCCCTGTCCTCTGGGTAAAGGCTTCAATCCGTGCTTTTTCCAGCGCCTCATAGATCTGGG
>CAYOIU010000564.1:0-1812 GCA_964404085.1 uncultured Desulfobacteraceae bacterium | reverse complement strand
AAATTTTCGCCTTTCTTGACCTCGAACAAAATTGAACATTTTGAAACTGGCTCCTTTAGACTGCATTTTTCCAGGTTCCCGCCACTATATTTGTGCCTTCGAAACACCACCTTTCTATTGCTGAATATACCTTAAGTAAATCAAGGAAAGTCTTTTGAGTCCGTCTTGACAAGCCTGTGAGCGATGCTTAATGTATCGCATAATGTATTTTGGGGAACACTCCTCTGGAATCAGGATAGTGGAGAGATCGAGGTGAGGTCTTAGACGGATGGATCATTCAAGCGCCATAAAGAATGACGAAAACACCATCAAGGTGAAAATCGCGGAAGACCGTGAACACAATAAATCGAATGCAGGTGAGTACGTCGCCGGCAAAAAGGGAAGTGATGACAAGCCTTTTGAAAAAATGACAAAAGCGGAACTTCACCTAAAGGCCGATGAGTTGAGTGAAACGGCAGAAAAGAACTATGCGCTCTATCTCAGGTCGCAGGCAGATATGGAAAACCTGAGAAAACGCACCCAGAAGGAAAAGGAAGACTGGATCAGGTTTTCCAATGAATCCCTGATAAAGGATTTGCTTCCAGCCCTTGACGCCATGGAACAAGCCATTTCCCACTGCGCCGCTACCGACGAGAATTGCCTTTCCGCCTTGACGGAAGGTGTGGAACTGACGCTGAAGGGACTGAAAGGTGCCTTGGAGAAGGCGGGCCTTGAAGCGGTGAAAGCGCAAGGAGAGACGTTTGATCCCAATTACCACCAGGCAGTCACTGAAATGGAAGACAAGAGCCAGGAACCTGGAAAAGTTCTCCAGGAGCTGCAGAAGGGGTATCTGTTGAACCAAAGACTGTTGAGACCCGCCATGGTGGTTGTGAATAAAAAAAGTCCGGCGTGTAGCGAAAGCACCGCTGAATAGTTATCTTATTTAATGACTTGATTTGCTCTATTAAGGAGGCAACAGAAAAATGGGAAAAATCATAGGTATTGATCTTGGAACTACAAACTCGTGTGTAGCTGTCATGGAAGGTGGTGACCCTGTGGTTATTGCCAATGCGGAGGGTGCACGTACCACGCCCTCCATGGTGGCATTTACGGAAAATGGAGAAAGACTCGTCGGCCAGACGGCCAAGAGGCAGGCGGTAACCAACCCGGAAAACACCGTGTTTGCGGTCAAGAGAATGATTGGTCGTAAATACGGTTCAACAGAGGTTCAGAAAGATATCGAAGTCCTTCCCTACCGGATCAACCAGGCCGGGAATGGGGACGCCCACGTCTCGATCAGGGGCAAGGATTACAGCCCCGCGGAAATTTCTGCCATGATCTTGCAGAAAATGAAGCAGACGGCAGAAGACTACCTGGGAGAGAAAGTCGAAGAGGCCGTCATAACCGTGCCTGCCTATTTCAACGACAACCAGAGACAGGCCACAAAGGATGCTGGGCGGGTCGCGGGACTCAAAGTAGAGAGGATTATCAACGAACCCACCGCTGCATCCCTGGCCTATGGAATGGACAAGAAGGGTGACAGAAAAATTGCTGTTTTTGACTTGGGCGGCGGAACTTTTGATATCTCGGTTCTGGAGATCGGTGAGGGTGTGTTTGAGGTGAAGTCCAACATTGGAGATACGCATCTGGGAGGAGAAGACTTTGATCTCAGGGTGGTGGACTACCTTGCGGATGAATTCAAAAAAGATCAGGGAATCGATCTGAGAAACGACAAGATGGCCCTTCAGAGATTGAAGGAAGCTGCGGAAAAGGCCAAGATGGAGCTTTCCGGCTCCATGGAAACGGATATCAATCTGCCCTTTATTACGGCAG
>CAYOIU010000563.1:0-1816 GCA_964404085.1 uncultured Desulfobacteraceae bacterium | reverse complement strand
ATGCACCCGGACAGTGGGGTTTCCACGGTTGTCAATCACCTCGATTGCCTTTATGTCAGTAATTCGGTAGGATGGCATTTTCCCTATTCCCTGAATGTGTTGACAAAGCGTTGAAGTATTCAGATGCTGTTGGTGCCCGAACCTGGAAAGGTAAGGCATGTGGAGATGAACGGATTTTCTGTGTCTCCATCAAATCTTCAGAAATGATTCACCAGTAGTCCGAATTCCATATAGAGCAAGAATCGCGCCAGAGCCAAGATCCTGGTCACTCCCATTGGCCTTACCATCTCCTCGGTTAAAGCATATAGCTTTTCCCATGTTATTTCATTATGTTAACAACCTACGAGTCAGATACCTTAATTGTAAGAGGGTTTTCAGCATGAGAAAAGATCTCGCGGACACTCAGGTCTGATTCAACTATGAATCAATCAAGAGAAGAACGGCTCCAGGTTGCCGGATTCATCGAAGCTCATGGGCCGTTTGTTCATGATGACTTCAAGTTCCGGCCGTTTCTTCAAGGCTGCTTCGTATCCTTCCGACAGATCGATTTCATCCAACCGGGAGGTATTTCTTATTCTCATAATCTTCAGTTCTTCCCGAGGGATCAGTCCCACACATTTGATCGCCACGTCAATGGCTTCCCTGTCGTTTTCCAATACAGGAGGGATCTTCCCCATTTCCGGGCACACGCCGGTTATGGTGTTCATGTTCAGTGCGCCCATATCGATCTTGTCGAAGAGGCACCTGGTTATGAAGTCTGCGATACCCACACCCACCGCATTGCCCTCGGACCCGCCCGTGAGATCACAAACCAGGATTCTTTTGATCCTCGGGCTTTCAGGTTCTTTGGTCACCAGGGGCAGGCCTATCCTTCCCACGACCTTGGTATCGAAACCCGTCCCGCTGATTTCTTTTCCCATTTCATCAACAATCAGGATATCCGCCTCCTCAAAGGGCAGGCCAGGCGAAAATCCCTTGGCCGCCTTGAACAGTTGCCTTTCCATGTCCTCAATCTGGTCCGGCCCGCAAATACCGATTTTCGCTGTCTGAGAGTATCCATCCTCCACCACTCCGACACCGAGCAGGACCTTGCCTGTGGCCAGGACACTGCGGGCGACCGAGAGGATAACCTTCGGGTAGCCATGGATGAGCATGGCCTGATGGTATATGGCCGCTCCTTTCTGTTTTCCCAGGCCGATGGCCATCATTTTCAGAAGCCCACTCTCAAACCAGTGTTCGAATTCCGTGTGCTTCTTGATGCGATTGATGAGGACGATATGGTCCGCCGCTGCGGCCAGAGCGTCCACATGGACCGGGATGCCCTCTTCCGTCTCCCCCAATTGTACAACCTCAAGAGAGGACCGGATGGGGGCGCCGACACGGGCCTCCATAATACCAAGGTGTCGAAGTACCCTCTCCTGCCCCTCAGCGGTTCCCCCGCCATGACTGCCCATGGCGGGAATGATGAAAGGCTTTAGTCCCAACCCCTTTAGATAGGAAACGACCGAATTCGCAATCGTGCCGTAGTTGGCAATACCTCGACTGCTGCAGGCCACTGCGACGGTTTGCCCTTCTCGCACTCCAGCAAGGTCTCCCAAGCCATTGAACCGGGAGGCAATTTCTCCAGGAATATCTTCAAGGGCTGCTGTTTGAAAGCTTTGCCTGACACGGATCATTTCAGGGAAGGTCATTCTGCGTTCCTCCTTCAGATGACTTCTAACAAAGTCGATTTATTAAACGCGTATAAAGAAGCGAATCTGTGAATCTTTTTCATGTGCTTTCTCAAAGTGCACTTGGCAACTCACTTCTACATGGA
>CAYOIU010000562.1:0-1833 GCA_964404085.1 uncultured Desulfobacteraceae bacterium | reverse complement strand
AACCTGGCCATGGGGGAATTGACCCTTATAGGGGCCTACGTGACCTATGCCTTCTATGAGATGCACATCCCGTTTGTCATCGCCGTTCTCCTGACCCTGCTTGTGGGCATCGTCCTTGGTTTTCTGACGGAGAGGATTTTCCTGGACAGGCTGATCGGGGAGCCCATCCTTTCTGTCATTATGGTGACCGTTGGTCTATCCTTTTTCTTCAAGGGGCTCATCGAACTGGTTTTCGGCACGGACACCCGGGTCTTCACCCCTTCCGTTTTTGCACTGAAGCCGATAAACGTTGGATATCTCAAGTTATCTCCCGTGTATCTCTGGTCATTTGTTCTCGCCATCGTGTTGCTCATTATTCTCGTCTGTTTCTTCAAATACACGCGATGGGGGCTTTCCATGCAGGCCACGGCAGACGACGAGACAGCCGCGCTCTCCCTCGGCGTCAGCGCGCGTTTTGTTTACGCGGCCGCATGGGCCATTGCATTCATGAGTGCCGGCGTGGGTGGTGCACTGCTGGGAAATATCAACGGGATCAACATTTCCGTCGGATACCTGGGGCTCCTGGTGCTGCCGGCCGTTGTGCTGGGTGGTCTCAATTCCGTACCTGGAGCCATAGTCGGCGGCATCATTATCGGGCTCCTTCAAAATTTTTCAGGTACCTACCTGGACCGCTATTTTCCAGGCGGTGTCAAAGAGATTATGCCCTTCGCCTTCATGGCGGTATTTCTCCTTTTCAAGCCGTACGGGCTCTGGGGATGGGAGAGGATTGAAAGAGTTTAGATCGAACTGAGGGGGTATTGTATGTCCAGTGTTTGGTTGCCTTGCGGTGATTATCATCAAGATTATTCAGAAGACCAGGGGTGGTGGCAATCCAGGTTCATCAAGGGGAAAATGATCCTTTTACTGGCCCTCCTGTTCGTGGGCATTCCGATCTTTGCCCCCGAGTACTGGGTTGGGGTTTCTACCATGGTGGGTTACACGGCCATGGGCGCAATGGGAGTCCAACTGCTCATAGGCTATGCCGGGCTGCTGACCCTTGGGCATGCCGCCTTCATTGCCGTTGGCGCCTATACGAGCACCCTGCTGGTTCTCCAGTTCCCCTGGCCCCATGTTTTTTTGGATTGGGGGTTGGCCTATCCCGTCAGCATCGTCGTCGGAGGCCTGGCGGCCGGTTTGTGGAGTGTCCTTTTCGGTCTGCCATGCGTCAAGGTGAAGGGTTTCTATCTGATCCTGACGACCATGGCGGCCCAGTTTATCACTGTGGATTTTGTCCTGACACAGTATGTCAGCCAGATCGGTGGAAGGGGACAGGCCTTCTCCCTGCCCCCGGGGACCATCAAGATCGGGCCATGGGCCATCGACAGCGAAGTCAAAATCTACTATTTAATGGCCGTGCTCTTGAGCCTCATGGTCATCGTGCTGGCCAACCTCCTGCGTTCCAAGGTGGGCCGTGCCTGGGTGGCCGTCAGGGACAATGACATCGCCGCCGAGGCCCTGGGCATCAATATCGTGTGGTACAAACTGCTGGCCTTTTTCGTTGCCGGCTTCATGGCCGGGATTGCCGGGGCCTTCTGGGTCAGCAATACGGCCGCTCTCAGCCCGGAGCATTTTCCGTGGTTCTGGTCTCTGTGGCTGGTGGGCGTGATTCTTATCGGGGGAGTCGGGTCTATTCACGGGGCCATTTTCGGTTCCATCTTCATGGTGGTGATCATGGAACTGCTCCAGATGGCCGTTATCCCCCTGTCTGATAATTTTCCCAAGTTGCTCATGGATTTCGCTTATATCAAGGATATGGCCTTCGGGCTGGCCATCTGCGCGTTCCTGATCTATGAG
>CAYOIU010000561.1:0-1849 GCA_964404085.1 uncultured Desulfobacteraceae bacterium | reverse complement strand
GAGGAGATCGGCGCGGTTCTGGGCGGCCAGGTCTGGATGGTAAAGCCGGATAAAAAAGGACAGAGTCCCAATCCCTGTATCTGGATGCAGGGCGGCGTCGTGGATTTCAAGAACTGTAACAATTTTTATGACTGTACCACCTGCAAGTACGACCTGGGGATGCGGAAAAAGACATCACAAGGGAAGCAGATGACCTGGCAGGATGCCATGAGGAGACGTTCAGGCCTAGAGAGAGTCTGCCGTCACAGCCTCACCAACAGAATCACGAAACGGCAGTGTGCCTATGATTATGAATGCTCCCATTGCGACTTTGACCAATTTTTCGAGGATGTCTGGACCACCAAGACCAGAGAATTACCGACCGAGGTGCACAAAGTCAAAGGCTTTGAGGTCCCCATGGGATACTACTTTCACAATGGGCACGCATGGGCTCGCATAGAGAGCGGTGGTTATATCCGGGTGGGGATGGATGACTTTGCCTTGAAACTCCTGGGAGAAGCAGACGCCCTGGATCTTCCTTTGATGGGAAAAGAACTGGATCAGGACGCCCCTGGTTGGGGATTACAACGGGGCAACAACGCGGCCGATGTCCTTTCTCCGGTTGGTGGTGTTATCGTAGAAGTGAATTCCAGTGTGAGAGAAGACTCCGGCTTGACCAACCGTGAGCCTTATGGTGAAGGATGGCTCTTTGTGCTCCGCAATCCTGAACTCAAAAAAACCATGAAAAATCTCATGGATGACACGACCGGTCTCGAATGGATGGAGAGTGAAGTGACCAAATTGGAAGGCATGATCGAGAAAGTTGCCGGCCCCCTAGCTGCCGACGGTGGTCATCTTGCCAACGATATTTTCGGCAACCTGCCGGACCTGGGTTGGGGAAATCTGAGAAGGACATTTCTCAAGACCTGATTCATTGGATAAGGTAAACAGGCAGGAGCCTTGAACCTGCATAGTTACAAATGGAGAAGCACAAAATGTCTCGAAGATCAATGGAAAAACGGACTGCAAGAGAAGAAGACCCTTGTATCTGGATGCAGGCGGGGGTAGTCCGAAAGAAGTATTGTCACCGGGACTACCGATGCAGAGACTGCGTCTTCGATCATGCATTGCAACGCGCTGTCCGTAAAAAAAGAGGCAAAATCGTCTCGTGGCAGGACAGGCTACGGGAACGGCCCCAGTGGCAGAGGCCGTGCATTCACCACATGAAGGGTGCTATTGAATACAGGTCTTGTACCAATGACTACCATTGTGGTCACTGCGATTTCGACCAGTATTTCCAGGATCAATACACCGTCCATGCCGTGGTCAGCCCGGTAGATTCCTTTGAGGTTGGCGGATTCAAAATACCGCAGGGCTATTATTTTCATCAGGGGCATACCTGGGCCAAGCTGGAAGAGGGTCCTTCCGTCAGAATCGGTATTGATGATTTTGCCCTCAGGGTCCTGGGTCCATTTGATCGCATTGAATGCCCACTCATGGGCAAAGAGGTGGAGCAGGGAAAAGGGGCCATATCTATCATTCGCGGTGATAAGGGGGCCCGGATGCTCTCGCCTGTTACCGGTATTGTGACGTCCTTGAACACAGGGGTGCGCGAACAGGGCGGGCTGGCCAATGAAGATCCGTATGCCAACGGGTGGATCATGACGGTACATTCTGACCGTCTCAGGAACGATCTGAAAAATCTCACCATTAACCAGGAATCAAGAGACTTTATTGGAGACGAAGTGGATCAACTTTTTGATCTCATTGAAGAAGTGGGAGGGCCGCTCAGTACCGATGGAGGTGCACTGGGCAGTGATCTCCTTAGCATCATGCCGAAACTTGGCTGGAAAAAACTTGCCCGCATTTT
>CAYOIU010000560.1:0-1856 GCA_964404085.1 uncultured Desulfobacteraceae bacterium | reverse complement strand
TCGGCATTCATCCGTCCGGTGGGAGGCGAAAAGAAGGCCCCGCAAAAAGAAACCTCCCTTTACGGGCTGCGCATCGAGGGTCTCGACCAGGCGGGAATCGTGTACAAAATCAGTCGGTACTTGGCTGATCACCACATCAATATATCAAACCTGAATTCAAGAATGAATTATTCGCCTGACAGCGGCGCTGCAATCTATACCATGGAAATCCAGATCGAGGTCCCTAAAGAGATGGCTGAAAATGATCTTGATAGTGGCCTCACCCAGGTTGGAAACGCGTTGAATGTGGACATCTCGTTTGTGAAACAATAGGTCTTATTGAGAACCATTCATCCGTTGAAAGCCTCTCGGTGAGTCGCCGTTTTCATCGGATCGGATGTGTGGTGATCATCTCGCCAGGCATCTCATCCTCATCCTAGTAGGGGGCGTTTCCTCTTCTGGTTCACCCAGGACTTGGAGAAATGCCCTGACCACAACCGGATCGAACTGCCGACCTGTCGCCTGTCTGATCGTCTCGATGACCCTTTCCTGTGCGATTCCTTTTCTATAAGGCCTGTCCGAGACCATGGCGTCATAGGTATCGGCAACAGCCAGGATCCTGGCCCCAAGAGAAATGGCGTTCCCCGAAAGGCCATCCGGGTACCCTTTGCCGTCAAACCGTTCGTGATGCTGTAGGATCATGGGTGCAATGTGGATATAAGCGGCGATGGGTTCTATGATCTTGGTTCCCATGCGTGGGTGCTGCCTGACGATTGCCCATTCTGCACGCGTTAGCTTTCCCGGTTTGTCGAGGATGTGGGCTGGAACCCCGATCTTCCCGATATCATGGAGCAGTCCTCCCCGATGGAGATCTTTCAGTTCCTCGCGGGAGAAACCCAAAATACGGCCAATCCTCAAAGCGTTTTGCGTGACTCTCTCAGAGTGGCCTGCCGTCCAGGGGGACTTGGCGTCCACTGTCCGGGCGAGTGCTTTCAAGGCACCCCAATTCAGGGTGGTAAGCTCGTCCAGCAGTCGCGCATTGCTCAAGGACACGGCTACCTGGTTCGTCAGGAGACGCGCCTGGGAGAGATTGTCTTTGTCCTGCTCAAAGGGATGGGAAGGACCCATCACGATAACGCCTGCGAAGTCTTCTTTTATGAAAAGGGGGAGAAGCGCAAGGGACAAAGCAGGATTCGTTTGAAAAGGGAAGAGGAATTTCGGGGTTATTTCGTCATCCCGGATGATCATGAAATCTTTCTCATTAAGGATTCTTTTAATTTCCGAAGGGTTGACTTCCACATTCTCAACAAGTTCAACTACGGTAGTCTTGCCGCGCCGCAGGTAGGTCCTGGGGGGAGCATCTCCCTTGGGACGCAGGAGAATAAGACCCGCCATATTGCAATGAAAAAGATCGGCCATTCGGGTGAGTGCAATTCTCGCAATCTCATCTGTCTCCAGGGACGACAGAATGGCTCGATCAATTTCCGCTGTTGCGGTCATCGTTTTGAATTGCCTGCTTAACTGTTCTGCCATATTGTTGAATGATTTTGCGAGATCCTCAAACTCGTCCCCGCTTTCCAGGGATATCCTGTTATGGAATTGCTTCATCCCGATCAGGTGGGCCCCTTTTTTCAATTCTTCCAGGGGGAGCATGGTCCTCCGAATCTGTACAAGGCTGATAAAGACCACAACAAGAAAGGACAAAAGTACCACAAGTGGAAATGTCTTCTTGAAATAGGACACCGGGGAGAAGATGTATTCCTCTGGTTGGCTCATGATGATAGTCCACCCGGAGTGCAGGAAGACGTATTTCATCGGGATCGACCAGAAGCTGGCCAGGTATTACGGCTTCAGCGAGCTTGGGCGAGTTATTCGCA
>CAYOIU010000559.1:0-1879 GCA_964404085.1 uncultured Desulfobacteraceae bacterium | reverse complement strand
TGATTATTGTTGGTTCCGACTATAATCGTACAAATCCTGCCCGGGCGCAAAACGCGTGAACACTCCGCGAGAACCTTTCCCATGTCTTCTTTATAGATCTCAAATTTTTCAGACAAGTTCTTGCCCCTGAGACCTATCATCGACTTTCGAAGACGGTCCAGTTCAATACCCAAAAAATTCAAATGAAAGGCATCGTTCTTGAGATAATCGATGGCAAAGCTGTAAGGAGGGGAAAAGACAATGCCGTCAACACTCGAGTCCTCAATGGGAAGATTCCTTGCATCACCTTGAAGGGCTTTTCCCGGAGCTAGATTCGATTCCGAACCTTCCAGCACGTTCTGTATTTTCTCCGCAACAAAGAGGTATCTCTCAAGAATCGCCTTGAACTGATCGAGAGGCGGCTTTCGCTGGCTTCTCTCGGAGTAACCCGCACTATCCAGATAGGCCAACAAAAGGAAGTTGTAGGTATCGGAGTTTTCTCGCTGCTTCTTGGTTAACCCGCCGCGATCCTGGGCCGTTGCATACTCTGCAACCGGTTCCATGACCGACATCATACCTTTCTGAGCCTCGTTTGAAGCGGAACGAGTTCGAATATCGGGACTTCCCACCTTCTTCTTGAAATATTCGAAGACCTCTTCGTAATTATTCAGGGCTTTTTTTGCCCGCATCAGAGACATGCTCAGCGTATCCAGCTTGGTCTGCGCCATGAACCGGCAAAAAGGACTTGCATCGATACCGATCGAGCATATACCCATCAAAGAGGACTCAACCAGAGTCGTGCCTGAGCCCATCATAGGATCCAAAACAGTATCGCCCGGCTTCAGCCCCATGATGTTAATGAGCCCCTTTATCATTTGAGGGTGGAATTTGCCTCGATAAGGAAAGAGCCCGTGGGTCGCATAGCCGGTTCTGAAAATATTCTTTTCAAAAAAAGACTTGAGTCGGGATGAAGAATGCAGGGGAAGTTTCAGCGGTCTCCCGGTGCACATGAGGAAATGCCGCGTGAAGGCGTTGCCTATGCGGGCGAAGTAGGCTGCATTCTCAACAAGCTCTTTATCACTTAAAACCTGGCTTTCATAAAATGCGAGCGCCAGTTCGTATACTTCGTTAAGGTTTGGGAGAAGTTGATACTTGGCTGGGAATAGCTTCTCAGTGAAATCCTGGGCAAGGGCATCCGCAATGTTGGAAGAGTTCAAATTCTGTTCGCTCCTCAGTTTTCTATATAGTCTTCCGAATTGTGTGGGCTTAAATCATCCGATTCCAACCTCTCAATAATCACGTCACAGCTCTCAATCTCCATCCCGATCCAGTGTCGATCGAGCCTTTCGCAGACATCATATGTCGTCCCACTGCCCCCAAACGGATCAAGGACAATGTCGCACTCTCGGGTAGTCATCTGAACCACCCGCTCAATAAGTTTTGTGGACAATTGATTGGCCGTCCTTTTCCTGCTTTTGAATTTCCAATGCCGAACCGGTGTAATATCATTCCAGACGTCCGTCAGGTTAACGCCCTTTGGATTCATCGCCCCTCTGTGGCCCCCGTAGTCTTTGAGCTCTTTCCCACAATGGCGACACACTTCGATGGGTGTCCTGATTCTCTTGAAACTCCTTGGTTTCCCCTTTGTGAAGTATAGCAGGCTGTAATGAGAAGGATAAAGCCGTCCCGGTATGGGCAGAGAAAGCTTGACGTTTACCGCTATCCAGTGCCGAAACATCATCCCGCATTCTGTCAAATAATGGCCCAGCGTGATATTCCACTTCGGCAGGTTGTAAACAAAAACGGCCCCTCCCGGTTTTACCGCACGCACACAGTGAGCCAACCATTCCTTACACCAGGAAATGTATTCGTCATCGGACCGGTTATCATTTACACGGTC
>CAYOIU010000558.1:0-1886 GCA_964404085.1 uncultured Desulfobacteraceae bacterium | reverse complement strand
GATGATGACCGTGTTGACCCCTTCCACCCAGACCTGTCGGCCGGCGTGGGCATCAATCAAATCCTTCAGGGGATTTGTCAAGTCTTCTTTGATGCACGCAACCCCTTCCTCGTTTGAGAAAATCTCGTGCTCTTCCTCCGGAAAGTCTATGGCCACCTCCACGTGGGACAGGATATCAACAGCATGTTCTCTTACCTTCAGGACATCCCGCTTCAGAGAGCCTTTGATCTGTTCCGAGGACAGTTGCAGGCCGCGTTCCGATTTGGCGTTGATGATATCGACGACCGCCTCCGCCTGCGTCAAGTCGATCCTTCCATTGACAAAGGCCCTGAAAGTGAATTCTCCAGGTCTGGCCGGACGTACCCCCTGCTCCATCAATATCCGGAGGATTTTGGAGAGAAGCACATATCCGCTGTGAGACTGAATTTCGACAATGTCTTCACGGGTGTAGGTGTGGGGTGCCTCCATGTGGGCTAAGAGGACCTCGTCAACCGTGGCACCGGATTCCGGGTCAAGGATATGTCCAAGGCAGAGTCGGTGGCTTTGAAGTTCAGAGAGGGGTTTCTTCGGCCTGAATATCTTGTGGGCGATGGTAAAGGAATCAGGACCGCTGACGCGAATGATGCCGATGCCGGCCTGGCCCAAAGGGGTGGCGATAGCGGCGATGGTGTCGTCATTGGAGGTCGTCATATAAGCTTACATGGCCCGTTTGGGGCTGACTGGAAAACAGGGGTGGCGGGAAGCCTGGATTCGGGTGCTTTACCTCTTCGGAATGATGACCACCTTCTTAAGGATCCCCTCGCCCCGGCTCCTGGTATCAACCTCTTTGTCGTCTCTCAGGGTCAGGTGAACGATCCTGCGATCGTGAGGATTGAGCAGATTGGTTGCAACAGGTTTTCTCGTTTTCTTGGCTTTTTCCCCCATTTTTCGGGCCATTTGCGTCAGGGTTTCACTTCGCCTCTGACGGTAGTTTTCAGAATCAACAAGAATTTGCAGGTGTTTCTGAAGGGCCTTGTTCGCTATTTTGTTTACGATATACTGCAACGCGTCCAAGGTTCTGCCCCTTCTTCCTATGAGGAGTCCGGAACTATCGCCCTCGATGCTCAGGGTAATCCTTCCGTTTTGCTGTGCAGACGTGACAGTGGCTTCAATGGAAATCAGGCTGAGGAGTTTTTCAAGGGCATCTTTCGCAACGGCCAGGTCGTTTTCATCAGGTTCTTCCGGGCCGTCCTCATCCGCCATTTCGTCACTGATCAGGGAAGCCCTGATTTTTGCCTTACGGCCACCGACGAGCCCGAAGATGCCGGCAGAACCGGGTTCCAGGATTTCAATGGTCATCTCATCTTTTGATACCTTGAGTTCATTACAGGCCGCTTCAATGGCCTCATCGGTTGTTTTTCCTTCGAATTCATAGGATGACATGGTTTTTTCCCTCCGATGACTACACCCCTCTGTGGATCCGATACTGTTGGCCGATGGATAGGATGTTGTTGACCAGCCAGTAGAGTACGAGACCTGATGGGAAATTGATAAACATAACGGTGAAAACAATGGGCAGAAACATCATGAGCTTTGCCTGAGAAGGATCCCCTGGGGTCGGAGTCATTTTTTGCTGAATAAACATGGAAGCGCCCATCAACAGGGTCAGAACCGGGATGCCGTAAGGTGGAGACATGAATGGAATCTTGAAGGCGAAATGAAAAAGTCGGTCGGGTGCAGAGAGGTCATTAATCCATAACATAAAGGGTGCATGTCTCAATTCTATGGAATCACCCAGGATTCTATAAAGGGCGAAGAAAACGGGTATCTGTATGATCATGGGCAGACATCCACCCATGGGATTCACCTTGTAGGTCTTGTAAAGAGCCATCATCTCCTTGTTCATC
>CAYOIU010000557.1:0-1895 GCA_964404085.1 uncultured Desulfobacteraceae bacterium | reverse complement strand
AATATCAATAGAATGAATGGTATCTTGTTTCCCAGAAGATTATCTTTGTACCTGGCCTATATCTATTTAAAGAAGTTTTATATTGACATTGAAACCGTCATATGCTATAAGCTTTTCATGCGCGATGTAAAGTTCTTCCTTCATCCCGGACACGATTGGCAGCGTCGCTATGAGGCCTTGCGTGCCTCCTTTGTGGAGCGTCTCCCCGCTAAAGTTGTCGCCGAGCGCTTCGGTTATTCCGTCGCCTACATCCATCTGCTCAGGCACCTTTTTGCCCACGAAAAATTCGACTTCTCCGAACCTGTACCAGAGGGCAAGACAAGACGTCAGCGCATTGATGCCGGGCTGAGGACCAAGATCTGCAACTGGAGAGAACACCGCCTATCGGCCGGCGAAATCACCCAGCTTCTCTCGGAAGAAGGCGTTGAGGTCTCTGTTCGCACCATAGAAAGAATCCTTGCCGAGGAGGGGTACCCCAGACTGCCTCGAAGAACCCGGCTCAAGCTTGGTCTCACCGTCAAAGGCGCCCAGGTCCCTGCGGTGGCCCAAAAGATCACCCTTACCGATGTTCGAAAGGAACCATTTGATTCCGAGACTGCCGGGATTTTTCTGTTCGCGCCGTTCATTGAGAGGCTCGATCTTGCCAAGGTGGTTCAAGAGGCTGCCTTACCGGGAACCAAGGCCATCCCCGCCCTGAGCTATCTCCTCTCCTTTCTTGCCCTCAAACTCCTTGGCTCCGAACGCTATGCACACCTCTCGGAGTATGCCTTTGACCCGGGATTAGGGCTTTTTGCAGGTCTCAACGTCCTTCCGAAGTGCACGGCCATGTCCACCTATTCCTATGGCTTGGATGGTGTCCATCTCCTCCGGTTGCAGCAAAGCTTTGTCAAACAAGCAGCCCGGCTCGGGCTCTACGACACAGGCATCATCAATCTGGACTTCCATCCTATCCCCCATTTTGGGGAGGAGTCCGTGCTTCAGGAGCACTGGGCCGGGGCCGGAAACAAGCGGCTGAAAGGGGCCCTTACCCTTTTTGCCCAGGATGCCGCTTCCAAGTTGATTCTCTATACAGCGGCCGATATCCAACAGAGTGAGGCCGATGATCAGGTCCTGGCCTTTCTCTCGTTCTGGAAAAAGGTCCGACGAGGCATCAAGCCCACCTTCGTCTTTGATTCCCGGTTCACAACCTACGCCAAGCTCTCCGAGCTCAACCGGCAGGGGATCCGGTTCATCACCCTCAGACGTCGGGGCAAGAACATGCTGGATAAGATCGACCGGTTTGACCCCTGGAAGCGTATCCATATCCCCCACGGCAAAAGGAAATACCCCAATCCGATAGTCTATGAATCCTTCATCACGCTGCCTGACTACGAAGGGGATCTGCGCCAGATGATTGTTCGGGGAAACGGTCATGAGAAACCCGCTTTCCTCGTCTCCAATGACTTCACGGCCCCCCTCGAATTGCTCGTGGGAAATTATGCCCGAAGGTGGCGGGTGGAAAACGTCATCTCCGAGGCCGTCAAGTTCTTCAACCTCAATGCCCTTTCCTCTCCCATATTGGTCAAGGTGCATTTTGACGTCATTATGAGCATGATCGCTGATACACTCTACAGTATGCTGGCTCAAAAGCTCAGGGGTTTTGAAAGCTGCGATGCATCAAAGATCTACCGGCTCTTTGTCAAAGGAAAAGGGAAAATAACTCTTGACGGCAAGAAAATTACCGTCACATATCCTCGAAGAGCCCACAACCCCATATTGCGATCCGCTCCATGGCACAGAGCCCCTCAATCCCTTTCATGGCTTGATGGGGTCGGTTTGGAGTTTCGATTTAGATGATGAATACAACTCAAAATCTTATATGCTTTTGACGGTTAAACCGTGCGCGAAAATCGGTG
>CAYOIU010000556.1:0-1902 GCA_964404085.1 uncultured Desulfobacteraceae bacterium | reverse complement strand
AAACGATAACTGCCCTGTCCGGTCTCCGGTTGTTGATTCCTCCGGGCGTATAGTCATCCGATTTTCTTCGTTTTCCCGTGGCCGTATAGTTGGCGACCATGGAATCAACGGAACCGGCGGTAACTCCCCAGAAAAGCCTAGGCGAACCGAGACGTTTTATGTCTTTTCCTGATTCGACATCCGGCTGGGCGATTATTCCGACCCTGAATCCGGCCTCTGAAAGGACCCGGCCTATTACAGCCGTACCCATGTAGGGAGAATCAATATAACCGTCACCTGAGACAATGATGATGTCAGGCTGGTCCCATCCGAGTTTTCGCAGTTCGTTTTTTGTGGTTGGTAAAAAGGGCATAAAGATTATGTCAAATTGTTTCGTGGCCCTGCCCCCATTCACCCACAGCGGGATTAGGAGCACACCCCCGAATCGAATCCCTTTCTATTCCCGCCGCTTGGAGGCAATGCAGTCGATCTCAACAGCAGCTCCGAGCGCCAGGTCGGCTCGCCCCACTGTGATCCGTGCCGGAGGATCAGATCCCATGACCTTAAGATAGGCTTTGTTCATCTCCTCGAACGTGCCCATATCCGCAAGAAAAATGTTCACCTTCACCACGTCGTTCAGTGACGCCCCACATGCATCCAGAATGGTCTCAATGTGGTGCAGCGTCTGTGTGGTTTCTGGCCCGGTACCGCCCCCAACCAACTCCATCGAATTGGGTTTCACACCCAGTGTGCCGGAAACGTAGATAAAGTCACCTGCAACTACCGCGTGACTGAACGCCGGCAGACGAGCAAGCCCCTCCACATTCACTCTTCTTGGTTTCATATATGCCCTCCAAATCATTCTAAGATTTCCAGCGTCGAGTGTCGCACCCTAATGATAGGCATGGGTCGCGATTCAGCACACCGGCTCCCTGCCCTTGTTCGACTTCTCCACCACGTATTTCATCCGGAATTGCTCCGTGATCCGCCAAAGGTCTGCCGGCAGACGAGCCTTTACTTGTTCCGCGATAGGCGGTGGGAGGGGACCGTAGTACGCTTCAGCGAAGCCCCGGCGATGCAAGCCAGCGTGTCGCTATCACCCCCAAGTGAAATGGCGTTTCGCACCGCATCCTCGTAAGAGTCCCCATCCAGGAAAGTGATTATCGCCTCGGGGACTGTTCCCTGGCACGAAATATCAAACCCATAGGAAGGCCGGATATGCTCCAGCGTCCGATCAAGGTCGTATCCGAACCGATCGACTATCTCTCTCCTGATCAGGTCCTTGTCACGCGTGGTTCTTGCCAGGAAGACGACCAAGGCTGTCGCTTGCGCACCTTTCACGCCTTCAAGGTGATTGTGTGAGATCTCCGCCGTCCGTGCTGCCTCTTGGAGCACCGTCTCAACCGTGTCAAAGGCAAAGCCAACCGGACTGACCCGCATGGCGGCCCCATTACCCCAACTGTTGTAGGGCTTGGGGTCATTCGACTGCAACCAACGAATGAATGAACCACCGTACCCGGCATGGGGGTAGCGGCGGCCGATCTCCCAGATCCGTTTTCGATAATCGCCATCTTCCATGATTGCTTTCGCCACCGCGACGGTAAGCACTGAATCATCGGTGAAACGACACTCTGGACGGAACAGGGGAAAATCCTTCGTCTTGATCGGGTAGTGTTCGTACACTGACCCGATTATGTCCCCCACTATGGCGCCAATCATGTTTCAGCTCCTGATGTCGAATCGCCACAGATCAGCCGCGTGCGGGCTGGCAAGCTTGCTTGCCTGCACTCAGTTCAGCCGTCTTTATCGGCTGAAGCTGTTTGTTGGCTTTTTGGTTTTGGAGGGTGAAGGTCCTTTAAGTTACTAAGTGTTAATGTGCAACAAGAATCCGGACAAAATTGAGTTTTCAGGGTAACACTTTCG
>CAYOIU010000555.1:0-1913 GCA_964404085.1 uncultured Desulfobacteraceae bacterium | reverse complement strand
GAGCAAAATCCTTGGCCCGGATCGAACAAATTTTAAAAACGGTGAAACTTCAGATTTAAGAACACAAGGGTAGTACACACAAAACAATTTAAAAAGGCACGGTTATTTGCACATGTGCCCCTGGAATCCAGCCGATCCCGGTGCACCGACCCAGACAAGTCCGAGGAAGATTCCGCCGCTGCTCTTTCTGACCTGTTCTTGCCGCCTAAGCCTTTAGGCGGTGGGAAATTTCTTCTTGACAATTAATTTGCATGTGTCATCATAAGAGCGATCCAGTCCATCTGGAGGTGGATGGCGAACGCCATCGGGCCCGAAAGGGCCTTTTTTTTGCTACAGAAACTTCTTTCCATAGACCGTTCCTCCCCGTTGGTCATATTTTTCCTGTAAGATGGCTATGATCTTTTTTGAAAAAGGCGCAAGCGGTCGGCCTAGCATCCCGTTTTCGTCCAGAATCTCGGCCCGGCTTGGATGGGCTATCAGATCTGCCAGTTGAAGGCCACTGACATTGGCGGTCTTCGGTTTAACTTTCAACTCCCGGCTCGTAAAGGAATGCTGAAATTGCTCGGGATCGACAAAGTCCGTTCCATGCTCCCAGAGACGATGAAAAGAGTCTTTAAGCCGTCGGTCCTCCTTTCCCCCACGCGATTCGGCCATAATGTCGCCTCTCGCCTGCTGGCGGTTCAGCCAGAAATTAAGGCGTTCCATCAGGACAGCCAGGCAGTAATGATAAGGATCATAGCGCCATGTGGCGTATGTCTCCCGGTGCTTTTTTTGTCCAAGCAGACCGTGATAACTGTGTACTTCCAGTTGGTCAGTAACGCCAACAGTTCATTATCAAAGACAGCCCTGCGTTCTGGGTCCTTCAAGGCACGAAAAGGAAATCTGCAGTTGACAAGTTCCTTCCGGTGAAAGATGACCGGATCGTCAGGGTGAGACCCGAAATGCCGAACCTTCAAGTTTTCCATTTCCGGGTGGAGCGTATTACCTACGAAGTCCAAATCAATGATTACCCCGGTGAGACTCAGGAAGCGATGGTTAGGGTTATCAGAGCTTCCCAGATCAGAATTGCCCACCTCGTCAATATACATCCGAAATTTGCTCATACCGCAAACACTCTCTCGTAGGTTTCATGAAAAGCAGACCAGCAGCGGTTCCGGCAGCCTTAAGGACTTGTCCCAGGCATGTGCCCTTTTGTGACTGTCAGATTCCGCCATGACTTTCTTCCCTCCATTGCAGCGTTCAAATCAGCTTTTTGAAATAATGCCAATTTCCCGTAATCTCTCTCGTTCATGAATCTTGGCAAGTTGCTCACGATACTGGGTCTCAAGGTTATTCCACATGGTAACGGATACTCCAGTGGCGAGTTCCAACCGATTGGCGGTTTCATAGGTGATTGGCTGGTTCCCTTTGAAAATGCGGTTTAAGGACTGAACGGTAATGCCGGTACGCTCGGCGAGTTCTTTCTGGCTCATGCCAAGCGACTCTATCACTTCCGCCAGGGATTCACCTGGTGGGACAGCATAATCAGGCTCAAACCCGCATTTTTTTTCGACGCTGACCATGGCATTCTCCTTATGCTTCGTTACCCATCCATCGGTCCACCGGCACATGGGGCATGACCTCTCGTTTGATATATTCCCCGATATGTTCGTTTAGAGGTGCGATTTCATTACCCCGAAGTGACATATCCGACTCTGGATTACCCTGCTATCACACTTGCAAAGCAGCTTTACCTCCAGTTGCAGAAAACGCGTAATATAACGGCACAAAGGAGATCCGTTCTTTAGCTAATTCCCTGTAGGCCCCTGTGGAAAAAACGATCCCCTTGGGGCAGTTCTCATAGGTCTTTAGAAAAATATGCAGGCTTTTAAGCCTTCCGGAGGGTCCGCTTTTTACCTCAACAGGATAGATTT
>CAYOIU010000554.1:0-1943 GCA_964404085.1 uncultured Desulfobacteraceae bacterium | reverse complement strand
TATGAGAAAACGTCCGAAAAAGACCCTCAGGTTCCCTCCTGAGTTCCGGTGAATAAGACGACTTTGCAAAGTCCTGAGGACCGGACTCTTTACAGTTAAATCTCCTTTGGCAGAGACGGGAAAAATCTGCATGGTCTAATACAGCAAAAAGCAGGCCAACATGGTATCTTGTTGATATCCATTGTAAATGACCGTATCCAGGGAGAGGTATGTTTGCCTTTGAGTCACTAATGAATCAGATCAACGGGGTAAGGCCGTATTTATTGATCTTTCGAACGATGGTGGATTGGCTGGTTTTCAGATATCTTGCCAGTTCCCTTGTGGAGCTGCAATTGACCATGGCGTTTTCCAGGATTTTTTTTTCGATCTCCTCCAATTGTTCGTTAAGGCCTCCGGCCTGGGTTTGCGAATCATTCAGAATTGACTCAGTAGATTCCGTGTGTCCTTCCACTTTGCTCAGGATGGACCATCGGAGTTGGTCGGTTTCCGACATGACCACACCACTCTTGATGATATTTTTCAGTTCCCGAACATTCCCGGGAAAGGCATATTGATGAAGTTGCTGAATCATCGTATGCGAAAACCGCTTTTTGGATTTGAATTCCCTGTTGTATTTTCTCAGGAAATACTTGCTCAACTCCAAAATATCTTCAGGCCTCTCACGTAGCGGGGGAATCTCAATCTTGAAGACGTTGAGCCTGTGGTAGAGGTCTTCTCGAAATTTTTTCTGCTTGACCAATTCATCCAGATCCTGGTTGGTTGCCGCGATAATAATGCAATCGATCTGGATGGTTTTGAGACCCCCCAGGTGCATGATTTCACCATCGTCCAGACATTTCAGGAGTTTTGCCTGGAGGGGAAGGGGGAGGTCCCCGATTTCATCGAGCAGGAGGGTCCCGCCCTGGGCCAGTTCGAACAGGCCTATTTTCCCTTTATCAGAAGCCCCGGTGAAGGCCCCTTTCTCAAAGCCGAAGAGTTCTGCCTCCAGGAGCCCCTCCGGCAGGGCCGCGCAATTGATCTGGACGAAGGGCTCTCTCCTGCGTTTGCTCTTTTCATGGATGAACTTGGCCACAAGCCCCTTGCCGGTGCCGGATTCACCCAATATCAGGATGTTGGACACCCCGAAACGAGAGAGCTTGCGGCTGACCATCATGACGTTCTGCATTTTCCGGCTTTTCGCAATGATGCTCTGGTCTTTCAGGTCATGAAGGCCCATATCTGATATGACGTCCCTGTATTTTTCAGCCACGTTGCGCATTTGCTCGAGTTGGGTCTGGAGGTTATTCAAGGTGGTCATATCATATTCATTCACCACCACGAGTTTGACGTTACCGTCTTTATCTAAGACAGGGGTGCCTGTTGAAAAGATATGCTTATTCGTTTTCAGAACGTGGAGTATCCTGCTGACAGGACGTTTGGCCGCCAACACATAGGGAGTGAGCGCTTCATTGATCACACCTTTTTCAACGAGCCTTATGATGTTTTTTCCGATTACATCTTTCTTTCGGATACCGATAAGCCGTTCGGCCACAGGATTGACGTTGAGGACATTGCCTGTCCCATCCAGAATCCAGATACCGTAGGATGTGAAATTGAAAATAGTGTCGAAGTGCAACTTCGGTGAACGATAGGATTCCATCTCACCCTTGGCCGTCTCGGGACCTTTTGCGGTATTCTCTTTTTCCCTGGTCGATGATGTCATATTTACTACCTGTTTCAAAAAGAGAAGATCAATCAATGAGCAGAAGAAATAAGTCAAAGGATGATATAATCCGCGTGTTACGTCAATGCAATTTTTTCCTGAACGGGACCGGTCGCCTTAGCAATAGAACCCTTGAAAAGATGCTTTTTCGCTTATTTTCCGCAAAACATCGCATCGCTAACCCGCATTTCTCACGGGCCTTCGTAGCGAGGTGGTGGAGAGTCCCGTGGATACAAGGCGC
>CAYOIU010000553.1:0-1968 GCA_964404085.1 uncultured Desulfobacteraceae bacterium | reverse complement strand
GAACCTGACAATCTTTTTCAGATGCTTTCTAAACACTCCGGAGGTAACGACCGTTGAAAAATCATTTTGACACAATCGACCAGGTGGCAAAAGAACTGGGAGAGGCCCACTATATCGCCGACAGGGCACTTGCCACCGTTCTTTTCCTGGCGCATCGGTTGGAGAAGCCCATCTTTCTTGAAGGAGAGCCCGGCGTGGGAAAGACGGAAGTGGCGATTGTCCTGGCGCGTCTTTTCAATACAGATCTGATACGGCTCCAGTGTTACGAAGGATTGGACGCAGCAACGGCGCTCTACGAGTGGAATTATCCCAAGCAGCTCCTGCACATCCGGATAGAAGAACAGCAAGAAAAAAGGAAAGAAGAGATCGAACGTGTCATATACAGCCCCGAATTTCTTATAAAGAGGCCGCTCCTGGAGGCTATCATGAGTGCAGATGAAAGGGCTCCTGTCCTGCTCATCGATGAAATTGATCGTTCAGATGAGGAGTTCGAAGCCTTTCTCCTGGAAGTCCTTTCCGATTTCCAGATCACCATTCCGGAAATCGGGACACTGCGGGCGGGCAAGAGGCCCATGGTGGTGGTGACTTCAAACCGGACCCGGGATGTCCATGATGCGTTAAAACGTCGTTGTCTTTACCATTGGATCGATTATCCTTCCTTTGAAAAGGAATACCGGATCATCATGACCCGGATTCCCGGTATTGAGGAAGATTTCGCCAGGCAGGTGACGGCGTTCATGCAGAAAATCCGGCGGGTGGATTTTCTCAAGAAACCCGGTGTCTCCGAGACATTGGACTGGACCCAGGCCCTGATGACCATGCACCATTCCTTTCTGGAAGAAGAGGTCGTGGGTGCGACCATCGGGTGCATCCTGAAATACCAGGAAGACATCAAGAAATTCAAGGAAAACATCTGGAGCAATGATGAGGAACGTTCCCAATACCTCTCGTCAACCGGATGAAGCCCTTCCTCCCGGGATTGCCGGTCAGGTCGTGGAATTTGCCGGTTTTCTAAAGGCCCGCGGCTATAAAGTCTTTCAGAGTAGTATCCTGGATTGTTTGAGAAGCCTTCGGAATATTCCCCTTTCCAGCCGGACGGATTTTTTTCATGTCCTCCGGGTGAATTTTGCTTCAAGTGATATTGAATGGGCACAGTTTGCCGACCTCTTTGAGGAATTTTTCAGGGCGGAGGAAGAGGAGCCCCGGCAGGATGAGCAGCCTTTCCCTTCAGACCGGATAGACGAACGAGAAGAAGGGCCCCGGGAAGATACGATCCATGAAGCCCAGGCCGAGGTGAGCATTGACACGAGAGAAGGTGAGAAGGGGCAGTTGGAGGGTATTGCTTACAGTCCCATATCGCGGATAGAGAAGAAAGATCTGTACCGCTTTGATGGAAAGGACATACAGGTAGCCCGGCTCGCCCTGAAAAAGATGATGGCGCCTTTCCATCTCGCTCTTTCCCGGCGCCTGAAAAAATCCAGGAAACAGGGAAATATGGACTTTCGCAGGGTGATGCGAAAGAGCCTCAAAGGGGGTGGCCTGCCCCTTGAACTTTTCTTCAGGGAGAAAAAGAGGCGTTTGAAACGGTTGGTGATCCTGGCGGATGTCAGCGGGTCAATGGACCGCTATGCCAGGTTCGTGATGCCGTTCCTCTTGGGATTGCGGGGCGTGGGCCCAAGGGCGGAGGTCTTTGTTTTTTCAACATCCCTTTCCCGCATTACACCACTCATCCAGCACCTCAGCATTGAAAAGGCCCTGGAGCGTATTTCCGAGGAAGTTCCTGATTGGTCGGGGGGCACCAGGATTGGATACTCCCTGCATCAGTTCAATCAGTCCCATGGATCTCAACTGCTCAGCAGGAGAACGGTAGTAGTGGTCATGAGTGACGGTTGGGACCTGGGAGGAAAAGAACTCCTGAGACGGGAGATGGCAGCCATAAGCAGGAAGGCCCACTGTGTGATATGGCTC
>CAYOIU010000552.1:314-1984 GCA_964404085.1 uncultured Desulfobacteraceae bacterium | reverse complement strand
CCTGGTGATCGAACCCGGACTCCTGGATCTGAAAAGATGCGGACATGGAAAAGATAGCGCGACCATACTGGATTGCCCGTACACGCCGGGTGGTGAAACTCTTGCCGTCCCTTATGCAGTCCACGTCATAGACAATGGCTCTGGTATCATCGCCATGCCGCAGGAAATAGCCGTGGAGACTGTGGGCCCGCCTGGTTGCGGGGACGGTTTGAGAGGCGGCTGACAGGGCCTGGCCCAGGACCTGTCCCCCGAACACGGCGCCGAACCCCAGATCCTGGCTTTGGCCGCGAAAGACATTCTCTTCGATCTTTTCAAGCTTCAAGAGGCCAAGCAATTCTTCCAGAACATTGCCTTCGCTGCAAGTACCCATAGGACATCCTTTCTGAGCTTGGGATCTGGAGGGTCAGGGCCCGCTTCGGTCATCAGAAGCCCCGGCCCTTAAAGGGTGATCGACAGCCTGGCCCCATCACATTAGTCCATTCCCATTTTCTGATAAGTGTAATTCTTATAATGCGGAAGCATGTCGAAAAAGTGGGCATCGAAAACCGGTTTACCGTCAGCACCGGGGCTTATAGTTCCACTCTGCCCCAGCGGCCATCGACTGTACCCTACTGCGCCATCAGGGCGAAGTTCAATGATTTGGATGTAGGTGCCGACGTTGTTGTCCCACATCTCGGCAACCTTTCCGAACATATTGTGTTTATACACAATTTTGGACCTAGGGGCCTGCCATGAGGCAGGATCTTCGCTTTGAAATTTCTCTTTGAGAACGGCCGCGGTTTCCAGAAGGGACTTCAGGAATATATCCTCTGCAGTTTCCTTTTCTTCCGTATTAATGTTGTCAAAGTAATTTCGAGATACCGGAAGTGGGGAAGACGGACCGTCTATACAGCGTAGAAATAGATTAAACAGGCCGCTGCGGACCAATTTAAATGCTTCAATTTCGGCAAACTCGTCTTTAAAAGTCATATCGATCACCCTGGGTAACCACTCTGTAAAGATAGTGTGACCAGCTTGAAATTGGATATCGTTAACCACATCAACAACAGAGCGGCCATCCCAGGAGGACAATAGCTGCAGAATCTTGCCAAGCATCGGTTTGTCCTGCGCATCCGCCTTTTCGACGGCTCTTGACATTGTCGGCATCAAATCCTTACATTCGGCACCGTAGGCATTGTGCTGAGGGTAATAGGTCCCCGCACCCCCGATATATTTCATGATCTCTTCGTTGGCCTGCTTATCCAGACCGCCTTTGCCACTCAGAGACCGCTGTAGCCATAAGGCGCGGTGATACCGGCCGAACATATAATCAAGGTTTTCGCCATCCGGATTGCGAGTATCCGGGGAGGCTTTGTTATTCCAGCCCGTTACATACCCTTGCGGTGGATTGATAACTTGGGCGTTGGGTAAGTACCGACCGGTCCATTCTGCCTGTCCGGCACCCGGCAGGGGCAATCGAGGGTCATATCCCTTCACCCGCTCGGGATTCAGTCCGGTGTGCCAGTAGCCTATGTTTTTATCAATATCGGCATAAGTCGTATGCAAGGATGTCATGATCATTGAAACGCCCTGCCCGAACTCCGAAGCATTGCGGGCCATCATCATCTTCCACCATCCGTCGTCGGAAAGAGCTTCCTTTTTCCAGTGGGCCAATTTCTTGGTATAAACCT
>CAYOIU010000552.1:0-304 GCA_964404085.1 uncultured Desulfobacteraceae bacterium | reverse complement strand
ACCTTATCTGCGGCAGCAGTTTCAGGGTCGAATGGAAATGGGGAGAAGACCGGGCCGTGGACGGTCCTGTAAATCGTAATCTCTCTAACTTCAGCGCCGGCCACACTTATCTTTTCAATCCTTTTTTCCATCTCCCGCCATTTACCATTGAATAAATACTCTTCCTTATTCAAAGGATTAAGAATTTCCTGGTAGACGTCCACATTATCGCACATTCCAACCATGTGGGACCAGGCCGCATAGTGGCTGTGACCGATGGGGATTAAAGGCAACAGCGGAAAGGCCATGCCCACCACATCGAAAC
>CAYOIU010000551.1:0-1985 GCA_964404085.1 uncultured Desulfobacteraceae bacterium | reverse complement strand
TTAAGATCAAATACCAACCGGGTGGTCATGGCCGCGTAGAGGAGATAGCCCCCGTGGGTGTGTATGAGGCCCTTTGGTTTTCCCGTACTGCCGCTGGTATAGAGGATAAAGAGAGGATCCTCGGCATCCATGGGTTCAGGCGCGACATAGGACGGAAGACCCGGGTCGGCCACGGCCTCTTGCCACCAGATCTCGCGCTTTGTCTTCAAGGACTGCTTCTCCCCTGTCCGATCATAGACAATGACCGTGTCCACATCGGGGCAATTTTCTATGGCCTTGTCCACGGTATCCTTGAGAGGGATTGTCTTGCCTGCGCGAAATCCGCCGTTCACCGTGATCACCATCCGGGCCTCGCAGTCCTGTATCCGGCTGGCCAGGGCCTCTGCGCTGAACCCCCCGAAGACGATGCTGTGAATGGCCCCGATCCTTGCACACGCCAGCATGGCCACGGGGAGTTCAACAATCATGGGCATATAGATGACGACCCTGTCACCCTTCCCCACCCCCCTTGATTTCAGGACTGCCGCCATTCTGTTGACCCGGGTGTAGAGGTCACCATAGGTCACGGTCCGTTTTTCTTCCGGGTTGTCGCCTTCCCAGTGGAAGGCCACCTTGTCTTTGAGGGTCTCCTGGTGCCTGTCGAGGCAGTTGTAACACGCGTTCAGGACACCGCCGCCGAACCACTCAATCTTGGCCTGGTCAAAATTGTAGCGCAGGACAAAATCCCACTTTTTTCCCCACGACAGATACTTTTCGGCCTCTTGTGCCCAGAATCCGTCCGGGTCTTCAATGGACTGGTGGTAGAGTTCGTCATATTGTTTCCGGCTGCTGATGTAGGCGATCTTTTGAAATTCTTCAAGGTGGGCATCATACGATTTCCGTTCTTCCGCCATTTGATTCCTCCTTTGATTTCAGACACTATGGCATACGCGATTTTCCATTAAGTTTCTGTTACATCTTGGAACAACTGCGCGGTCTGATCAAGAAAAATCGGTCTGGTTCATCCAATGGAAGCGTACTTTTGCGTTCGCGGTGTTGTCAGGGAATCCTTGGGCAGAGAACGCCTCCGCCTTTAGCTACCCGTTTCTCTTCTCGCCGGCGAAATGGATCAAACCGACGGTCAAGAGCGGGATGACGGCGATCACGCTCAGGACGGTGGGCAGGGAATAGATATCGGCCAGCTTGCCTGTCAGGGGCGTCAGCATCCCCCCGGTCCCGAAAGCCAGGCCCATCATGAGACTCGCCACCATGGCTTTTCCTTTCGGCGCCAGGGTCTGTGCCATGGCCACTCCCAGGGGCAGTGTGGCCATGATAAAAAAACCTGCCAGAAAGACACCCACGTACAACCAAAGACCCGACAGGTGGAGCATCAGCATGAGGCTGGGGGTCGCCAGGCCGTGGGCAACATAGAAAATGGGTTTGTACCCGATCACATCCGAGAAATGCCCTGCCAGAAGGCTGCTGATTGCACCGCCCACAACCAGGAGTGAAATAGCCCCGCCGATGGTGACGAGGGAGTAGCCCTGCTTGGCGTAGAGGATCGGCAGAAAGGTAAAGAAAGACTGCCCCACAAAGGAGCGCAAGGCCATCACCACCCAGATGAGCAGAATCGATTTCCAGACCGGCCCAAGCACTTCACGGAGTGATCCCAGGAATCCCTGGTTCTTGAGGCCTTCACTGACGGGTATGGGGACGGAGACAAAGAGAAAGATCATCGCGGCAAGCCCTATCACCATTGTGTAGGGCATGGCTCCCAGGCCGAAGACACCGACAAACGAGGTAATGAAAAGGGGGCCGACAGCGAAGGAGAGGGTGCCGCCCAGGCCGAAAATGGACATGGAGAATCCGAAGTGACGGCCTGAATAGGAGGAGACCATCCCGGCGCATGTGGGATGGAACATGGAGGAGCCGATGGAACCCAGCGATGTGAAAAGGATCAGCAAAAGGAAAGAGGGTGCAATGCCCACCAGGGGGATGAAGAGAAT
>CAYOIU010000550.1:0-1985 GCA_964404085.1 uncultured Desulfobacteraceae bacterium | reverse complement strand
TTTTGAAAATAGCCGCCCGGTTGGAAGGGGCCAAATTCATCATTGAAATATCCGATAACGGGCCTGGAATCCCCGAGGCCAATATCGAGAGGATATTTGACCCCTTTTTTACCACCAAATCCGTTGGAAAAGGGACCGGCCTGGGGTTGCCCATTTGCTACGGGATTATCAAGAAAATGGGCGGAGAAATCAACGTCAAGAGCACACCGGAAAAGGGTACGACTTTCATCATAACGCTCCCGGCCGGGGGTGACGCTGGTGAATCACCAAGCCGCCCGGAAGAAACCACCGATAGACAATCGGTTGAATCTCCTCATGCCTCCGATATCAAGGAGTCGGAACATGAATGATAAAAGGCACCATTTGAAGGAGCCCATAAAGCTTCTCCTCGTGGATGATGAAAGAGGCTTTGTGGACATTATTTCCAAAAGGATGTCCAGGAGAGCCATCGAAGTGACAAAGGCCTTGAACGGTACCGAGGGTATCCGTGCACTTCGTGGACAGGACTTTGATGTGGCTGTTCTTGATCTCAAAATGGAGGACATGGACGGCATTGAGGTCCTGAAGATATTCAAGAAAATAGTCCCTGACATGCCGGTTATCATGCTGACCGGCCATGGCTCGGAACAGGCCGCAAGGGAGGGCATTCAATTCGGCGCTTTTGATTATCTTACAAAGCCATGCGAACTCGAAGACCTTATCCACAAGATTCATGAGGCCATTGGTATTAGGAGGTGATGGGTATGGATGCATTCAAGGTCCTTTTTGTGGACGATGAGACGGATTTTCTGGAGACATTGATGAAGCGCATGAAAAAGCGCGGCGTGGATGTTGAGGGCGTCGGAAGCGCCGAGGAGGCGCTGGAGTTGCTGGGTGACAAACAGGTGGACGTGGTGGTCCTGGATGTAAAAATGCCCGGGATGGATGGAATCGAGGCCCTGAGGGAAATAAAGAAGCGGTATCCCCTGGTTGAGATCATTATGCTCACCGGCCACGCCAATGTGGAGGTAGCCATAGAAGGAATGGAACTGGGTGCCTTTGATTACCTCATGAAACCCATGGCTATCGATGAGCTGTTCTTCAAGCTCCAGGACGCATACAAGAAAAAATCCATACATGAACAGAAGATAAGGAAAAAGGGGGGTGTATTGTGAAGAAAGGGACCACATTTTTTCAAATCTTGCTGGCGGCATCAACCGCCCATGCCAAGTGGGAATACGAAACATCCATGACGATCCTCAGGAGCAAAAAGAGGCTCCTGGTTCTCGGGTTGTTTTGTTTACCCTGTGTGCTCTTTGCCGTGGCCTTTGCCTCGGATCAGCTTCCCGCAATCCTTGGAGGCCACAAGGCTTACAGCCCGGCCTATTCCACGTCGGCATTGCTCTGGGTTTCCACGGTAATCGGTCTTATGGCGGGCCTCATCACCGGGTGTATCGGGGCCGGCGGAGGTTTTATCATAACCCCTGCCCTCATGAGCGTGGGCGTCAAGGGCATCCTGTCGGTGGGTACCGATCTCTTCCACATCTTTGCAAAGGCCATTATGGGCACCACCATACACAAAAAGCTGGGCAATGTCTCCGTAGGGCTGGCCATTGCGTTTCTTGTGGGTTCCCTTGCAGGGGTGAGTTGCGGGGGTGTGCTCAACCGGGCCATCTACGAGATCAGTCCCGTGCTCAGCGATTTTTTTATCACACTGATCTATGTTTTTCTGCTGGGTTTTTTAGGTGTCTATGCGCTTCTCGATTTCCTGAAAAACCGCAAAGCCGGGGCGGAAGTGGGTGCCCATACGGGAGAGAGCCCCAAGGGAATCGAGGCCGCAAGCGGCAAGAAAGGCCTTCCCGCAAAGTTGCAGTCCGTTAACATCCCGCCCTCCATAACATTTGACAGGGACCTGGTGCCGGGGGGCAAGAAGATTTCCGCCTGGTTTGTCGCTATCTGCGGTTTTTTTGTGGGAATGGTAGCCGCCATTATGGGTGTCGGCGGAG
>CAYOIU010000549.1:0-1990 GCA_964404085.1 uncultured Desulfobacteraceae bacterium | reverse complement strand
CCTACCAGGCCTGCTCGGATGTGGCCTGCCTGCCCCCCGAGACGGTTCCCATATCTTTCCAGGTAAATATTGTCGAGGCGGGATCCCAGACAAAAGACATCAACGAACCTCTTTTTTCTGAACTGACATCACCTGAGGGTCCCGGCAGCCTCCTTGGAGGCTGGAAACCGGGTGCGGGGCTCTGGTTGATCCTGCTTGGTATTTTCCTCGGAGGCCTGGCCCTCAACCTCACCCCTTGTGTCTACCCATTGATCCCCATAACCGTTTCCTATTTTGGGGGACGGAGCGGAATGAAGGGGGGCAGGCCCGTCCTCCACGGGATTCTCTACATGCTGGGGCTGGCCGCCACCAATGCTTCCCTGGGGGCAGCGGCGGCACTGAGCGGGGGGCTGCTGGGCTCCGTGCTCCAGAGACCCCTGGTCCTGATGCTTGTGGCGGCGGTGCTCGTCGGCCTGGCCACCAGCTTTTTCGGGCTGTGGGAGATCAGGATTCCTGCCCCTCTCATGAAGATGTCCAGCCGGAATTTTGGAGGCTATGTAGGAACTTTTTTCATGGGCCTGACCCTGGGGATTGTCGCCGCACCTTGCCTGGGGCCTTTTCTTCTGGGCCTCCTCACGTTTGTGGGGCAGATGGGCGATCCCTTTCTCGGAATTCTCTATTTTTTCGTCCTGAGTCTGGGCCTTGGTCTTCCCCTGGCGGTTCTGGGTGTTTTTTCGAGCGGCCTGGAGAGGCTTCCCCTCTCCGGGGAGTGGATGGTCTGGATCCGCAAGTGTTTCGGCTGGATCCTGATCGGTATGGCGGGCTATGTGGTCCTTCCCCTGTTTCACCAGCCCGTTGTAAAATCCTCCCTTGCAGGCGCCATGATGTTAGGGGCAGGTCTGCATCTGGGATGGCTTGAGAAAAGCCGGAGTGGGTGGCGCAGGTTTGGTTTTGTGAAAAGGGGAGTGGGACTTCTCCTGCTTTCCGCAGCTGCAATCCTCTTCCTCGCAGCCCCTCAAACCAGGACCGGCGTCAAATGGATCCCTTACGACACATCGCTATTGAAGCGTGCTGTGAGCCAGGAGAGACCGGTGGTCCTGGATTTCTACGCCGACTGGTGCAGCCCGTGCAGGGCCATGGACAGGGAGGTTTTTTCAGACAGCGAGGTTGTGAACCTGAGCAGGAGCTTCCTGACCATGCGGATGGATCTCACCAAACGGCAGCCGGCCCAGGGGGACATCCTGAAAAAACACGGGATCAGGGGAGTTCCAACCATGATTTTCATCAACCGAAGAGGTCTTGAAGAGCGAGACCTAAGGATTGAACAGTACACCGGGAAAGACGAAGTACTCTTGAGGATGCGGAAACTGTTGAGGCAGAAGGTCGCGCTTTCTGAATGAAGCGCACGGGTCTATTTCATGCGGTAAGTGATCAGGCCATGGGAGGGATCATAGGGGGAGACACTGACCTGGACACGATCGCCCACCATCACCTTGATTCGATATTTTTTCATCCGGCCGGAAAGGCGTCCCCTGACGGTCACATCGTTGTCGCACGCGATTTCCATTATGCCACCACCCAGGACCCTGGTGATCTTGCCTTCCAACTGAATTAGATCATCTCTGCTCAAAACGCTATTATCCTTGATTAGATTCTTAGAATACACCCGTTGTGGGTGCGGGCCAGGTCTGTCTATACTCCAACTGAATGCAATTAGTCAAGAAAATCCTCGGAAAGGCCCTGATTTAGGAACGGGGTGCAGTCAAAGGCTGATGAATGGAGTTGTTTCGCTATCAGCTTGAGAAAAACTCAGTCGAGGTCGGCCAGGACGAATTCGATTACGGCCTGATTGAAGGCCCGGAAGTTTTCGATCATGACCATGTGTCCCGCTGAAGGCAGCAAAGCGAGTCGGCTCCCGGCAATGGATTTATTGAGTTCTTTTGCCAGGGGGGGAGGGGTGAGCTTGTCCTCTTCTCCACAGATGATCAGACAGGGCAGGTGGATGTTGGAG
>CAYOIU010000548.1:0-2005 GCA_964404085.1 uncultured Desulfobacteraceae bacterium | reverse complement strand
ATATCCATATCCCAGGTCTTGCATTCCGCAATATCCTGGCGGAATTTCAGGAAATCTATGGTATCTTTTCCTGTGATTTTCTTGGTATTGAAGGCGCCGAAACCGAGGAACGCCTCCCCACCCATATTTGCCGCCAGCCAATGCCTGTTGTAGTTCTTGGAGTAATCCCAGAAAAATTTCTTTTTCGCACGGACGCTGTCAATGGACTTGATGAGGCAGCCGGGAAAGAGATTCGCAAAGGTCCAGACGATATTGTCCACTTCCTTGTCCAGGAGTTCGAAATTCGCGTCGGGCTGATGTTCCTTGACGAAGGCACGCGCTTTTTTGAACTCGTCGCCGCTTTTGAATTCGCCGTAGACAATCTCACCGTCTTCCACATATTTGTCCGTAATGATCATGGGGTTTCTTACCCATTCCCCGTCAACCTTCAGGACCGGGACCACCTTGCTGATCAGGGTTTTGGCTTTCATCTTGTAGGCTGACCACATCTCACAGGATACGCAGTTCCACATGGCATCTTCAATGCTAAGATACCAGGGGAGAAAATCGGATGATCCGCCGTCAGGGGCGGAGCCATGTCGCGGCCCGGCCTGACCAAAGATGGCCAGGTCGGATGAAACGGCGAGATCACATGCCATCCCGATCTCCTGACCACCGGCTACCCTCATGCCGTTTACCCGGCAGATGACGGGTTTCTTGCACGCGAGGATTGAGTCCACCATGTGGTTGAAAAGTTCCATGTACTGTCCGTATTCATCAGATCGGAGGCTGTAGAATTCACTGTATTCCTTGGTGTTTCCGCCCGTGCAGAACGAGTAGGGTCCGGTACCGGTAAAGACGGCTGCAACAACACTCCGATCCAGAGAGACGTTCTCAAAACCGGCGATGACGCCTTTCACCATTTCTGTTGTATAGGAGTTGTACTGTTTGGGGTTATTGAGGCGGATCCAGGCCACGTAAAGCCCATCCACCACGTTGCCTTTTGGGTCCGTCAGGGGTTTTTTCTCATACACCACGGTGGGTGGCTCGGTCCCCCAATGGACATCGGTGTGCAACATGTGATCCTTCATTTCGTTGTCTCTTGGCATCCAATCCAAAGCCATAATCTTCTCCTCCTTTTTTTCCATGTTGTCGTTCCGCACAGGGCGGTTTGGGTTCATGGGCACGATGATGATTTTTTTACAAAATCATCAAGATTGTTGGAATCGCAAAAGTCCGTCTAAAAATCAGGCGTCAGGACGATGCGTTTGGCCGGGGACCCGGCTTTGTGTACTTCGTCAAAAGTTTCCACGATGGAACTCATGGGCCTTGTCTCCACAAACGGAGCGATATCGATCTTCTTGCTCAGGACCATATCCATGACGATGGGATAATACTCCGGCAAACATCCCCAGGTGCCGAGGATATCCGCGTTGAAGGCCATGAGTCGACCGATGGCATATTCCGTCTTGGCCAGGCCGTAACCTACGACAATCAACTTCCCGGTGAAGCTCAGCAGGGAGAGGGCGATTTCCTGGCCCGGCTTCACTCCTGTTATCTCGAAGATCTTCCATCCGAAATTGGGAAGACCGTTACCCTTGCACAACCCCTTGAATTCCTTTGAGATGGCCCGTGCATCCTTATCAGTGGAGTTGATCACAAAATCAGCACCGTATTTCAAGGCCCTGTCAAGTTTTTGCTGATTGCGGGCAATTCCTATCACCGTCTTTGCACCGAGGGCCTTTAGAGTCTGTACCACATGGACGCCGACGCCACCGGTCGCACCGATGACGATGACATTGTCACCGGGTTGCAGGTCCGCCCTCTTGGCGGCTTGATAGGGGGTGGTGACTGCATCGGCCACGACAGCCAGTTCAGCCAGGTCGAACTCTCCACGGTCTTTCACTTCGCATAGATCGATTGAGGGAACCGGAATGTGGCTCGAATTGCCACCGTAGATCCCAAGGCTGTTACCCGGCATCTTTTGAAAGAGACAACGATTCCCCCTGCCGGTCTTACAGAGGTA
>CAYOIU010000547.1:0-2026 GCA_964404085.1 uncultured Desulfobacteraceae bacterium | reverse complement strand
ATAGGATATTTCGAGGATTAAAATTTGAGCCTGACGCAGAGATCGGGCAAAAGGGGGCGTTTTGAAACTGGCTCATAAGTCAATTTCATGATTTGAATTCAACCCGATATCCCTTATGATTATCGAGAGCAATCCACAGGAAGATTGAAATATGGCCAGACTTGTTCTCATGTTCAACAAACAGGTGATCAAAGAATTCCCTTTTCTCAAGGAAAGCGTGACGATCGGCCGAAGACCCGAAAACACCATTTCAATTGATAATCTGGCCGTGTCCGGTTATCACGCACGTATCGACAGGACGGGCCCCGACTTTATTCTCACAGACCTCCAAAGCACCAACGGCACTTTTGTGAACGACAAGAGGGTCATGTCCCGGAAACTCAGACACGGGGACAATGTCATTGTCGGTAAACACACGCTTCTTTTTATAGCCGGGGATGATTCAACGGATCCAGGGGAATCCATGGACCTGGACAGGACCATGATGCTCGACACCGAAAAGCAGCGGGAACTCCTGGCCAAGCAGAAAAGGCCCCCTGCCAAGCCTCCGAAACCCAAAAAAATAGGTGTTTTGAGCTTCATTGACGGATCGGATCGTAGCGAGGTCGCCCTCATAAAAAAACTGACAAGGCTCGGAAAATCTCCCAACTCCGAAGTGAGTCTTTCGGGCATGTTCATTGGTTCAACGGCAGCCACTATTAGCAAGCGGCCGTCGGGTTATACGATCACATTCATTGGTGGGTTGGTAAAGCTCAAGGTCAACGGAGAAGTGGTCAAGGGCAATGTGGCCTTGCAGGATTTTGACACGGTGGAACTGGGGGCTCACAAGTTCCAGTTTTACCAGAAAGAGGTGGGTGGGTACTGAGCCGGACGGCCCCGCTGGAGGCCCTATTTCTTCTTGTGTTTTCTTTTCAATTCAGCAAGTCCTGTTTCAATCTGATCTTTACTGAATGTTTTTCGGCACTGAGTACACTGGTATCTCTCGTCTATGATTTTGTCATAGATGAGATCGTCGGAGAAATTGACGCCGTGGAACAGGAGAGAAAAGTTGTAGACAAGCTTGAAATCCTTGTTATCACATTCGTCGCAGACGAAAAAATCCTGGATAGCACTCATTCAGGCACCCTCCTGACTGCCGTAATCTTCCTTTATATTTCCACAAAAAAATGATGATTTCGTAGAAAGTCATCATCGTGCCCATGGACGGGTACGCAAATCAATGGGTTGTTTTGTAACCCGCTGATTTGTAAGGAAACCGAAAATCGCACTTTTCGGTTTCCGTTAGTAAAAAGTCCACGGACGGACTTTTTGCGATTCCATCAAAAATGGAGCCACCGTGCGGAGTCGAACCGCAGACATCCTCATTACGAGTGAGGTGCTCTACCATCTGAGCTACGGTGGCCCATACAGGACTTCCTCTATTATAATTTTTTTTCGTTTATGTCCACCCGTTTTTTTGCCTTTTTGGTCCATCTCGCGTCTCTTTGAGTGCGTCTTGAGAGGCACACACCCCTACCACTGAAAACGCATTCCAAACGGAGGAATCGTATTTTTTTGTATACAGGTGAACCGGGCTCAAAATCGGATTTCCTGCACCAGGTTTTTCTTGACCATACCCGAATGAAAAACTATACCGATCATGATTGACGGCTTCCAAGGAAGTCGCTTTATACTACGTGTCTCAGGAAGCGAATCTGAAAAAGATTGTCAGGTTCGATTCTACTTCGTCGCTTATAGGTTGCCGCTTGCTGCATAAACAAGGTTTTTGCGATTACATCATGATTGGAGGAGGCCATGAAGACACCAAAGGAATATATTGTTTTCCCGCTCGACGTACCTTCTTATGATGAAGCCATGCGATATGTGGAACTTTTGAAAGACCATGTGGGTTTGTTTAAGGTAGGCCTCGAACTTTTCATCAGCCAGGGACCTGGCATCCTGGAGGCTATCTCCGAGGCCGGTGCACCCGGGATCTTCCTGGATCTCAAACTCCATGACATACCTGCCACGGTTTCCAGGGCATTCC
>CAYOIU010000546.1:0-2031 GCA_964404085.1 uncultured Desulfobacteraceae bacterium | reverse complement strand
GGTAAACTCCTTTAATGATAGTCTTCGTAATTGACGTCCAAAATATCGTCATTGATAATTCTAAATGTGACTCGCCAATTGCCGCTGACTTTGACTGAATAAGCTCCTTTTCTTTGTCCTTTCAGTTCATGCAAACTGAGACCGGGCAAATCCATATCCCCGATTGAATCAGCTGTTTCAAGGAGAGCGAGGATCTGTCGAAGCCGTGTTGCATGTTGTGGTTGAATGCCTGAAGCTACTCCGGATTCAAATAGTTTCTTGAGTCCTTTGTGCCTAAATTTCTTGATCATGAAATTGAGTGTAACCTATTACGTATCAGGTTGCAACTCTTTTTTTGGAATGTGGGGAAGTAGGGGATAACATAATATTATCCGACGGCTCTCCAGTATAAGGTACGATATTGACCAATGGAAGGCAACAGACGAACAGTACAAGTGGAGAAATATGGAGCACTTCTCCTTGACTTGGTTGGTGAAATCAATGAAACTCTGATCCATTGTTATGCACTTCCTTCAACTCAAAACACGGGGCTAGAAATTGTGGTGGAAGTCAACGAGCTGGACAGAACCTTTCATATCATTATGAAGCGGATGGTGGGGAAACGGATGCTACCATGGTTGCCGATGAATGGGGGCGCGATCCCGGGGTGCAGAGGATGCGCAGCGTTTTTGGCAAAATAGAAGAAGCCCAGAGTGGGTTCCTTGGAGACTCGGCCCTTTCACCCGTTGATGAAAGGCTGAAAGCCTGGCGCAGGGAGGCACTGAAGAGTTTTGAACACCACTTGAGCCGGGCAGTGAGGAAAGGTATGGACCTTTCAGATAACGAAATAGCCGTCCTTTATGTCACGTGTCTGGCCCATGTCATCCAGAGAAACGGGGTGAAAATTCCATCTGCGTTCCGTCTAAAAGATGAGAAGATCGTCCGGCTTATGGAGGCAGACCCCAAATGATCAGTTTGCGGCTGTTCGGACGCTGTCGTATTTATCATGACCCGGTGAGCCCTGTGCTCAAGGCGCCGGCCCAGATCGGCTGGGAGGCGTGGTTCCGGACGATTGACCTGGTCACGCCCAGGCGATTGAAAGGGAGAGAGTTGTTGATGCGGACAAAAGGCTGGTGGACAGTGGAGCCTCTTGAGGTAGAAAAGGTTGTGGGAGCTCACGGGAAACTGGTGCTGGGTCAGGGGGGAGAGTTGATGGTGGAACTTCCGGATACGGGTAAGGCTGATCTTCTGCGTGACGACCTGGCAAAACATTTTGGAGACCAGGTTTTTCTGGCGCCTTAGGGCCTGTGTTCTCAAATACGATATCGTATTAAGCCGGGATAGATTCTCGTCACCGCCGCAAAGTTAGCTAGTGCCTATCCATAAATGGGCTATTCTGAGTTACTTGCTGAGACGGACGTGCCATCCCGACGTCCAGCCTCTTGATAAAAGGGCGCTTTTGGTGCTGCTAAAGATGATGACAAGGCTATTTTACCTTATCTTGACAAGCCTGTCCCCACTTCTCATGCATGCGATTCTCAATGTAATGTTTTATCAGTCAGTTGCCGGATTCAGCCCTCTTGCCAGGGTAAAAAGGTTTGCCGAAACGATAGAGGCCCACACATAGCTTTTGAAAGAACGAAACGATTTCCACGTGCATCTCCAAAGCCCAAAACAGCGCTTGAGCCAGGAAATACCGGATTCAATACCGGCCCGGAACCGTCGGAGCTTTTTATACATCCAGGGGCTTCGGCACATATCCTCTTCTTTGAGACCGCGCTTCTTGGCAAAACAAACATCCTTGATCTCCTTGCCCTTGGCGATCTTGAGGTTGTCCTTGGATGCAAAACCACCATCCAATGCCACTTTCAGTGGATAGTGGCCGTAGATTTGATCATGACGATCCAACATCTCAACCGTAAGGGAGGAATCCGCGGGATTCCCTTCCACAATCAAACAGTCGGAGATGAGATTCGACCGTCCACTGGTCAAACAAATCTTGTGGCCATAGAAGGTTTCTCTCCGATCCTTCTTGATAATGTCCGTATGGGG
>CAYOIU010000545.1:0-2040 GCA_964404085.1 uncultured Desulfobacteraceae bacterium | reverse complement strand
GGAACCAACTATTACTACAACCAACAAAAGGAAAACAACTACAGCGACACAGGCTACACCTACAACTATCTTTATACGGAATTTCGCAACTACACCGGGGAATCCAGTAGGTATTTCGGCTCCGGATTCGCTGATTCGGTGTCGTACGGGTATGATCCTACCGTCCAGAGAAAGTGGTACAACAAAAACTACTACGACTACGCCAAGGGGTACTCCCAGAGACAAACCAGGCAGTACTCTTGGAGCGAGTGGAACCTGACGGATTCTGACGAAAGCTATCTCCGCTGGAGCGACCGCTATAGAGATGCTGCTACCAACAGTACGCTCACCTACAGCTCATATTGGCACAAAATGGACAGCGACTCGGGTAATGACAACTGGAGGTACCAGCTCCAAGATTACACCGGGGCCAACAACACCACCTTCAACGAGTGGCACTGGAAGAATACCTTCACCGCGGCCTACGAGGATGAAAAAGAATTTGAAGTCCAAAACGTCTCCTACGAGTATGCTTCGGTAGGTCAGGATCTCGATGAGTACTGGGAGTCGAGGGAAAATTGGGACCTGGTGACCGATATTCACTCGGGGTCTTATTACCGCAAGGTCCTTGCCAGCGGCTTCCAGTACTGGGATGACCAAGCCTGGGATTATGGCACAAACACGTGGTATCACACGATACTTGCCAACCCCACAGGGACCGCGTGGATCGGCAACAAAACCAGCCGGGACAGCGGCGGTTTGTACGACCTTTACTACTACGCCGCCTTCCCGGATGACTTCTTCCTGGTGGAAGACCAGTCCGTGATTCCGGGCTTCATGCCGGGCGCACCCTCGTTCTAAACCCTAAAACTAAACCCTGAAACCAAAGAAGGCCGGGGAGGATGTTTTCCTCCCCGGCCTTCTCTTTTCATTGTCTCTCACCCCTTCCCGGGCGGCCTTATGCCTTAATAACCTTGCCTCCCCTCACAAGCCGAAGGAAGCGGCCTCTCGCTCGAACCGCTCGCGCACCCACTCGTAGAAGCTCACTTCCACCCCCAGTTCCCTTTCCGCGAATTTTTCAAATGCCGGGTCCGATGCCATATCATACCCCTCCAAATCCACATCATCCGTGGTATTTTTCACCGGCATTTCCAGAGAGCAGAGGTGGAGACCCCAGGGCCCGATCTTCTCTGCCAGGAGACGCATGGACCGGTCCATCTCCTCCACGATCCCCGTGAAGAGGAAACGGTTCACGATCTCTTTGGCCGTATCCAGCCCCAGCCCCTGGGTGAGCTCCAGGACCGGAAGCGGGAAAAACCCGCCGTTTTTCATGTGCCAGTGCATGCTTTCTTCCACGGACATCTCTTTCAGGTTGGCCGGCAGTATGGCCCTGTGGGCATCCGAAAGGGCCGCGTAGTCTTTCTTGATGTATTTCACGTAGCTCAGGATCATGCTGAAGGGGTGTCTGAAGAGCGCGACGTACAGGGGAACCCTGCCCCCGATGAGGGGGGGAAAATAGACCCCCATGGACTGGGAGGAAAAGACCATCGGGTCGGAGCCGTCGTAGATATCTTTCTTGAACCGCGTCCACTGGGCCCGGGCGGGCTTGTCCGGGTAAAAGAGCTTGACGCGGCCAGGGAAGTTTCTTTTGAGAAAGGCCTCAAAGGCCTGCCCCGCCGCCTTGGGGATGTGGACATGGACGAGGAGGGGAGAGAGGTTGTCCCGCTGCCGTTCACAGAAAAAGATCCTGCCCTCCCTGTTTCCGATACCGGAAAGCTCATGCACATCCATGTCCAGCAGCGCCATCTGCTCCTCGAACCAGCCATGGTTTGCGGATTCCCCATCTTTTCCCGGGCTTTCCGGTACGCTGATGAAGTGACAGGGCGCCAACTGCGTCGCATAGGTGACAAAGGGACGAGGTTCCGTGAGATGGTCTACCACGCCCAGGGCGATGACCAGGTCATAGCGCTCGCCTGGTTCCAGGGACCAGGGTCGATTGAGATCATGTATCCAGCACTTTCGAAGGGGATGTTCCTTCCTTATCCGGTTGTAGGTGGCGAG
>CAYOIU010000544.1:0-2063 GCA_964404085.1 uncultured Desulfobacteraceae bacterium | reverse complement strand
GGCATATAGAGGATCGCCACTACCATGATAATCCCGAAAATGAGCATGTAATAGTAAGGGAAACGGGTGATGAGAAATTGCTCCAGATAGGTAAAGATAGCCGCACCGATGACCGGACCATACAGCGGTCGAATACCCCCAAAGATAGCCATCAGGATCGGCATGAAGGAGATAAGCGGATTAAAGGCGATTGTTGGGTCGATATAGGTCCATCGCGCCGCCATGATGGCCCCCGCCGCCCCCATGAAAAGAGCACTGACCGCATAGATGATAATTTTCAAGGCTGTTACGTGAACGCCGGAGTGAGACGCCGCTTCCTCATTTTCCCCGATGCTCTGCAGGGCCAGTCCATATCTCGAACGTCTAATCAAGGAGACCGTGAGCATCAATATGACAAGAATCATAAGCAGGGTGTAGAAGACCGTCGTGTTCGCCACCGGAGGGACCACTCTCCCGGTTGTCCCGGTGATATTCACCTCCCACCAGAGGATGAAATGGAGCAGAAGTTCAACAAGCCCGAAGGTGAACATCACAAAATAGATGCCTTTCAGCCTGAGGGTCAACGCACCCACCAGGAGCGCCAGGCAAAAGCTGACCAGCGCACCCAGGACGATCACCAGTGGAAGAGGCAACGTTCTCCCTACTATGGCCGACGTATAGATGCCGGCACCGAAAAAGGCCGCAGACGCCAGTGAAATATAGCCCGTGGGGCCGGAGAATATGGTCCAGCTCACGGCGATAGTCACGTACATGAGGATGCTTGTGAGCAGAATGACCTTATATGCAGATGCGTAAAGAGGCGCGCCAGCCAGCAGGATCAGGACGAGCAGCTCCAACCCGGTGCCCAAAGCGTTCTTAGATGCTATTTTTCCAACCCCCATTTCTCTATTTTCCCAGGATACCCGTTGGTTTTGCCAAAAGCAAAAGCATGAAGATGACATAGTACGCAACCAGCGACAGTCCCGGCTCGATATAGGTAACGATGCTCCCTACGAGGCCAAGAACAAGCCCCCCGATAAGACTGCCCGGGATGCTGCCCAGCCCTCCCAGGACGATGACGATGAGGGCGATCATGGTGTATTCAAGCCCCATGGTCGGTTGGATCTTGTAGCACATGCTGATCAAGGCGCCTCCCAGGCCCGCCATTAGCGCCCCCAACCCAAAGCAGAGGCCCAACACCTGGTTTATTTTAATCCCCATGAGTCCGGCGGCATCCGGGTCCTGGGCCGCGGCCCGAATCGCCTTTCCCAACCGGGTGGTGGCCAGAAAAAGATAGAAGACCACACAGATAACCAAGGCAAATCCAAGGGTGATGAGCCTGTTGGCGGCAAACTTAGCGCCCCAGAAATTAACTGAAAACGCCAGATAGGAGTACATCTTAATATCCGCCCCCCAGATTAGTATGGCGACATTCTGAACGATGAAAAGGAGACCGAAACAGGCCAGCATGGAATTCCCTTCAAATGCCCCCGGCGTCGGAGACGAGATCCTCATGCGGGTGAACAGGGTCTGGTACAGCACAAAACCGATGATGAATAGAACCGGACCACAAATGGCAAGAGAAAGCATAGGGTTAATCCCGAGAAGAGTATACGATGACCAGGTGATAAAGGCCCCGAGCATGATGAATTCGCCATGAGCGACATTCAGCACACGGGCGACACCGTACTGCAGGCTGAGCCCCACAGCCGTCACGGCATAGATACCGCCCAGCAACAAACCGGAAATGACGATGTTCAGAAGGGTAACCATCATGTGCAATGAATTCCTGTGGTTTCGAAACGGAAGTCACATCTTCTATCCAAGGAGCCCGGAAAAACTCTTCCCTGAAGGAGGTGTTGTCCCCCCGGGAAGAGTTTCTGTCTATCGCCTACAAGGTTACTTCTTTTTTGGCCAGGGCGGCTTCGGGTATTCCGGCGGCGCCGTGCGTTTCGGTCCGGGGTCAATAACCTCAAACACGCCTTTTTGCCACTGGCCGATCTCACCGGGATGATTCACAAAATATCGGTTCTTGTCATACCAGAACGGTCCCAGGGCCGTATCGAACTTTTCTTTGGCCATGA
>CAYOIU010000543.1:0-2069 GCA_964404085.1 uncultured Desulfobacteraceae bacterium | reverse complement strand
ATTCGTGCAGAGGGTGCTGTCAGGTAGTCTGAACAAGTATAATTTTGGGGGAAGGGTGAAAAATATTCCGGATTGATAAAAAGGTGAGATGAAAGTATAATGTTGATAAATTAGAAATTCTTGAGGAAATTAGAGGTGATTCTTATGGAAGAGAAGAAACTCCTGGAAAGGATTACAATAAATCCGAAGATATTTGGAGGAAAGCCCATAATAAGAGGGCGTCGTCTTGCCGTGGAGCATATACTCGGAATGTTAGCTGCAGGAGATAGCAGCGAGACTATTCTTGAAGGATACCCCTGGTTGGAACCGGAAGATGTCCAGGCCTGTCTGGTTTATGCCCATAGGGTAGTCGGTCATGAGCGGATCGAACCAATCCAATTGGAGTCTCTTGCATGAAACTTCTTTTGGATACCTGTGTTTGGGGTGGTGCGAGGAAAGAGTTGACGGCTTTTGGTCATGATGTTGTATGGGCCGGTGATTGGCCTGAAGATCCCGGTGATGAGGAGATTCTAGCTCGCGCCCACGGTGAAACCCGTATCCTTGTAACTCTGGACAAGGATTTCGGTGAAATAGCTATCGTACGTGGAACACCTCATTCCGGGATCATTCGCCTTGTTAATCTTGCCGCCAGAAAGCAAGGAGTGGTTTGCCAACGTGTAATTGATATGTATGGGCCTGAGCTTCAAACTGGAGCCATTGTGACCGCTGAGCGAGGCCGGCTAAGGATTCGACCACCTGAATGAAGAATAGTTCGAAATGGCAACCGAAAAATGACCCGCTGTGGCAACCTAAAATTGACCCACCCATTGGTTAGCAGAAAGTGTCCCTATACCCACTGTGGGTGTATCTTGGGATGGGTGGGAACGGAGGGAGCCGTAGGCGACCGGAGTTTCCGCCCATCCACTTCGATTGATTGCCTACCCCTTCTTCAGCGTATCTCTCAGTCGATAGCTCTCCCAATAGCGCTGCCGTCAATGTGGGGTCTCCAAAAACCCGGGTCCAATCTCCGAAGCCCAGGTTTGTGGTAATGATCACCGACTTTTTCTCATTCCGTTCAGCAAGGACCTGGAAGATCAGGTCGGCACCGTCCTTGGAAAAGGGGACATATCCAAGTTCGTCAATGACCAATAACCCATACCCTGCGTAGCGTTTTAGAGTCCGTGATAGGACCTTTTCATCCCGGGCCTCAATCAGTTCATTGGCAAGCCCGCAGCCGGTCACAAATCGTGTGCGTACTCCTTGGCCACAGGCCTCCATGCCAAGTCCAGTCGCCAGGTGTGTTTTGCCCGTCCCGCTCCTGCCAAGGAATATGACATTACGTGCCTCTTTGATGTATTGGCCGTTTGCCAGTTCCTTGATCAAACGGGTATCAAGATCCGGGACTGCCTCAAACTCGAATGTCTCAAGAGGTTTGAGAAGGGAAAATCTGGCGTCTCTGATCCTCCGCTTGCGTCCGTTTTCCATACGAGTGGCAACCTCGACTTCCGTCAGATTGAGGAGGAACTCTTCATAATCCTCCTTGTCTTCCCTGGCCTGCCGAAGATGCCTCTCCAGATGAGATGCCACTGCGGACAACTTCAATGACCTGAGATTGGGAAGAAGCGCTGCCATGACCGCCGCATTCATAGTGCACCTCCGATCCGGTCATAGACCGATACATCCGGAGGTGGAAGTGTCTCCCAGTTGCGAAGCGGCAAGAAAAAGTCATCTTGCGGAGCTGTCCTGTTGATCAATAGCTGTTCCACTGCCTCGCTGGAGCTGACGTTGGCTGAAACAGCCTCCTCCACTGCAGAAAGAACCTCCCCTTCATCGTGCTCTTTAAAGAGCATCAGAACTTTTATAAAATCCTTTGTGCCCTTGGTTTGCCCCTGTTTTTGGCAGAAATGCCTGAGAAGTCTCTCAAGGCATGCCGGCCATTGTTTCCGCCACTCTTTGATAGGACGGGCACTCTCGAAGGCCTGTGGACGTCTCAGGATCAGCTCCAGGTAATGAAACGGATCCAGTTGCCACTTGTTGTTGCCATAGAGACGTCTGTGCGACGCTATCCTTTTGCTGCCGTAAAATATGTC
>CAYOIU010000542.1:0-2072 GCA_964404085.1 uncultured Desulfobacteraceae bacterium | reverse complement strand
GCCAAAAATTCCTCTTCTGTCGCCTCAATCCCGGGCTTGAGCTGGATAAAGGCCTTCACAGACTCCCCGGTCCTTTTATCGGGCAACCCGACCACCGCCGCAAGGGCCACCTTCGGGTGGGTGAAGAGCACTTCTTCGATCTCCTTCGGATAGGCATTGAAACCGCCCACCAGGATGAGATCTTTCTTCCGGTCGGTGATGACCAGGAATCCCTCCTCGTCGAAGTGACCGATATCACCCGTGAGCAGGAAGCGCTTTGCGTCAATTTCCCGGAACATGGCCTCGTCGGCCTCGGGTTTGTTCCAGTACCCGAGCATGATCTGGGGACCGGAGGCGGCAATCTCCCCGTCCTCGCCGTCGGGCAGTTCCTGGAGGCCCGTGTCCAGGTCCACGATCTTGATTTCCGTGTTGAGGAAGGGGAGGCCCACAGATCCAACCTTACGCTGCTCCAGGTTGGTGGGGTTGAGGCTGATAATCGGGGATGTCTCGGTCATACCGTACCCTTCAAAAATGACACAACCGGTTTTGTCTTCAAACTGTCTGATCACCTCTAGGGGAAGCGGGGCAGCCCCTGATCCACAGCCTGTCATGGAGGACAGGTCAAAACGGTCCAGCAGGGGATGGTTCACGAAGGCCGAATAGATAGTGGGCACGGCAGCCATGGTGGTCACTTTGTGCTTTTGGACGGCCTCGAGGACCTCGGTAAAGGGGGGATTGCCCGCCCTGGGGTCAGGGATACAGACCAGCTTGGAACCGTTATAGCAACTCCACAGCATGGCCAGAGTCAGACCGAAACTGTGGTACCATGGCAGTACCCCCAGGTAGGTGTGCTCGCCTCCTCTGGCAATTTGAACTTTGGGTTTTCCCGGCTCCGGTTCCACCCATGTCCATTCCTGAACGGCCATCACGTTGGATACCAGGTTGGCATGGCTGAGACAGGCGCCCTTGGGAACGCCGGTCGTGCCCCCAGTATAAAGTATGTTGGCGATATCCTTTACCGGGTCAACCTCAAACCGGGGCGGTTCGGGCCGGGCCGATTTCACCGCGTCATCGTACATGAGATGCCCGGGTTCGTGATGGTCGGCCTTGGGGATCTTCCCCAGGAGTGATCCGAGGGTTCCTTTTAGCCAGGGGAGATAGGATTTCACGTTGCAGATCACGACCGTCTCTACCTCAGATCCCCTTGTGGCCTCGACGGCCGTGGGGTAGAATTCCGGGTGATCCATGACAAAGACACCCTTTGCGCCCGAATCCTTGAGTTGGTAATTGAGCTCGGATGCCTTATAAAGGGGGTTGCAGGTAACGCACACCCCGCCCGCTTTCAGGATGCCGAAGAATATCTCCGGGTAGTGGGGGAGATTGGGAAGAAAAATAGCTACCTTGTCCCCTTTTTGGATCCCCCTGGAGGCAAGGAAATTGGCGATCCGGTCCGCCGTGTCCCTGACCTGGGAAAAGGTTCTCGAGGAATCGGCAAATAGGGTATAGACGGCATCGGGAAATTCACGGGCCGTATCATCAAGGAGCGAAAAGAGCGGTTTTTCATACCCGGTGATCTCATGGGGAACATCTTCGGGCCACTTGGGGCTTTCCCAGGGCTTGCGCGACATGGAGGACCTCCTTTCTCGGTTAGAGGTGGGAAGAAAAGAGAGACTTGGTCACCAACGCGGTATGTTTTGAGCCTATATCACAAAATACATGCTAATGCTAAGGAAATAATCATAATTTCTTAAAAGTGTTGCTATTTTTCCCAGAGGGCCTCCCTGAGGCCCGATGAACGTTCGATACGCCGCTTCACCCCTTCCACAAAGACCTCCTCACGCCCCCACACCTCTATCCTCTTCCTGGCACGGGTCAGGCCCGTATAGATCAATTCCCGACTCAGAACAGGAGCGGGTCGATCCGGAAGGAGGAGCAGCACATCCTCGAATTCCGAACCCTGGGCCTTGTGGACCGTCATGGCAAAGACGGTCTCGTGTTCCGGGAGACTCAGGGGATGCATATTTCGCGAACTGCCATCCGGCAGGACAAAACAGGCACGGAGATCGCCGCCGGATTCCGGGTCTGGAAGGATC
>CAYOIU010000541.1:0-2088 GCA_964404085.1 uncultured Desulfobacteraceae bacterium | reverse complement strand
TGGGAAGAGGAAATCAGTGCCGCGGAAGAGGAAGGAACGAATATTACCTACCTCTCCGCCCCCCAGGAGATCCTTACGAGGGACGGAGTGGTGGTGGGCGTGCGATGTATCCGTATGGAACTGGGAGAACCGGATTCTTCAGGTAGAAGACGACCGATCCCCATCCCCGGGAGCGAATACGAAATAGAGATCGACCAGGTGATTCCGGCCATCGGTCAGAGGGCGGACCTGTCAGCCATCGAGGATATTATCGGCCTTGATTTCACCCGCTGGGGGACCATTGACGTGGACGCCATTACTTATGCGACGGGTCGGGAAGGCGTCTTTGCAGGAGGTGATGCCCAGACGGGTCCCTGGGTGGCCATCGGCGCGATCGCTGCCGGTCGGGAGGCCGCTGAATCCATTGAACGGTACCTTGATGGCAGAGACCTGGCTGAAGGACGGGAACCCATCAACAAAGACAATCCCCTTTATCGCCCGATTCCCGCTGACGCACAGAAAAAGGCCAGGGCCAGGATGCCCGAATTGCCCCCAGAAAAGAGGAAAGGGAATTTCACTGAAGTGGAACTGGGGTATGATGAGGAAACAGGCCGGGAGGAAGCAGACCGTTGCCTCAACTGCGGGTATTGCTGCGAATGCTTTCAGTGTGTGGATGCGTGTGGGGCTGAAGCCGTTACGCTCTTCACCCATGCCCAGAAACCGGAGACCGTTGATCTGCAGGTGGGCTCGGTAATCCTGGCGCCCGGATTTGAACCATTTGATCCCTCGCGTTTTGATACCTATAACTATGCCAATCATCCCAACATTATGACCTCGATGGAATTCGAGAGGATTCTTTCGGCATCCGGACCCACCACGGGGCACCTGGTTCGAATGTCCGACCACAAGGAAGCGAAAAAAATAGCTTGGTTACAGTGTGTGGGCTCTCGGGATATGAATCGCTGCGACAACGCTTACTGCTCCTCCGTATGCTGCATGTATGCCGTAAAAGAGGCGGTTATTGCCAAGGAGCATGGCGGAGAAGATCTGGATTGCACCATATTCTATATGGACATGCGGACCCATGGAAAGGATTTCGAGCGATATTACGATGATGCCCGGGAAAAACACGGGGTTCGATTCATCCGGTCCCGTGTCCACTCTATTACGTCAATACCCGGATCGGACGATCTGATCATCAAATATGCGGATGAAAATGGGAATTTGAGGGAAGAACTTTTTGATATGGTAGTGCTTTCTGTTGGACTCGAGACTCCGCCCGAGACGAGAGAGCTGGCCGAAAAACTCGATATCGATCTGACGGAAGGGAGCTTTTGCCATACTGAATCTTTTAATCCCGTTGCCACATCCCGGGATGGCATTTATGTCTGCGGGGCCTTTCAAGGGCCCAAGGACATCCCCCAGTCAGTAGTTGAAGCCAGCTCTGCAGCAGCAGAAGCAGGGGCCTTGCTCAGTCCCAGTCGAAATACCCTGACCCGCACCAAGGAGCTTCCGGAAGAAAAAAACATCCTGGGTGAACGGCCCAAAATTGGTGTCTTTGTCTGCCATTGTGGGATCAATATCGGCGGCGTTGTGGACGTTCCTGCTGTAAGGGACTATGCGGCGAACCTGCCTTACGTGGTGTATGTTACTGACAATCTCTATACCTGTTCACAGGATACTCAGGATACTATTGCCAAGGTCATAAAAGAGGAAGGCCTGAACCGGATCGTGGTGGCGGCATGCACCCCAAAGACCCACGAACCCCTCTTTCAGGAGACCATGGTCGAAGCGGGGTTGAACAAGTACCTTTTTGAGATGACAAATATCCGGAACCAGGATTCCTGGGTGCACAAGGATGACCCCGAGGCTGCTACCGAAAAAGCCAAGGACCTGGTGCGCATGGCAGTAGCCAAGGTGGCCCTCATGGAGCCCCTCAAGGAAACGGAGCTGAGTATCAACCAGAAGGCGCTCGTGGTGGGTGGCGGTATCTCCGGAATGGTCACCGCCAGGACCCTGAGTAAACAGGGATACCAGGTTGCACTGGTAGAAAAAAATGGCGCCCTGGGCGGCCAGGCCCTGAACCTTTTCAGGACCTGGAAAGGTGAG
>CAYOIU010000540.1:0-2111 GCA_964404085.1 uncultured Desulfobacteraceae bacterium | reverse complement strand
GGTACGATGTGATTACAATATAGCTACATCGTAACTACACGTCAAGAGGAAAGTGGGTCAAGCTGTTTTTTTAAGTTGATAAAATTGCTACGGTCGAATCCGAGGGTCTTGAAGAAGGATAACAGATCTGCCGAATCCCAGCGAACGGATGTGAAGATATCCTGAATGCCCTTCTCCCGGTAGACCCGAAAGATTTCCTCGGCCAGCTTCTTGCCTATTCCCTGACCCATGAACTTCGGATCCACGCCCAAGGTAGCGATCCATGCGCTCTTTTCAACGCCGAAACCGCCGAGGACGATGTAGCTGATCATGTAGCCCACCACCTTGCCGTCTTTTTCAGCTACGAAACTGGCGTCGTCCCCCTTTGTAACGTGGTCCTCAAGTATCCGCTTGAAATCGATGGAAGAAGATGATTTGGTAATGACATCCTGGATCCTGCTGATGGCATCTGAATCCTTAATTTCGACCTTTCTTATGACGAGACCTTCCACGCGGCTTTTCCTCTCTGTATTTCAAAACCCGTTAATCAATCCGGATAATCTTCACCCAGGAACCCACCCAATCCGGCGGCAAATAGACGCGCCCGCTGTTTCCACTCATCTTGACCTGTTTTTCCACCATTTCTTCGCCGTAGACCTCGAACTTGACCCTTCCTCTGGCTCTTCCGGCGTCTTCTTCCTGGCTTGAAATCTGGCCGTCCACCCTGTTTTTCTCATTGGCCATAAAAGTTACTCCCCCCGGAGGACTCATGTCATGATAAATATTTGATATGACGGTGAATACATCTTGATCTCGGACTATTTAGCAATTCACTTTTTAACTACAATTTAGCTACAACGTAACTATATGGAAAAAATCTTCACCATGTCAAGGAAAAAGTGGGAACCTCCCGAAAACACGGTTTTTCTCTGGAATTAGGCTTTGACGGTGTGGGCGGCTTCTGCTATCTATGGGGCTGCAACCGATCTCATACGATCTTTTCAAGCAAAGGAAGCGGCGACATGAATGAACCGGAGAAAAAATACCTTGAACCGACGGCCATCATCGACAGCAATCACCCTGAAGTGAGGAGTTTTGCCTTGAAGGTCGTGGAGAAGAACGGGAATGCACGCGATCAGGCGGTAAAACTCTACTATGCGGTTCGTGATTCCATCTGGTACGATCCCTACTGTCCCTTCTACCTTCCGGAACACTACAGGGCGAGCAACGTGCTTCGGGCAGGCAGGGGCTATTGCGTGTGCAAGGCCTCCCTCCTTTGCGCTCTGGCGAGGGCGGTCTCCATCCCTTCCAGGGTGGGATTCGCCGATGTGCGGAACCACCTATCGACCAGGCAGCTCCTGGACTTCATGGGAACGGATCTGTTTGTCTATCACGGGTACACGGAACTCTTCATCGAAGGCAAGTGGGTCAAGGCGACCCCCGCCTTCAACAGGGAGTTGTGCAAGAAACACAAGGTTGCACCCCTTGAATTCGATGGCCGTGAAGATGCCCTTTTTCAGCCCTACAACCTGGAAAACAGACAGTTCATGGAATACGTGGCCTACCGAGGGACGCACGCCGATATCCCAGTGGAAAAAATCGTCGCAGCGTGGAAAGCGGCCTATGGAAAGGACCGTGTCAACGGCTGGATCGCCATGATGGAAAAGGCGGGCGGGAAGTCCTGGAAAGACTTCTACAGAGAGGATGTGGTGAAATGATCAAAGGTCGCCCGCGAGAATCCCGGACTGCATGGGACCTTCAAAGTCCAGGCGCCGGAGGTTTTTTAGACCCGCCTTTTTCATCATTCCCATGATCTGCCCCTCGGAGTAAGACTGGCCGTTGTCCGTGTTGAGCAGCATGTTGAGGGAAAAAAGGGTAGGGAAAAACGGTCCGTCAAGGCTGTCATCCAGGATGAAATCATGGACGAGGAGGAGCCCGCCCGGCTCAAGGGCCTGGGCTGTTTTGTCCATGATGATCTGACAGGCCTCCGGTCCCTCCCCGTGGAGGATCTGGGAGAGCCAGGCCACATCGTATTTTCCCGGAATTTCATCTCCGGTATAGTCACCGGCGAGAAAATCAATCCGACCTGAAAGACCGAATTTCCCAACAGTCTCCATGGCATAGGGTTCGCT
>CAYOIU010000539.1:0-2140 GCA_964404085.1 uncultured Desulfobacteraceae bacterium | reverse complement strand
GACCAAATTAACCCTTCAAGACGAGCTTCCCTCTGTTTTCATTGATGAAGATAAAATTCGGGAAGTTTTGGTGAATCTCCTCACCAATGCTACTCACGCAATGTCTGCAGGAGATGCGGTTTCCCTTCGGACGAATCTTGCGGAAGACAAGAATCATATTCTAGTTGAGATCGAAGACACAGGAAAAGGAATTCCCCCTGAGTTCTTGGCCCATATCTTTGATCCGTTTTTCAGTACCAAGGGTACGGAGGGGACGGGCTTAGGTTTGGCCATCAGTTACGGCATCATTAAAAAGCATAAAGGTAATATAAATGTGAGAAGTAAAGTGGGAGTTGGAACAACTTTCACAATAGAACTACCTGTTCATACAACAAGGGAGGGCAAAAATGAACGGCAATAGAATTATGGTAATTGATGATGAGAACATTGTGGGCAAAATGATAAAAACTTCTTTCGGGCAGGATGGGTATGTGGTGGAGTCCTTCCTGGATGCAAAGCCCGCACTTGAAAGACTAAGAGAAGAAAAATTTGACGTGGTCATTACCGATCTGAAGATGAAGGATATTGATGGCATGGAGGTCCTGAATACGATAAAGAAGGAGTCTCCGGAAATCAAGGTGATCATGATTACCGCATTTGCAAGCCTGGATGCCGCTGTTGAGGCGTTTCGAAAAAGTGCGGATGATTTTTTTGCGAAACCGGTGAAAATTGCTGATCTCAAAGCCTGTGTCAAGAAATTGCTGAGGGAATAAGCATGTGGGGTTCAGCCTCCTCTCTTTTTCGGAAGGGGTGTGGTTTTTCCCACTGGTAAGTCGCAAAAACACAGCATCCTCATGTGCGAACCGGAGGGTGCCTGTGTGTGATACTGATCCCTAGCTACCGCCGGGCGATCCATCCGCCGGTGTCCACAAAGAGTGGAGTCATGATTCCTTTTGCGGCGCACCATCAACCCTGTATGACGATTCCTTCCACTTCTTCCCCTGTGAGCACTTCCTTTTCTTCCAGTCTTGCGGCCAGGGCATCCAACAGGGACCGGTTTTCCTGAAGGAGTTTTTTGACCCGCTCATAATTGCTTGTGATGATCTTTCTCACCTCAGCGTCTATCTCTCTCGCAGTATCTTCGCTGTAGTTTTTCTCCTCCCCATAATCCGTTCCCAGGAACAGGGATGTCTGTTTTTTCCCGAACGTGAGGGGCCCCAGTTTTTCGCTCATCCCGTAGGAGCAGACCATGTTTCGTGCCAGGTCCGATGCCCGTTCCAGATCATTCTGGGCGCCCGTGGAGACGTCTCCAAAGACAATTTCTTCCGAGACCCTGCCCCCCAGAAGGATGGCAATCTGGTCGAGGAGTTCGTTTTTCGTGGCCAGGAATTTCTCCTTTTCAGGGAGTTGCAAGGTATAACCGAGCGCCCCGATGCCCCTTGGAATGATGGAGACCTTGTGGACCGGTTCGCCGGTGGGGACAAGCTCTGCCATCAGGGTGTGGCCTGATTCATGATAAGAGACCCGGTGTTTTTCCTCGGGACCCAAAGTGCTTTTTTTCTTTTCGGGGCCCGCGATGACCCTGTCTATTGCTGCTTCGAAATCCGCCGTTGTAATGGCATCGCGGTTTTTTCGAGCCGCCAGAATTGCCGCCTCGTTGGCCACATTGGCCAGATCTGCACCCACAAAGCCCGGTGTCCGTTTTGCCACGGTTTCAAGGTTCACATCAGGGGCTATTGTCAGCTCACGGGTATGGATCTTCAGGATGTCAATTCTTCCCAGGAGGTCGGGCTTATCAACCATGATCTGCCGGTCAAAACGGCCCGGCCGCAACAAGGCCTTATCCAGGACATCAGGTCGATTTGTGGCGGAGAGGACCACCACTCCCTTGCTGGTATCAAAGCCATCCATTTCCACCAGGAGTTGGTTCAGGGTTTGCTCCCTTTCGTCGTGGCCGCCCATGACCACCGGACCGGCGCGCTGCCGGCCGATGGCATCCATTTCATCTATGAATATGATACATGGCGCTTTTGCCCGTGCTTGTTCAAAAAGATCACGGACCCGGGCAGCACCCACGCCCACGAACATCTCAATAAAGTCCGAGCCGCTTATGTGAAAGAATGGCACCTCTGCTTCTCCTGATACGGCTCGGGCAAGCAGG
>CAYOIU010000538.1:0-2166 GCA_964404085.1 uncultured Desulfobacteraceae bacterium | reverse complement strand
TGGATTGAATGTATTGAGCTGTTTCGGACGATTGAGGGTGATGGTAGCAACCTGATCCGTCTGCTCCACGATAACGGCAGAGTAAGCCATGTCTGACCTCCGCCGAGATGGTTATTTCAAGGTGAGTGAGTATAGTTTTCTCTATCATTTCTCTCGGGCATTGGTCAAGACCATCCAAAGAATTGTGTCAAAGGGATTGTTTTCGTGTAGTCGATTTTGAAAACTTTGATCCTCGCTAACCCGGGTCTCCGGTTTTCACCCAGAGACCCGGAATGGTTTGAATCGGATTGAAGATCCGTCAGCCTGAGGAGGATTCAGTCTCGAGTTCTTCAATGCGCCTTTTTATAGCATCAAGCTCGCTCTTCATGCCATCTGCCTCGGCCTTCAACATGTTGACCTCCTCTTCAGGCTTCATGGGGTAAGTGCTGTACCCAATGCCGGAGGTCGATCCGTACCTGCCTCCCGGTACAGGGTAAGCGCCTCCCCTGCCATAACCACGACCAGGTCCTCGGCCTCGGCCCATACCAGGCCGGAATCCTCCTCTCATGCCGCGGCCTCTTCCAAGACCGGTCCCTGCATAAGATCTCCCGGATGGGTTGCAATAGCCTTGTCCCCATCCGGTCATTGCGCCTCGGCCCATGGGTCCTGTTCCATCAAATCCAGGCATACCAAACACCTCCTTTCAAATTCGGCCGCCTCTTACTCGGCGGCGCCGTCTTCCCCGGGGCGGCATATCAAAGTGGCCGCCCTCAATTCTGAGGGTTTTCCCCATAACCAGGGCATCGGCGATGATGCTTCTCGCCTCTGCCAGGACCCTCCCGAACGTTTGCCGCGAGATATCCATCATCTTTGCTCCTGCCTCGTGATCCAACCCTTGGAAGTCGCTCAGCCGTATGGCCTCCAGCCCCTCAACGGGCAGAAAAACCTCCTCTCCCCCCCACGGGGGCACCCGATTCGGAACAAAGGCATCAACAATGGGACGTCCCTGTACAAATCTGCGTTTCCTGGGCCTTGGCATTGGCACCTCCGGTTATGAGCTTGTGCTCATAATATAATTACAGCCTTTTATTAGTCAAGGTTTTTTTATTGGCATGCGCTCATTATATTGTGAAAAGGCATGAATGGAGATTATTGCGGCCTCCCTGCGAAAACCTTTCCGGATTGTAATGCTATTGAAATGCTGGAGAAACAACTGGCGCATATGGTGTATTCCAAATGGATCCGAAAAAGGGAATTGGAATAACAAGAAAAAGGAGGAAAGCGATGAAAGACATAAAACGAATCTTGGTTGTAAGCCGAATGACCCAATACTGCCGGGAGGCGGTCCGTCAGGGAATATCCATGGCAAAAAAATACGGGGCCGAGCTTTACGTTATTCACGTAATTCATAACCCGTTCGGATACGAAGGGTGGAATCTACCCATGATATCCCTGGAAGAAGAATACAAGAGCATTCAGGAAAAGGCAAAGGCGGAGCTGGATGCCATCATAGCATCAGAGAAATCTGGCGACCTGATTGTAAAGGAATTGGTTAGACCCGGAGATCCCACCAAGGAAGTCTTAAAAGTGCTCAAAGAAGAAAACATAGACCTCCTCATCATGCTTGCCCATGAGGAATGGCGTCTGGAGCACTTTCTTTTCGGACGCAGCAATGAAGAGATTATTCGGAAAATGCCTTGCTCAATTTTTCTGGTGAAAAAAGAACCGGGACCGGTGAGATTCTAAGCCCATTTAGCAGGAAAAAGGAGGAAAATGATCATGAAAAGAAATGAATCCAATCAAAAATATCAAGCATCTCACTCACGGCTTAATGTCTTGCTGTTGGTGGCTGCTTTCATCTTTCTCGCTACAGGGCTCTTTACCGCGTGCAACAAAAAAGATGAACAGGCCGGGAAACCCGAGGGAACAGATACAGCAATATCCTCCCAACCCGCCGTGGCACCGGTAACAACGCAACCCCAAACGATGGTCGATTGGAAAACCGCCATAGAGCGGGTTGCCAAAAAGGCCATTCCTACCGTGGTTCACATTGAAGTGACGGAATATCAGGAAGTCGTCAATCCCATGTTTCCCTTTGAGAACGACCCTTTCCTTCAACAGTTTTTCGGCACCCCGAGGGGACCCCGGAAATTCAAACGTGAATTGAAAGGACTTGGAAGCGGGATC
>CAYOIU010000537.1:0-2194 GCA_964404085.1 uncultured Desulfobacteraceae bacterium | reverse complement strand
TTTAACACATCCTTTGTGTCGCGATTGGAGCGTATGCTCGGCAGGGATTTAGCGCCAAGAAAACAGGCAAGAAGGCCCAAAAAAAGGAATAATTGATATACTGTCCCCGGAATTCACAGTCGGGCTTGTCTTGGCATGGCACAACCTTAACTAACCATGACGTCCACTGTCAACTTAGTTTCTTACCAGCGTCCCACTTTCCACTATTCTTCCTCTCCTGCAAGACACTCCTCTATTTTCAATCAGTGGAAATGCTCGGTGATTTTCTGGCTCACAAATTGTTGAACATGATTCTCCTGATCCTGTTTTCTCTCCTTGTCTTCAGCAATATCATCAGTGGACTGGGCAATCTCTACCTTTCCAATGACCTGGAGTTCTGCCACGCCGCCCCGACCCCTGTTGAGGAGCTTTTTGCTTCGCGGGCCATACAAACCCTCCTGGACAGTTCCTGGATGCTCCTGATATTCGGTTTACCCGTCTTCATGGCCTACGCCTATGTCTACCGACCCGCTTTTTCTTTCTATGTGACGCTTGTTCACCTCAACCTGGCCATGGTCTTCATTGCCGGGGGAATGGGGATTCTGATTATCATGGCTCTTGTCTCCATTTTCCCTGCCAATCGTACCAGAGATATCGTGGTGCTCCTGAGTCTCCTGATGGGGATCGCCCTTTACGTTGTTTTCCGGGTTCTCAAGCCTGAGAGGCTGATGAATCCGGATGCTTTTTTTTCTGTGACCGAATACCTCTCTGCGCTGAGTGGAACGGATTTCCCCTATCTGCCTACCAGGTGGATCAGTGAGTTGCTATGGGGCGCTTTGGGACATCACACGGAAAACTCCGTGCTGTTCAACTGCGCACTTGCATGGTCAACAGCGGGAGCATTGGCCGTATTCAACCTCTGGTCGGCGGGATCACTCTATTTTGACGGCTTTTCCAAGTCCCAGGAAGCGAAAAGGAGAAGAGGGGAGAAGAGGGCCATGATGAGAGCTGTTGACTGGTTTCTGTCCCTGATGTTCGGACGGAGAATGGGTGCAATCATGCTAAAGGACATTCGAGCTTTTTTCCGGGACAATACCCAGTGGTCCCAGCTTCTCCTGCTCGGTGGCCTTGTCGTTGTTTATCTCTATAATTTTACAGCGCTTCCCTTTGATATGAGTCCTATTCGACTTGATTTTCTCCAAAATGAACTGGCGTTCCTGAACATGGGGCTCGCGGGATTCGTGGTGTCAGCCGTTTGCGCCCGTTTTGTTTTTCCTGCTGTCAGTGCGGAAGGTCGCGCATACTGGATTATTAGATCCTCTCCTCTTCCACTAAAACGCCTGATCTGGGGAAAATATCTCTTTTTTCTCCTCCCCATGCTTGCCCTGGGCGAGGTCCTCGTGGTTTTGACAAATGTGCTCCTTGAGGTTTCTTCCTTCACCATGGTTATATCCATACTCACCATGCTTTTTCTGGTCCCGGGCATCGTGGCCCTGGGAGTAGGCCTCGGCGCGCGATACCCGGATTTTGGTTCCGAGAATATCGCCAAGGTTGCCACCGGATTTGGAGGTCTGCTATTCATGGCCGTCAGTGCTCTCTTCGTGGCTACCGTAATCCTCCTGGAAGCGGGACCGGTCTATCTCCTTTTTTCGGCACAGGTGGACGGAAGAACAGTTTCCACATTAACGTGGTTTTTTTTGGCTGGTTCTTTTGCCTCCGTCCTGTTGATCAGTGCTCTCGCCATCCAGAGACCCATGAAGATGGGGCTCCGGTCCCTGGAAGATTATGAATAACCCGGAATTCTTCGAATATGTGGGAAATGTGCATATCCATTCCCGCTATTCAGACGGCGGTGGGAGAGTTGACGAGATAGCAAGGGCGGCCTCTGAAAACGGCCTTGATTTCATTGCCCTGAACGACCACGACTCCATGACCGAATCCCTGCACCTGGAAGCGGAAGGTTTCCATGAAAAGGTTCTCAAACTCATGGGCCTTGAAGTCGGCGGGAGATACCACCACTATCTGGCCTTCAATATCCGGGAAATGATTCGCGGGAAAGGCTTTAGCCCCCAGGAGGTCATAAACCGGGTCAAGGCCCAAGGGGGCTTCGGATTCCTGGCTCACCCCTTTGAAAAGGGAATGCCGTTCAAAGACCACTCTACTGCGTATACCTGGAACGATCTGGAGGTGAAGGGGTACACCGGAATCTGTATCT
>CAYOIU010000536.1:0-2202 GCA_964404085.1 uncultured Desulfobacteraceae bacterium | reverse complement strand
GGAGACAAGGCCGTCCCCGATGGTCAGGATAGTGTAATTCTGTGCTGCGGTGGAGATATCCAGGCCCATCTGGACAACCCCGATAATCAGACCGCCCAGGATATTGATCAATGTGATGAGAATACCCGCTATGGCGTCTCCCCTGACAAACTTGCTCGCACCGTCCATGGCACCGTAAAATTCAGCCTCCCTGGAAATCTCCGAACGTCTCGACCTGGCTTCGGACTCATCAATCAGGCCGGCGTTCAGGTCGGCGTCGATGCTCATTTGTTTCCCCGGCATGGCATCCAGGGTGAACCGTGCCGCAACCTCTGCTATGCGGCCCGCCCCTTTGGTAATCACGACGAAATTGATCACCACGAGGATCAAGAACACAACGAGCCCTACCGTCGTATTTCCCCCTACCACGAACGCTCCGAAGCCTTTGATAATTCTGCCTGCCGCCAGGGATCCGGTATGGCCGTTAAGAAGAATCAATCGGGTGCTTGCAATATTCAGAGAGAGACGAAAGAGCGTTGTAATGAGCAGCAGAGACGGAAAGACCGAAAAATCCAGGGGCTTAATGACATAAAGGGTGAGCATGAGGACAAGGACGCTCATGGTGATGTTCAGGGCCAGCATCATGTCGAGCATTCCCGTGGGCAAAGGGACCAGCATCACCAAAAGGATGCCCACAACGCCGATGGCTACGATCACGTCGCTGTGGTCCGCTAGGGTAAATCCGGCTGCTGGGAGTCTAACTTGTTCCAATGATCCTCCTCACATAGTTTTCAAGAATTCAAGATACTTCAACCTCGAATATCACCCTGCGATTCCCTTGTTTTTGAGGCCGTACACATAGGCAAGTATTTCCGCCGCGGCCTGGTAAAAATCAGGCGGAATCTGCTGTCCGATATCCACTAGTTTATACAAATTCTGTGCCAGGGGTTTGTTTTCCACCAGCGGGATATGGTTCTCCTTGGCTATGGATCTGATTTTAAAGGCAATTCTATCCGCCCCCTTGGCCACGACAGTGGGCGCTTCCATGGACATGGCATCGTAGATCAAGGCGATTGAAAGGTGCTCCGGGTTGGTTATGATCACATCGGCTTTTTTGACCTCCTCCATCATCCTCCGCCTTGCCATCTCTCGCTGGATAGACCTGATACGACTCTTGACGAGCGGATCTCCTTCTGTCTGCTTGAATTCCTCCTTGACCTCCTGTTTGGTCATTTTGATCTCTTGCTCGAACTCCCACTTCTGGTAAAGGTAGTCCAGAATGGCAAGGAGGGCGATGACATAGCAGCTCCTGGTGACCAGATCCAGAGATGCCTTTCCCATGAAAGCCATGATCTGCGCCTTGTCCTGGTAGGAAAGTTGAAGGATATGTCCAAGATTGCCCTGGAGAACTGAGAACGCAGCCCATCCTACGATCAGGATTTTTCCAAGAGATTTGCCCAGTTCCACCAGGGACCGTTTGGAAAAAATCTTTTTCGCCCCTTCAATAGGGCTAATTTTTGACGCTTTAGGCGCCAATGGCTCGACGCTCCATATAAAGCCTGTCTGGGCCAAATTGGCCACAAGGGCGACGACCACAAGGGTTGCCATCATTGGCAGGATCATGAAAATAAAGGTTTCAAGGTACTGGTGTGAAAAATAGGCAATATTGAAATCGCCGCCTTTCATGGCGGTGACGGAATTGAATGCCCGTTCCATGAGGTTTCCCAGGGAGACTGTCAGCCTCCGTCCGCCGAAATAGAGGAAAAGCAGGCCCGCGGACAGCACGGCAACAGAAGGGATTTCACGGCTTTTCCCGACCTGTCCTTTTTTCCGGGCCTCCTCCCTCTTCTTGGGAGTTGCCGGCTCGGTCTTGTCTTGAAACGGTTTTTCAGGCATACTTTATCCAGTGCATGGTACGAAGTGCTGAGTGGCGAGTGCGAAAAACTTCCATTCCACTCCCTGTTTTGCACTTCTCACTCAGCACTGATCACTCCGAACTCATTCTTGTCACATCATTTGTACAAGTCCCATCATCGATTCGCCCATCTTCCTCACGAGGTCCACAAAAAATGGGGAAAGGTTAAGCAACAATATGGAAAATAGGATCATCCCGAGGCAGATATTCAGCGGAAACCCTACCATGAGGACATTGACCTGCGGAACCGTCCTGGCCACGATGCCCAAACACAGATTGGACAGGAAAAGAGCGATCATGATCGGAGC
>CAYOIU010000535.1:0-2237 GCA_964404085.1 uncultured Desulfobacteraceae bacterium | reverse complement strand
CTGGGGTCAGAACCGGAATGGAGGTCGGGCAGGATTTCGATTACGGTTGTGAGATTACGCAGGCCGTATGCGAGGCAGTGAGTGTGCCGGTAATGATCAAGGTCACCCCCCAGGTCACCTCCCTGATTGATTTCTGTGGTCGCCTGATGAAAGCAGGGGCCAAAGCGGTTACCCTGACCAACCGTTTCATAGGCTTTGTCCCGGACATCGAGACGGGAAAACCCCTTATTTATGGCCAGGCCGGCGTCGGTGGCCCATGGATTAAACCCCTGACACTGAGGTGGATACACAACATCCGTCAGGCCTACAAGGATGACCTTTATATCGCCGGGACCAACGGTGCCTATGATTGGAGAGATGTTGTGATGTTCACCATGTGCGGTGCACACATCATCGAGATGTGTTCCGCGGTCATGGTTTACGGTTATAAATGGCTAGGAAAACAGGTCAGTGGGCTTGAAAAATTCATGGACGAGAAGGGTTATGAGACCCTGCATCAGATGCGAGGGATTGCGTCCGACCAGGCCATGGCCTACGCCGATATGCCGCCCGAGAGGGCAAAAGTGGATAAGGAGACCTGTACCAACTGCGGCCGGTGCCTGAACGCCTGCTTCTACCAGGCCATGCAGCCCGGCGATGAGGCGACGTGGGTCAAGGAAGAAAACTGCATCGGCTGCGGCGGCTGTTACTCGGTCTGCCCGGTTCCCGGTGCCGTTGAAATTTCTGTTCGTCAATAGCTTTTCATCTTGAACCAAACGGTAAGAAAGGAATGAATCCATGAAGCCGGTTCTCCAAGTCCTTTCAGAACCCGAGATCGAGCTCATACATCAATCCGCCTTGAGGATTCTGAGCGAAATCGGGTTTCGATTTCCATTTGACGACGCCCTGGAACTGCTGAAGGAGGCAGGAGCGGATGTGGTCGAGGGAAATGTGGCCAGGATACCGGAAAATCTGGTAGAATATGCCATTCAAAAGGTCCCGAAGCGGAAAGATGTTACCCTTTTTGGAAGGGATCCGAAACACGATCTCACGTTTGAGAAACATGAGCCCACATTGACCTGTATGACCATGGCGGTCAACGTTATTGATCCTTATACCCGCAAGAAAAGACCGGCAACAGATAAAGACCTGGGTGACCTTACCCGCATCGCCGACCAGCTTGAACATGTGCGGATCAACGGCGGCCTGGTTACTCCACAAGATGTGCCCAACGCCTTTAATGACTGGTACACTTGGGCAACGACCCTCAAGAATACCACCAAGCATATCACCGGCGGTGTCCTGGGGGCAAGGTGCGTGCGCGACGCAGCGAAGATGGCTTCCATTGCCGTGGGGGATGAAGAACTTTTCAGGAACCGTTCATTTATTTCCGGTTGGGTCTTAACCCTGCCTCCCCTCGGAATTGATAAAGAATCTCTGGAAGCCCTGATGGAAATGAGCCGTTTGAACATCCCTTCAATGCTCAGTTCGGGGCCTATTTTGGGTACATCCTCACCCATAACCATTGCAGGAACCATCACCCAGGCGCATGCAGAGATATTGGCCTGTCTGGTCGTAGCCCAATTGGTCAATCCCGGCGTCCCGGTCGTTTATACCAGTTTTGCCAGGGGAATTGACATGAAAACAGGAAACATTTCTATGGCATGCCCCGAGTTCGGCATCTTGAAAGTGGGGATGGCCCAGATGGGTCGTTTTCTGGATATGCCGGTCAGGATGCCCTCCATGTTGAGAGACGCGAAAGTGCTGGATGCCCAGGCAGGTTTTGAAACGGGGATGATCGGGACGGTCACCGGCCTGATGGCGGACATGATGGATTCCATGCAACTGGATATGGACATGGTTGTGGACTTTCCGGATCTGATCTTTTGCAACGATTGCATGGCCGGGATCGAGCGGTTGGCCAGGGAACTGGTTGTCAACGAAGAAGCCATTGCTCTCGAGGTCATCAAGGAAGTCGGACATGGCGGGAACTTCCTTGGACACCAACACACATTCAGTCATTTCCGCAAGGAACTATGGATGCCTGAACTGCTTGAACGGAGAAACTGGGACGCATGGGAAAGGGACGGCTCACGAAGTATCCATGAGGTTGCAAGGGAAAAAGTTCTGGAAATGCTGGAGGCGAAAGCTCCGAGACTTTTATCTCTTGAAGCGGAAGCGGAAATAGATGCCATTGTAAGGAGTGCACAGGAAGAAAGCCTGGACCAGACCTAGAACAGGTGTACGGAAGAGATACC
>CAYOIU010000534.1:0-2237 GCA_964404085.1 uncultured Desulfobacteraceae bacterium | reverse complement strand
GGCTTTTGAGCTCAGTTATGAGGCCTCAAAGTTTATGATTCCCCAACGAAGCGGCAAGATTATCAACATCTGTTCATTATTCTCATTTCTCGGGGGACAATGGTCTCCGGCATACGCAGCCACCAAACATGGTCTCGCGGGTTTCACAAAGGCCTACTGTGATGAACTCGCCCAATACAACATTCAGGTCAACGGGATTGCACCCGGATACTATGCGACGGATTTGACGGAGAGGACGAGAAGCAACCCGGAAACAAACCAGAGGGTTCTTGATCATATTCCGGCAAACCGTTGGGGCGAGTCAATGGACATCATGGGAAGCGTCATTTTCCTGGCGAGCAGGGCTTCGGACTATGTGAACGGGCACATACTCGTTGTAGACGGAGGCTATCTGGTCCGTTAGGTTTGTGAACATTCGCTGAAGAATTGGTGACTTCGTAGAAGTCATCATCGTGCCCATGGACGGGCACGCAAATCAATAGGTTATTTTGTAACCCGTTGATTTGTAAGGAAACCGAAAATCGCACTTTTCGGTTTCCGCTAGTAAAAAGTCCAGGGACGGACTTTTTACGATTACATCAAGAATTGGTGAAAAACAGAAATGAGCAAAAAATATATCATTGGTATCGACGGCGGAACCCAAAGCTCTAAGGCCGTCATTTTCGACTTGGAAGGGAACGTCATCTGCGAAGGCAAAAAAAACCTTCGCCCCATGTACATGCCCAAGCCGGGGACTGCCGAACATCCGGATGACGATTTGTGGGATACCATTGTGGCCGCCTGCTGCCAGGCGATGGAACGATTTTCCGGAGACGTAAAATCCATACTCGGCGTGGGCCTGTGCACCATTCGCTGCTGCAGGGCCTGCCTGAAGGAGAACGGCAGGCTGGCGTCACCCGTCGTGAGCTGGATGGACCTGCGGTTGTCGTGTCCCTGCGAACACACGGATCCAAACGTCCGTTATGTGACAACAACCTCCGGATATATTACCCACCGTTTTACCGGTGAGTTCAAGGACACGGCAGCCAACTATGAGGGGCAGTGGCCCATCGACAAGGACACCTGGCAATGGAGTGAAGATCCGGAAGTTTTGAAAGCTTTTAATATCCCCAGAGAACATCTTTTTGAGCTCGAGATGCCCGGGGCGGTTCTGGGGCATGTAAACGAAGAGGCCTCTAAGCAGACTTTGATTCCAGCCGGTATTCCGGTAGTGGCAACGGCAAATGACAAGGCGGTGGAAGCTCTGGGTGCTGGCTTGCTGCCTGGTAACACAGGGCTTGTATCTTTAGGGACCTATATTGGGGGTATGGTGTATGGCGAACAGAATAGAAAAGACGCCAAGGCCTTTTTTACCAACCTGTCATCCATACCGAATCACTATCTTTATGAAAGCGGCGGCATCCGCCAGGGAATGTGGACCGTGAGCTGGTTCAGAAATTTGTTGGGAACTGATGTGATTGAAAAAGCGAAGTTGGAGGGCATTTCCCCCGAGGAGGTGCTGAACAGGGAGGCAAAGGAAGTTGAAGTGGGCAGCGAGGGATTGATGACCATCCCGGAATGGCTGGCTCCGCCGGACAAACCGTTTAAGAGGGGAATCATGATTGGCTTTCACGGAGGTCATACCAGGGCCCACATGCACCGCTCAATACTTGAAGCCATTGCCCTGACCATGAAAAACCATATGGATGCCATGTGCAGCGAGTTGGGCATCGACCTTGACCGGGTTATCATATCGGGCGGAGGATCGAGCGGTGATCTGTTCATGCAGATCTTTTCAGACGTGTTCGGTATTCCGGCCGCCAGAAATGTCGTCAATGTCGCTGCCGGCCTCGGTTCAGCCATCTGCGCAGCTGTGGCGGTCGGTGCGTATAATGATTTTTTCACGGCCATCGAAAAAATGGTAAGGATCAGGGATGTGTTTCATCCAAATGAAGAACATACAGCTTTGTATGAAAAGATGAACAATGATGTTTATCGGCACATAACCAGCGTGACGGACGCTATCCTTGAAAAATCGTATCCCATTTTTGAGAAATGATGCCAGGCTAGGCGTATAACCAGTGTCCATCCAGAAATGAGATAGTTTCTCCGAGATCAAGGCATGGGAAAATTTTAACCACAGGAATACATTGAGGTATTTCGAGGATTAAAATTTGAGCATAACGAAGATATCGGGAAAAATAGCCATTTATGGATGGACACTGCTATGAAACGGGCGTTGTCAAGAGCTAAATGCT
>CAYOIU010000533.1:0-2245 GCA_964404085.1 uncultured Desulfobacteraceae bacterium | reverse complement strand
ATCTGGAATAACAAGTTCACCTATACTATAATCCCTCCTCATGCCTTTGATCAAAATATTGGTATCCGTCTCGATGGTGGTCACCCTATCCCTTATTGCGGAGCACGTCAGTCCTCGCGTTGCGGGCATACTCTCGGGGTATCCTTTGGGGGCGGCCCTGAGTCTTTTTTTTATCGGATTCGAGGCAGGACCCGGGTTTGCCTCAGATAGTGCCCTTTACACCTCCATTGGGCTGGTGGGGATTCAGAGTTTTATTTACTTTTACTACCTGGCGTCTCGAAGGCTGAAAAACCGAAAAAAATGGCTCAATATTTTTGTCTCTTCGGTGGCGGGCACTGCTGGTTACACCGGCACTATATTTGTGTGTCACAATCTAAGGGCAACTGTTTTCATGTCATTGGCAATTCCCCTGGCATCCATCCTGTTATTCAGATTTCTTCTCAAGGACATCAAGGACATTAAGATCGAAAACAGGTTGTCTCTGAATATGCCCCTGTTGCTTGGCAGGGCCATTTTTTCAGGCGCCATCATCGTACTGATCACTTCGGCCGCAAGGTGGGTAGGTCCACGATGGGCAGGATTGTTTTCAGCTTTTCCCATTACCCTATTTCCCGTCATGGTTATCGTCCATTTTTCCTACAGGCTGGAACATGTACACACCCTCATAAAAAATGTCCCCGACGGATTGGTCTCTCTGTTTGTCTATGCAATGGTCATTCATTTCACCTACCCGTCCTTAGGGATCTATTGGGGCACGCTCATCGCCTATTTTTTTGCTACTATCTATCTGGTCCTGATCCACACGACCTTTCGCATACAAAAGGCTCCTGTCAAATAGGAGCCGCCACCTTAATTCTTTAAACCGAGCAACCTTGGCTTTCATTTACCACAGACGAAGAATCTTCATCCCCTCCCGCAGTTCGCCCCTAACCTTCTCCATGTGTCGCAGCGTTGCAATCTCTCTTTCAAGATCGGAGGGCTTTATTTGAAGCCTCTGTGTGATGACTTCCGGCTCTGCACCCCCTGTCTCTTCCAATATCTGTAGTATTTTGGATTGAGTCTTTGTCAACTCAATATTCGATCCATCTTGGTTTGAAAAAGTCTTCGCACTGTATACGGCCCATGGATCACATGCCTTGGCGGGCGAAAGGGCGTCAATATAGCAGTCCTCACATAAAATCCGCCCGTGCAATTCCCTTTCTTCTCCTTCTTCGATGGTCACTTGACATCTGTCACATTTCATTTAACAAACTCCGTTTCTTGGATTTCCCAATCCTTGATGGTTTTGAAAAAAGCTGGTTTATGCCGCAAACGGGAGCCTATGAACAACGAATGGGAACCGAACCTGACAATCTTTTTCAGACCCTTTCTAAACACTCTGGAGAAGATGGACACCGATTTGGGGTTTAAGGGTAGCTATTAAAGAGCGCCGGGGCTTCCGGAGGCGTAAACCCCAAATAGTCGTCCATGTCGGAGTAGGGTGCCAAGTGCACTATGAGAAAGTGTCCGAAAAAGACCCTCAGGCCTCCTCCTGAGTTGCGGTGAATAGGGCGACTTCGTTAGGAGTCATCTTCGTGCCCATGGATGTGCACTAGCTATTTTCCGTTCTCCGATTTCCCCAGTCAAGAAAAAGGACGCTTCCGAGTATAAGTCCGCCCCCGCACCAGAACCGCCAGGTGACCTGGTCCCCAAATAGAAAAATCCCCAGGATGGCGGTAAACACCACTTCGTTACTGAGAAAGAGCCCCCCTTCCCAGCTCTTGCAGTGGAGGTAACCCTGGTTCATGGACAACTGGGCACCAACGAGAAGGACGATCATGCTGCCTATGGCCAGCCATTCAAGGCCCGACCCGGGAAGCATTGGATCGGCTATGAATTTCGGGAACGTGACAACGCCGCCCACCAGGCAAAAATAGAGATAGATGACGACCACGCCGTTACTTTCCCTCAATTTCTTGATGATGGTCACGGTCAATCCAGCGAAAAGGCCGGCCAGGAGACTCATGATCTGGCCGAGCAGGCTCCCCTGGACAGTAAAATCCAACATGATGGCAACGCCGGCAAAGGTTCCAAGAATGCTCAATAGTTGGAAGCGGGACACGTGCTCTTTAAAAAAGAGAGCCGCAAAAATGGCGGCAAAGGTTGGAAAGGAATAAAAGAGGACGATTGCCGATGAGACAGGTAGCAATCGAATGGCAGCTATGAGCGATAGAAAGGCCGCGGTGCCAGTCAAGCCCCTCACGAT
>CAYOIU010000532.1:0-2264 GCA_964404085.1 uncultured Desulfobacteraceae bacterium | reverse complement strand
GGCCTACCTCGAGAGAGCCCTCACCATTAATATGGACTTTATGGACGCCCATTTCTACCTTGCCCGAATCCACGCCAGAAGGGGAGAGATGAGCCAGGCTCTGGCAGAGTTCTCCTTCATCTTCAGGAGTGAGGCACAATATGCGGTCTACCACTATGAACTGGGAAGGATGTTTCAGGGCATGAAGGCCCCCGATCGAGCCAGGAACGAATTCATGAGGGCACTCCAGCTCAATCCGAAAATGGAACGTGCAAAGGCAGCATTGAAAGAGCTGAAATAGTCAACGCCGCCCCATGCCAACTATTGCCCCCCCATCAGTCTCGGTAATCATCCCAGTGGCCAATGGTGGTCCCAACTTCTCGAAATGTCTGCAAAGCCTGTCAGCAGACCAAACATCAGCCGCCGAGGTCATCGTCGTGGCCGACGGAGATACGGACGGCTCCTGGCGCCTCGCTTATGACTTCGGCGCAAGAGTGCTTAAGACGTCCGAGCCATCGGGCCCGGCGTGTGCTCGGAATCTTGGGGCCCGGCATGCCGGAGGGGACATCCTCTTCTTTGTTGATGCCGACGTCCTGGTTCCGGAGAATGCAGTCGATCTGGTTGCCTCCACATTCCAACAGGACCCCGATTTGTCCGCCTTGTTCGGGTCCTATGATGATTCTCCTTTCGAGGGCAACTTTCTATCTCAATACAAAAACCTGTTTCATCATTACGTTCACCAGAACGCAAATGAGGACGCCGCCACTTTCTGGACGGGTTGTGGGGCCATCCGCAGGGAGGTCTTCCTGGAATTTGGCGGCTTTGATGAGGGCTATCGCCGCCCCTGCATCGAAGATATCGAACTGGGCTATAGGCTCAAGAGGGCAGGACACAGGATTCGGCTTCTTAAGAACCTGCAGGTCAAACATCTGAAACGGTGGGGTCCCATATCACTCTTAAAGGCGGATTTCTTTTACCGGGCGCTTCCCTGGACCGATCTGATCCTCAATGAAAGCCGTATCCTCAATGACTTGAACCTGAAGACCAGCGACCGCGTCAGTGTGGTTTCTGTCTATCTTCTTGGCTTGGCTCTGCTGGGCACCATTTTTTCGCCCCTCTTTCTCCTGCCAATCCTCCCATTGATGCTTCTTATCTTCTGGCTCAACAGGGATCTTTACCGGTTTTTTACCAGAAGCCGAGGTATCGTTTTTACTTTAGAGGTCGTTCCCTGGCACTGGTTCTATTTTCTCTACAGCGGTATGGCTTTTGCCGTCGGTTTCACGCGTCACTTATGGAAGAAGCCGTCATCCGGCAGCGTATTCAATAACAAACAGGGGGAACATGACGCATCACATAAGAAATCCCGAGGCTTCGTCGATGAGTAGAAACGATGTCGTCATCATCGGGGCCGGACCCGCAGGACTGGCCGCTTCTTTCGAGCTTGTCAAAGAGGGTATCCGTCCTCTTTTGCTTGAAAAGACCGATAGAGCCGGCGGCATTGCCCGAACAGAGGTCTACAAGGGCTATGGTTTCGACATCGGCGGCCATCGGTTTTTCACCAAGATTGATGAGGTCAACCGCCTCTGGCAGGAAATGCTGGGGGAAGCGTTTATCAAAGTCCGCCGAATATCGCGCATCTATTACCGCGGACGTTTTTTCAAGTATCCCTTAAGCATATCCAATGCCCTCTACAATCTGGGAGCCATCGAGAGCATCCTGATTCTTACAAGCTATATCGGGTCCCGGATTCGTCCCCTACCCCATGAGGACAACTTTGAGGAGTGGGTATCGAACCGTTTCGGCCATCGCTTGTTCAGTACCTTTTTCAAGACCTATACGGAAAAGGTCTGGGGGATCCCCTGTCAGGAAATCCGTTCGGATTGGGCAGCACAGCGCATCAAGGGGCTCTCCCTCATGGTGGCCGTCGCAAATGCTCTGCTCGGTCATCAGCAGGCCAAGAGTCTCATTGAGGAGTTCTCCTATCCCACGAGAGGTCCTGGAATGATGTGGAACCGTTTTGTGAAAGCCATCGATGACAGGGGCGGCCAGGTTCTATTTCATTCGGAAGTAATCCGTATCGGACACAAAAACGGCCACATAGAAAATGTCGCCCACATCCATCATGGGGAAACAGTTGAAAGCCCGGTCGATCACCTTATTTCCACTGCGCCCATTCCCAGGCTGATCTCCATGCTGAACCCTGAACCTCCCGTGAGTGTCATGAAGGCTGCCCGGAATCTCTCCTTTCGATCTTTTATCCTGGTGGGACTGATTATTGACAAAGA
>CAYOIU010000531.1:0-2304 GCA_964404085.1 uncultured Desulfobacteraceae bacterium | reverse complement strand
ATTAAAAATGCCGTTATTGAAGGAAACTATGGCAATTAACTCTAACTTAGTGGGGGAACTATAATGGAAAATACACCATTGATAGATTGCCAAAGCCTCATTTTTTCTCCTCGACTTTGCGAGAACCGAATGGATCAGGCGGCGCAAACGCTCGGCCCGGTCGTCGTTCAGCGCATTCTCTGTTTTGCTTTGTACCTGCTTGGCCTCAACCGCAAGGCAATTGGTCAGTCGCTGGGCATTCCATCGGAAACGGCAAAATCGATCATCAAGGCGGTTGACAGAGATGGCCTTGCAGCCTTAGAGGATCGAAGGCGCCGCTTTTCCACCTTTCTGCCAAAAGCCCGGCCGGAACCATCACCGATCACCTTGCAAGAGGAAGAAGACTACATTGTGGTCGATTTTGGTATGAGCAACAGACATCTCAAGCTCTCCCGACATGACCCTTTGCAGATGAAGATAGTTTTACTCTCGATGCTTAACAACGGCCTTCTTTCCAAGCGAGAAGTTGCTGAGGCCATAAAGTTAACCCCGTCCCATACAGCAACTCTTGCACGTCGAATCGATGAGGAAGGGACCCGTTCTCTAATGGACCGTCGTCAGGGCCAGAAGCAGGACTACCGGGTCCCTGCTGTGGTGAAGGCCGAACTGATTCAGCAGTTTGCCGTTGATATCATTACTTCTGGAAGAACCTCCGGGAAAACGATATCGACCGAACTGAAGGAGCGATGCAATATCGATGTGCCACCGCGCACGGTGCGCCATCATGTGGCTCGGATGGGACTGGGAAAAATCATGCGATCCTTGCCGCAGCTTGTGGACACTGTAAAAAAAACTTCCAGCAATTGTTCCAAAACATGAAGCAGAGCATATTATCTCTTCCAAAGCGGTCCTTGATAGAGGAAAGGATTCAGCAACGGGCCATTATTGCTGCCTTGAGCATGGGAGGCATTGAGGGTCGGAGTATTGCCATTTTCACCGCAACCCATGCAAAAACAGTCCATAGGTGGGTGTGTCGGGTTGAAAAAGGCAGACCCCTCACCGATGTTCAGCGGTGTGGTCGACCGCGCCGCTTTTCCGAATCTGCCCGGCTCATGACTATAGCTGTGTACTGCCAGCACACGCCTCCACTCCCTGGAGTCTATCGATGGTCATTACGGGATGCTCAGAGGTATTTCAAAGAACATCCTGAGGCAATTGGCGGACCGATCAGTCGGCCAACCATCCACCGAATCCTCCTGGAACATGCGCTCCGTCCACATCGCCGCAAATATTATTTGCAGCTTACTGATCCGGATTTCTTCCCAAAGATGGAACATATTATTGAATGTTATTCGGATCCGCCACAAAACCTGTACTGTTTCGACGAGTGCACCTGCATCCAGGCACTGAAACGTCTCACACCCAACTTGCCTTCAGGGCCTCACCAGCCTGTTTTTGAGGACTTCGACTATCGGCGGAATGGGACGACCGATCTCCTGGCGTTCCTGAATCCGGCTACAGGGAAGGTCTACGGCCAGTGCACCGAAGATCATAATCGGCACACACTGTGTCGGATTTTCTCTTCCCATGTCCGAATGCATCCATCAGATGCGGTTATCCACTACATTATGGACAATCTCAGCCCACATTACCATGACGATTTCTGTCACACTGTGGCCGAACTCAGCGGTGTACCCTATTCACCTCTCAGGACCGGGGCCGAACGTCGCCAGTGGCTCCAATCGCAACACAAACGCATTGTCGTTCATTTCGTGCCTTTTCATGCATCCTGGTTGAATATGGTTGAGATATGGTTTGGTATCCTCAAAAGCAAGTGCCTCAAATACGATCATTTTTTCTCTGTTGAGCAGCTTCGTGAAACCATCCTCGCTTTCATCGACACGTGGAACGAATTTTATGCCCATCCTTTTAGCTGGTCTTACACCGGAGAGGGACTGCACGGAAAGGCCGTTCGCCGTTTCTGCCGATTGCTCTCTATTGAGACCAATCAAATGGACGCGAAATTCCTTACAAGTCAGCTCTTACTCATGAGTAACTTAGCTGAGGATTATCTCAGACTCATACCGCAGGCCGACTGGTGTCACCTTATCAATCTTGCCACCCAAAAAAATGACTACATTACCAATATAATCGAGTTGGACACCAGACCACGCGGGCAAAAAAAGGCGCGTGAAGCTTATAGCCGATTTCTTAAGACAGTTATCAGACACACAGAACCTTTGGCCAGGGCTGCCTAAGTGCATCCCCCGTTTCCAATGTCAAATTGCCAAAAACCTGGACAGAACTTATGAGACGCGATACTAG
>CAYOIU010000530.1:0-2306 GCA_964404085.1 uncultured Desulfobacteraceae bacterium | reverse complement strand
AATTAAAATTCGATGTTGAACAGTTAATGGCTTCCCACGAAGGCCCGTTCATCGGAGTTCAGGAGGCGATCCTGAGGGTCCAAGCCTGCTTCGCATTCGCCGGGAAGACGATGTGGAAGGCGCTCAGCATATGAACACCTCAACGGGCAGCCTGCTGATCAAACGGCGCCCTGTATCCGTCACCACAAAGACACTCTCCACGCCCGCGATAAAGGCGTCCTCAAATACGATCTTGGGCTCCAGGGCGAATGTCATTCCCGCCTCCAAGCGATCCTTCTTCCCTTTTGCGATGACCGGACCCTCTATGAGTTCAAGGCCGATCCCGTGCCCGATAAAGTTCACTTTCTGACCCGGAGGACCGAGATACTGTTCACCATACCCGAGCCTTTCGGCGCTGGCAACAGAATGCTTGAAAAGTTCGTCGACGGTGATACCGGGTTTCACCCGGGAGAGGACTGCATCGTGTATGGTTATGGCTGCTTCGCACGCCTTCATAATCTTATCCGGCAGAGGCCCTATGGAAAACATCCGCGTCTCATCCATGTGGTAGCCGTTCAGCCCCAATCCAAAATCCACCATGACGGGTTCATTGGCCCTGATGGTTCTGTGTCCCGCCCCACAGGGAAAGGCCGGGGAAGTCCCCTGGCCGCTCGCAGGGGAATCGAGCAGGCCGACCCTGCCGCCACTCTCACCACTCAGGACGTGTCCGGGATACCCCTCGGTCTGATAGTCCCTGACCCTTACGCTCTCCGTTTCCTTTCCCTGGACACGTGCAAAACTTTCCAGCATGCATGCAAATTCCATTTCACTCAGCCCGGCCTTCAGGGCTGATCGGCCGTAGTCGAAGGTCCTTCGGGTGAGTTCGGCCGTCCTTTCCATCTGCACCAATTCCCAGGCCGATTTGATTCGCCTTCCCTTCAGGATGGAAGGGGAACCGTCCACGCATTCCTGACCCGGGAAGAGGCCCCGGTACAAGTTGAAGTCCGCGACGGGCAAGACATCGAATTCAAAGCCCAGGACCCGGGGAAGCCCACCGCAGACGTCACCGATCACGGTGGGTATCTCGTCCAGAGACCCTATTTCGAAAATATGGATTGTGTCTGGATGGGATATTCTTGACGAACAGGAATGATTGATGAAGAGGAGGGGTTCACCTTCCGCCGGCAGGTAGCAGATACCCGGATGAAGGGCGCCGGTAAGATAGAAGAGATCCACCTGCTGGACAACGAACAACCCTTCGATACCTGTTTCAAGCAGCTCTTTCCGAAGCCGTTGTCTCCGATCCGCCAGCTCTATTTCTGGAACCTTGAGCACTTCCATCCCGTGTGAGGCTCTTATTGAAGGATCTCTTCCGTCAGTTTTTTTGTCTTGACCACATTCATGTTCAGCCCAAGGGTCTTCCGGTCAAGCCCCATGGCCAGCCCGAGGATCTGGGGGAGAAAAAGGACGGGAATTTTGTATTCCACGTCAAATGTCGACTCGATGCCCTTCTGGTTGCTGTCATACATGACGCTGCAGAAGGGACAGACAAGGGTCATGGCATTTGCGCCCGACACCTTGATATGATCCAGCTTCTGCTTGGCCATGGCCAGGGCCGTGTTCTCGTCCGCCACCATGACCGGTCCTCCGCAGCAGTTTCGCTCCATTCCATAGGGGACGCATTTTGCCCCCACCGCCTGGATGAGGTGGTCCAGGGATTCGGGATGGTCGGGGTTCTCGCCGTCCGGGTAGATCTCCGTGGGTTTGAGATAGTGGCACCCGTAGTGCATGGCCACTTTCAGGCCACCCAGGTCCTTGGTTACGGCCTCCTCGATCCTGTCGAGTCCCACATCATCCAGGAGGACCCTGGCAAAATGCTTGACTTTCGTGGTCCCCTCATATTTGCGGCCAATCGTTGAAAGACTTGCGTTGGTCTCTTCAAGGGCTTTTGGATCGTGTTCGAGCCGATGGGCCTCTTCGGCGAGCATGGAGTTGCAGGAACTGCAGAGCGTCGCAATGGTCAACCCCTGTTCCTCGGCCAGGGCCAGGTTCCGGGCGGCCAGCAGACGCGCCGATGGCAGGTTTGATGATTTCATGGGAAAGCCGCAGCAGGAAAAATCGGGGATATCGACGAGGTCGAGCCCTAGTCTTCCGGCAACCGCCCGTGCCGACATCTCATAGTTGCGCGCCCTGGCGGGTATGGTACAGCCGAGGAAAATACCGTATCTCATTTTCGGTCCTCCATCAGCTTTACCGCCTCATCTATGGTAGAGGAAAGCAAAGGGAGGTTGGCCTTTTCCCGCTTCTTTTGGTCGAACTCATCCAGT
>CAYOIU010000529.1:0-2311 GCA_964404085.1 uncultured Desulfobacteraceae bacterium | reverse complement strand
ATATTCCAATTTAGTCTGATGCGGAATGAGACACTGGAGCCGATTTTATCAAAAGGGATGCATGAGGGCGACCATAGAGATGTTGATTTTACTTTCAGCGAGAAGCTTATTAATGAGATCTCGAGAAGCGAACATGCTCTTGTCATCAATGATACGAGCATTAATCACATAATACAACTATCCCAAGAGTTTTTCAGGGAAAGAGGCATTCAATCCTGTATCATCGTGCCTATTTTAGCCAGAGGTGTTTTGATTGGGGTTCTCACTGTCTTTTCCAGGGAGCCTGACACTTTTAATTATGAGCAGAAAAATTTCTTTTCAGCCTTTGGGCAGCAGGCCGGGATGGCCCTTGAAAATGCTATCCGGTTTCAGAAGGTGGTGGAGGAGAAAAACCATATTGAGAGTTTTTCAAAGCGGATTGAAGAAGAGAACATCTATCTCAAAGAAAAGATCAAATCGGATTTTGTCATCGGCAAAAGCCCGATAATGCGGGCGGTGATGGATCTGGTGCGAAAGGTTGCCCCGACCTCCACGACCGTCATCATTTACGGGGAGACTGGCACTGGAAAGGAACTCATGGCCAATGCCATCCATGAAATGGGGCCTAGAAAAAACGCCCCTTTGATCAAGGTCAATTGTGCCGCCATTCCAGATGATTTGTTGGAGAGCGAGCTTTTTGGATACGAAAAAGGGGCCTTTACAGGGGCCTTCAAAAAAAGAATAGGGATGTTTGAGTTAGCCCAGAACGGGACCATATTTCTGGATGAGATCGGGGACCTGTCCCCCAAGACCCAGACCAAGATATTGAGGGTCCTGCAGGAGCAGGAAATTCAACCCCTGGGTCACGAGTCCGTTCTTCGGGTAGATGTGAGAGTTATCGCAGCCACCAACAAAGATCTCAAGAAACGAATAGCTGAAAATCGTTTTAGATCAGACCTGTTTTACCGCCTTAATATTTTTCCGATTCAGTTACCACCGTTAAGGGAAAGAAAAGAAGATATGCCGGAGCTTATAGCGTATTTTCTAAACAAATATGCTCATTTGCGCATAGGCAGGATGGCCATGGATCAGGACGTTTATGATGCCTTTTGCTCTTATCATTGGCCTGGAAACATCAGGGAGCTAGAAAATGTCATCGAACGCTTGATGATTATATCCAAACGGAACCTGATCACAAAGGAGGATCTACCCACGGAATTCACGGTGAAATCCCATTTAAACACCCGGGTCAAACCCCTGCGAGACGCTGTTTTTGATTTTAAAATAGAAATGGTCAAACACGCCTTGATTGAGGCAAGGGGCAAAAAGGCAAAGGCTGCTGAGTTGTTGGGATTGCCTCGCTCAAATTTTTCCCGGTTGCTTAAAAATCTAGGAATGATGTAACGCTATCAAATTGAAAACTCTCACCACCTGCACGATCACGGAAGCCCTATATTCTTTTTTTTGCAATGAAAACAAGCTATTTCCCTCTGAACAAATCTTCTTTCAATAGACTGAGGCAGCATCGAATTATCATTTTGATATGCAAAACGCTATCAAACTGATATCTTGTGACCCTTTCAATGGTACCCATCCGCTTCCCATCACAGCATACCCTGTGTGTAACCTGCTGACATTTCATTAAATATTCTTCATGGTAAGCCTCTGGCACATCTTTTGCTTTGCCATACTTTTCAATTGTACCTTTGTACCTTCATGTTCATTGTTCATTTATGTATCTCAATAAAACAAACTATTAATGGTGGGGTAACTCTGTGATTGAAAAAAAGGAAATTCTTACGGACTGTACCCTCTGTTATCACAGCTGCGGGACCAAGGTGACAGTGGAAGAAGGAAAAGCCGTGAAGATCAGGGGGCTGGAATCCCACCCGGTGAATAAGGGCCGATTATGTCCAAAAGGGGCCAATGCCCTCGACGTCATTTACAGCCCCAACCGTCTGAAATGCCCGCTGAAGCGCCTGGACGGCGGATACCAAGAGATTTCCTGGGAGCAGGCGCTGGACGAGATCGCTGAGAAATTGACCCGCCTCAAGGAAGATTACGGTCCGGAGGTCTTTGGTTTCTTCTGCGGCTCCATCGGCGTCGAAAACCTGGAGATGTCGACCTTGGTCCACCTGGTCCGCTCCGGATTCGGATCCCCAAGCTTTTTCTCGGTGGAAAGTGTCTGTTACCGCATGCGCATACGGACCAGACAAATGACATTCGGACGGTATCCGACTGAAGAACCGGATTCCAATCTCTATATCCTGTGGGGGCATAACCCCGATCAGTCCGATTTCCCACTCAAGTTCTTCATAAAGAAGAACTTGAA
>CAYOIU010000528.1:0-2313 GCA_964404085.1 uncultured Desulfobacteraceae bacterium | reverse complement strand
AGGGGCGTAATCGTATTCCCCATTCCAGCCATAATAGCCTTCGTAGGCACAGCCGGAAAGCATCAGGGAAACGAATAACAGAATTAGCAGAATAATGTTTCTAGTCTTCATTTCAAGTCATCTCCTTTCCCTTAGTCCACCACCAAGGTATCATCTCCCCGCCAAGACGGGATTTCGCAGGGTTCAAGCGGCGTCGCCTTCGCCCCTGCTCAAAGTCCGGGATTTTCAACTTACATCCAATGCCTTGCTGGTGATCAGGATTCCTCCCCAACCATTCGCCTTTCTACACGTAAATGAAATTCGGCGATGGATTTGGGTTTGCTGCCTGTCAATCGGGCTTTCTTTTAGTAAAATAAGAACGAAAAGGAGATTTTCAAAAAGAGGTTCGGTGAAGATCGTGTAAAAGATGGCTATGGACGAGAAAGAAGCAAGGGAGTTTCAGAAATACAAGGCTGAACAGAAGCGCCTCAAAGAACGAAAGGCTGCGAAGAAAAAGGCGCGACGAACAGAGATCAACCGAAAGATTGCCGAGGATAAGAAAAAGAAAAAAGAGCAGGACAGGCAACTCAGCCTGTTTGATAACTTCTAATATGGTAGGAAAAGTGCTGAGGAACCTGTAAAAAGGCCGGGGTCGTGAATTGCTCCGCTTATTTCCGTATTCCAGCTAAGAGTGGCGGTTGCTCCTCGATTACGCGCATCTTTTTCCATTTCCCATTTCTGTAGCGGAGCATGAAGGCCACCCCGAGTCCGCAGACATAGATGGTGGCCAATGTCCAGAGCACATAGAGCCCCGCATGGAAGACCTCCACGGCAAGATAGGATGGTATGATCATCATCCCCAGAGACAATGCGCCGATGGTCCACATGATGAACTGCGTGTCGCCCGCACCTTTGATGGCCCCGGAAAATACCAGATTGAGGGAGTCAAACAGGCAGAAAACAACCACAAATCGGAGCAAGATCACACCGAGGTTCATGATGCTTTCGTATTCCAAGGACGAGGTATGGACAGAGATGAAGAGTTTGAGAAGGGGGCCGGGCATGAGCAGGAACAGGGATGAAATCAAGAGCATATAGAGCAGGGTGATGTGGAATGCGCTGGTGGTCGCATAGGAACCGTCTTCCGGCCGATTTCTGCCGATGGCCTGTCCCACCAGGGTGGCGGTCCCGATATGAAACCCCACCATGGGCAGGAAGGCGAGGGATTCTATGGAGAGGACGATATTGGATACGGCCAGTTCCAGGTCGCCCAGGCGGCCCAGCATCTGGATGAAAAAGGTGAAACCGGCAATTTCAAGGAAGAACTGTATGCCGCTGGGCAGTCCGTACCGCATGAGCCTTAAGAAGAGCTCCCTGTCAAATGTCCTCCTGCTCCAGGTCCCGAACCTGCGCCTGTTGGAGGGGGAGAAAATGAGAATGGCCAGCGCAGCCAGGATGACCCCATAGGCCGTTACCGTGGCGATGGCCGCGCCCCGAATGCCCAGCTCAGGAAAAGGGCCGACGCCGTTGATGAGACAGTAGTCCAGAGGGATGTTGACGGCGGCGCCGGCCATGTGTATCAGCATCACCGTCCATGTCAACCCCCGGCCCACATAGAAGCATGCCAGGGCCGAAGCCAGGACCGAAATGCCTCCGCCGATCGTGAGGATATCGAAATAGGTCTTCTCAAGGGCGCGGATTTGTGGTGAGTGGCCGATTAGGTCAAATACAGGGCGTGAAACCAAGGCGAAGGAAGCAAGGATGATCCCGGACGCGATGGAGAAGTATATGGCCTGCCAGAGTGCCGCACCCACCCGGGACCGGACACCGGCGCCGGTATACTGAGCCACGAAGGCGTTAGTGTAATTGGCGACCCCCATGAAAAAACTGAGGCATGTAAAGGCGGCGATTCCTGCAGGGAGGGCGGCGGAAATGGCGTTTACCGAGTAGTTTGCTAGAAATACCCGGTCCGTAAACTGCATGACGGTAATGGAGCCCATGGTTGCCACCATGGGCAGGCTTATGGAGAGGACGTTTCGATAGCCGTTCGGTTTTGACCAGCGTTTTTTCATCGTTGTTTACTTTTTCTTGTCATCATGAGGTGGTGGGTCACAAGCGGTTTGGAATGATTCCTGATCACCAGCAGGACAGCCGCATGCCGTTCGTGCATCAGGGGTAGTACAGGCAACCCTCCTCGATGTCAAGAAAATTGGCTTTGAAAATGGCCGAAAACGGATGACTTCGTAAGAAGCTGGTTTATGCCGCGAGCGGCAGCCTACGAACAACGAATGGGAACCGAACCTGACAATCTTTTTCAGATGCTTTCTAAACACT
>CAYOIU010000527.1:0-2323 GCA_964404085.1 uncultured Desulfobacteraceae bacterium | reverse complement strand
CCTTGGCCTGCAGATCCACAACCTTGTTGAACAGGTTCTTGAAATTGTTTCCCTTCCCTTTGACGCCCGGTGGAGTTGAGAGATACATTTTCGGGGTCTTGGTTGGGGTCTCAAGGAAGGCGCGGCCGGTGTTGTCGGGCGAATGATTATCGCAGTTGATCATAACAGAAGTCCTATCCTTGAAATATTTCATGAGTCCTTTATCGGCCTGCAGAGTGGGATAGGCGATGGAGTCCGCTTCATTATAAGATGGTATGCAGACCACCAATTCGGTCTTTTCTACGGCATGGGGGTTTATTTCAGGTTGAAACTGTTTGGTCATTCCGCTCGCTCCTTGATGAAAGAATATTCAGCACGGCCTCATTCCAGCCTTTAGACCCTTTTTCGCGCGTAACCGTAAGGCGCGGTATCCGGTTCACGACCTCCGGAAAATCCACCCCTGAACGGATCAAGACGGGATAATCGGCCCGTTCAAGCATGGAAAAATCATTCGGGCTGTCGCCCAGGGCCACAGACAGGATCTTCTCGTAAAGCCCCAAGTAAAGGGAAACGACCCGATCCATGGCCATGCCCTTGTCGGTGGGACCCTGAAGGTGGAAAAACCGGCCCCCTTCGGTGACGGAAAGTCCCCTCCGGGCCGCCGCGGAATGGAGGGCTTCGCGATCCGGGTTCCGGGGGGCCAGTATCACGAACGGTTCGTCAAATTCCCTCTGGGCGGCCTTTCGGGCCATTTCGTTGTCCAGGCCCGTGAGCCGGGAAATCTCCCTGACGGTCATTTCCGCAAATCCCCGGATGTTGTATCCCAAATGCTGCCGGATCTCGCGCAGTCCATGGGTAAGGGATTCGTAAGAGGGGCCCTGCGGCCACTTCCAGAGGTCCTTTTCCAGGCAGACGCCGGGGGGCAAGTCTTCAAAAGTTCGTGTCGGGAGAAAAATACCCCCGCCATTCTCCACGATGAAGGGACCTTTCAGAGACATCCCTCTGCGCAGGATTTCCATTTCCGCCCTGGTCTTGCTGGAGGCCAGGATAACCGGCACACGTCGTTGCCTGCACACGTTGAGAGCCTCATCGGCTTCTTGCCAGCTGTAGGACTCGGGGTCGAGTAGCGTCCCGTCCAGATCGCTGAAAATGAGCATTTGAACCGGTTTTGAGGATCCTGTGGCGAAGTCCTGTTTCATGGAAAAATGGGGTTCGACATTTCAGGCAAAACGCCTTTTCTCACTTTCTACCACTTCGATCAGGTCGTAAAAAATCCTTGGCAGTTTGTTTGACACCCTCTCCCACGAAACGGTCTGCGGCATTTCAAAGACCGTCTGCCGGCCATTTCGGTCAACGGCCAAAATGGCGTCGCCCAGGCCCTTTTCCAGGAAGGGCTTGAATTCAGAGTGTGAATGGACGAACCTGAGAAATTTTTCGGTCATCCTGTAGGGAGCGGTAAGGAGGTCACCGGCCTCGAGGACGGAATTGCGAAAGACATTTTTCACGAGGTATTCTTCCGTGTCCCTGTCGTATCTCAGGTTGCTGAAGCCGGCATCATCGGAATATTTTTTCACCTGTTCTTCGGCAAGGGCCTGGTAGGTGATGGACAGATCCCGGAAAAAGGTGTCTGATATCTCGAGGCCTTCTTCGATGATCAAGGCATTCATCAGGGTTGTTACGATATCGATGGCCATGCGATTGAGGCCTTTGGTGCGGTCTTCCGCAGATACCCGCTGGTGCTTGTGGTCAAAGGGTTGCTCGGAAAACATGACCTGGGCTGAAGATGAGGCCTTCCGGTAAACCTCTATCAGCGTGAAGACCTCGACGCCCCAATTGGTGGCAAAACGCATCCTCTTCAGGAGATCCACGTGAAAGGCTACTTCCCCGGAGAGCTGGTAGTTGAATCCCAGAAGAAAATCAATGAGATCCATCATTTTTTCCTGCTTGCCCTCGGCAAATTTTCTCTTCAGGGAGAGGAGCAGGGGGTCCAGCAGCAGCCTTTTCACCCTCCCGTAGAACTGCCTATCCCTGAGACGGGTATAGTAGGCCTTGGAAAAATCGTAGTTGAGCACCACGACCGGATAGAGAAGGCGGTCCAGCTGGACCTGTTTGAATGATCGGATGTCCGCATCGATGAGCCCGACGGATTCGGCACCCAGGGCGATGGCAATGCCGAAACTGAGAAACATGTTTTTGCCCTTGCCCGGCTCGCTGAAGTTGAAGCCTGCCTCATTGAGCTGGTCATAGATGCCGTCGAATCCGGACCCGGTGTTCCACTGGATGAGGTAATTCCTGATCCCGGAAGAATCGATCAGAGCCTTCAGCCGGCCGGCTTCGTCTTCCG
>CAYOIU010000526.1:0-2334 GCA_964404085.1 uncultured Desulfobacteraceae bacterium | reverse complement strand
TATTCTCAGGATTTTATTTCAAACTCTTTTCAATCTCAATTAACCTCTTCAACTCTTGGAATTCAGAGCATGAATCAAGATTTGCAAAATCCGGGTTTCCGGGAATCCACTGCAAAACGGTATGCCTTCCTCGTTTCTTTACCGAAAAATCCTTGAATTTTTGTCCTTCCTTTGTTTACATCATACGAAGATGGGACGGAAGATGGGACGTAGGTTCCAAAACAACTTAGGGATCAAGAAATATGTGCACACAACCTTATATGGTCAGGAGACCGAGGCCATCGAGGCAAGTTTCTCCTCGAGGTAGCTGAACCGGTGCATGACATAATAGTCTCGAATGTCTTTTTCCAGAATAGACCCGAGCTTGACCCTGAAATCTGCGTTCTTCAAACGAGCAAGCTTTTTCTGAAGTTCAGTTGATTCCCTGCCGGCCCTGAAGGGCAGCGAAACGCCTCTCCGAAGCAGAAACTCAATGTCGAAGCAGTCCCTGATTTCACCACGATCAAGAAACGCCTGAATTTTGTTTTTCATGGTCTGATCCAGAGTGTGGGCCTTTAAAACGACCTGTCTCGTGGTGAATCTGGAGAAGGCGATTTTTTCCTGATAATCACAGTCCTTTTGTTCCCTTCGGATTTCAATTTTCAACCGCCTCGGATATGAACCGGACCGCAATTCGTATAGCAGGGTGTAAGGTTTCATCTGCGCATCCGTAATTTCATAGTCTCTTTCGAAGATTTTTCGAACTTTATCAAAAAAGGATTGCTCCGAAATCACGCTAATCAACCAAAAATCCAGGTCAACCGAATACCGGTTCAGGTCATGGCAGAGCCTGAGCATGGACCCACCCCCGAAGACAAGAGGGCCGAGCACCTTCCCACTGTTCATTCTGTCCAGAACTTCTATTTCAAAAAGTTCATGCTGTCTTAAGATATCCATACTTTCTCAACATGTTCTGTGTTTTCAGAGGAAACTCTCTGCTCAACCGTTCGATTTCGTCCATGTCCAGTTTCATTGCATCCAGTGCTGAAATATCAAGAGCATAACGGCCGTAAGACATCAGATAAAAGGCGTCCAGGATCGCTTTCTCAGGGGTGGCGATGAAAAACCCCTTTTCTTTTTTGAAACCAAAATACAAAGCTCCAGTGACTTTCACATATCGAAAGACGCTGCCCTTCAGACTGATTTCTTTAGTCCTTTTGACTGCCACCGATTCAAAAAGATCCCTTTGGACCTGGCTGGTTACCTCGTAGTAATCCAGGGCGGTCAAGAGGGATATGTATGAGGGAACCTGTCCCAGATTCACAAGAGGGAACTTTTCTTCCCTCCCCGCCGCGTCCCACACCTCCCGAAGCACATAAACGTTTTTCTTGATCCGCAACAGCAGTCCCTGCCTGACGTAACGGCTGGCACTCACCTTGGCTGAGGCTTTGCTGATTCCAAGGACTCTTGCAATCTCCTCGTACCCAAAATATGCCTTATCTATTTTGTTCAATTCCAGCTGTTTCATTGAGGATACCAAATAAACACATTTGTTAACTATGTATATTCGATCAGCTTTAAATTGTCAATAGAAATACGGATTTGAAAACCGACCAACCATTTAGATTCCCCAACGGCGAAATGGATGTTCCACCAGATTTGCGTTGTAATACCTGGGGTCTCCCGAAACCTCCTTTCCCAGCCACGGAGGCTGGATGACCTCCTGCCCTTCGTGAGAGAGTTCTATCTCCGCAAGCACCAGCCCCAGGTTGTCACCCTGAAATTCGTCCACTTCCCAGATCATTCCCTCAAAGGGGACTTTGTACCTCATTTTTTCGATAAGGGGTTGTTCGCAGAGGTGATCGAGCATGTAGTTCGCATCTTCAACCGGGATTTCATATTCGTACTCGGTCCGGGAAATACCCCTGGTGATCCCCTTCACCGTAATGAAACCCTTTCCCCCGGCCGCCCTGACCCTCACGACCCGTTCTTTCACCCTGGAAAGGTACCCCTGGCGATAGAACAGGCCGGCGGGATTCCCTGCACGCCAAGTATCGTCTTTTACCAGGAATTTACGTTCGGTTTCCAGAGCCATCCTGTCCTTCCTTCCGCTCGTGTAGACGTGACTTCTGCCCAAAGGGCGCACCACTATTTCATTTTGGGGGATCCGCCCTTGTGAATAATGGCAATAGTGGCATATGGAAGTTCCCATGTCCAGCATCAGCATAAATCCGCATTGAAGATTATGGTAAGCCAAAAGGATGTATTCACAAATCCGACAAATTCTGTTATCGTGCTCCGATCTTTCCTTTCTTTATCTTTCTTCCCCCATCTTCAACATCTTCAGCTTGGAAA
>CAYOIU010000525.1:0-2334 GCA_964404085.1 uncultured Desulfobacteraceae bacterium | reverse complement strand
GAGTCGCCGATACGGGCCAGCATCCGGTTATCCGGACTGGTCACCAGGATTTCCGACCGCACGTCAAGGGCGCTGAACCGTTTCAGCCCGCCGTCGACATTCCACCCCCTGGGCACCGGACATGCGAAAGCCCCTTCCAGAGGGTCGTTCCAGGGTACCATCTCCGGAAGGGATGCTCCAGTCGTCTGCCCCGCCTGGCCCGCTGCTCCGCCCTCCGAATAGAAAAAGCTCATCAGGATCCGCTTCATCACCGGCTCGTCTTGCTGCCATGTTCCGACGTTGGCAGCAATGGCATAGACCACGCCGCGGGTCTTATGTTTGAAGCACATGGCCAGTCCCTTGAAACGGATTCCTTTCGGTGCAAACTCCATTTCAGCTACCGCCACCTCCGGGTTTTGGGATACCGCTCGTCTCTTAGAGATGCTCACTCCGGGAAACAGGTCAGGAAAAATCTGGCCCAGGCCGCCCACCACACCGGTTGCCCGACCGTCAATGCTTTCTATGGGCTGCACCAGTACCAGGGCCGAAGCCGCGCCTCCCGGGCCGGCACGGTAGGCAAGAAATGCGCCGCGCCCCCTTTCCCTGATATTCCAGCCGTGAGGATGAAGGACCACAAGGCCGCCGGGCCCCCTGAAGACCCTCCACCCTGTTGGGAGCACGAGCCGATGCTGCGGAGAAGGCGACAGGGCGGACCCCTGTGGAGAGCCTTGGGCTGCGACGGATGGCGGTGTCAAGAACAGAAGAGCCGCAACTGAAAAGAGTAGGATTCCTTTTTTGTCTATCATGCTGTCCCTCCCTCTGTTTCAGTTGAATTCCGGTGAATTCCATTTTCGATGAAACCTTGAAAGGCCGCTCCATGTGCGGCTTACCGATGATCTGAAATGCACACGATGGTGCATTTTTCGAAAGTCATCATCTTTGTCTTTGAAGGGGCTGTCTGGTTTCGAAGACGCAACCTTTCCGCATCCTTTAGCAGTGAGTCCAGCGACGACGGATACCTTGCACTCCCCATGGAACAGGTACCGTCCCATCACGAGATGGGTTTGAACGTTTTTTGAGGGATCTTCACGGATAACCTCCAAAAAGAGGTCAACGGATATAAAGATGGAATGCTTTGACTCCAGAGAAACAAAAAAAGATCCTCGTGTCAAGAAAACTCACTGCCACGAAGGAGTATAATCGAGCAAGGGGTCGGATCCAATAAAAGTCCAGGGACGGACCTTTTAATGGGTGACCCCTTTTCCACCGCTTCGCCCATGAGACAGGTGCTGACCCCGATTCGTATCTTCTCCATGAAGCCTTTTTACGGTTCAGGTTACGGGCTCAATGAACATGAGCATTTTCCCGCCGCAGACGTCTCCCCCCCCTTGTGCCCAGATCGTCCACCAGGGCCACTTCGAGCATTTCCGGCTTTTTGGTGGTGAGCAGGCAACGCAGCGCTGCACTTCGCACCTGGCTCTCTCCACATCCGCCGCCTACGGACCCGTAACCGGTTCCATCGGCACAAATAATCATTTTCGCTCCGACGCCCCGAGGCGTCGACCCGGCTGTTTCGACAATGGTGGCAAGCGCTACCTCGATGCCCTGCTTTTTCAGTTCAGAGAGCTTTTGAAATATTTCCTGGTCGGTCATGGGTCTATTCCTACGGCACGTCTGATGACCCGTGCCTGTCCGCTGCCCTTGCGTCGTACGCAAACCAGTTCAGCCCCACATAGGCCGTTTTCTCGGGGAGGACCTCCCGGGGCCCGGGGCCGGCGGGGCCGGGTCGGACCAAGCCATCGACTTGATATAGATATAATATGATTGGTTTTCTCCCTATTTTTTGGGCTTAAATCTTCACTTTTCATATCAAAAAGGGTTGTCTAAGAAAGCAGCAGTAAGATGCCAAGGGCAAATCGTCATTTCATTCCTGGGGTTGTGTGGCATATTACACATAGATGCCACAAGAAGGAATTTCTACTGAAGTTTGCCAGGGACCGGAGGCGATGGCTGCGATGGCTTTTCGAGGCCAAGAAGCGCTTTGGCTTGAGCGTGTTGAACTACATGGTCACCTGCAACCACATCCACCTTTTGGTAAGAGACAACGGAGCAAGAGACGTCATCCCGAAATCCATACAATTGATCGCAGGAAGAACGGGACAGGAGTATAACCAGAGGAAGAACCGAAAAGGTGCTTTCTGGGAAGACCGATACCATGCCACGGCCGTGGAAACAGACAACCATTTGATTCAGTGCCTTGTTTATATGGAAAATGGACGGAGAGTGTGGCTGTGGGGAGTGCACCCTTTGTGACCGCGACCAAGGAGAAGCTTGGGGATAAAGGGATAGGGCGTA
>CAYOIU010000524.1:0-2334 GCA_964404085.1 uncultured Desulfobacteraceae bacterium | reverse complement strand
TTACAACTATGTATCACAACCTCACCCAAACCTTTGATAAGAGAATAATATCCGGAATGGCAATGGACATAGGATGCGCATGTCATCCAAAGATAATTGAGGTCTGACCATCACCGCACCAAGTGCACATAATGATTTCGTATCGTAGTCGCTATTTCCGGTGTGCCCCCAAAGAATAGAATGCCAGATGTAAGCATAACCTGATCAAGCATCAAGAAAGGCAGAGCTGGGTGAGAATTATTGCCTTATCGAACATAGTGTGAATCTATGGGACGCTGTTAGGTTCTTAAGTTTCCAACAGAAGGAGATCCTTTTCCGTTCCTCCAGCAGTGCTTGAACCCACTTGATTTCGGCGGCCAGTTTGTTCATCGGGCAGAGTTGTCCGGTATTCCGAGGGCGTAAATTCCGAAGACACCGTCTGCAGTTTCTCCATCCATCATCTGTAAATTTGCCACGGTTTTCCTTATCGGTGGGCAGAGTACATAAAGAAATGCCGGACAGCATCAGGCGGGTTTCCCATTGCTTTTAAGAGTCATCCTACCCTCCCCGGTTAGTACCCAATTCATTACCCAATTCATTGGGTATTACCCAATTGCCACTTTTCCGTCTTTTCCCATTGGGCCTTTTGGCCGCGGCCCAGGCATTCGACACGACCTTGCGCCCGCAGGTTTTTCAAGACACGGCGGATCATATCCACACTCACATTCGGGCACATGTTCCGAAGTTCAGCCACGCTGAAAGAACCTGCCGCCCCTTCGATGGCATGAATTACGAGATCCGTTTTTTCTCCTCTGGGAGTCTGAATCATGCCGAGGCGCTCCTCGAATTCCCTGTACGCCATCTTGATGATGGAGAGAAGATAATTGATGTACGGCCAGGGATCATGTTTGCCTTCATGCCAGCCCTGAGAGCTTTGCTCCAGGGTTTCGTAATACCGCTCCTTATGCTGCTCGATGAGACGCTCCAGGCTGATATAGCGACCGACTTCAAATCCCAGGTGGTAGCACTGGAGGAGCAGCAGAAGCCTGGATACACGGCCGTTGCCGTCACGAAAGGGGTGTATGCACAGAAAATCCAGATTGAAGGCCGCCAAGAGTACAGGATGGGGAATCCTGCGTTCCTTTATGGCATCGTCGTAGCGTTCCACCAACTCCTTCATCCAGGTCGGCGTATCTGAGGCAGGAACCGTCTTGAAACGAACCCGCGAGCGGCCGTCGGGGAACGTTTCAATGATGTCGCCGTCCTTTTCCTTGTATTTCCCTGCGTCCCAGATCTCCCCGCGGGTCAGGCGATGCAGTTTTAAAACAATTTCTTCCGTCAAAGAAGCGTTCGCGCCCTGCTCATGAATCAATGTCAGGGCCTGCCGGTATCCCCTGACCTCCTCTTCATCGCGATCCCGCAGGAGAGGCCTTCCAAAAACGATAGTGGCGATGCGGGATTGATCGACTTCCACGCCTTCGATCCGGTTGGAAGATACGGCGCTTTCAATGAGCGCGTGCTCACGGAGCACCTTGAGCCGCTGTGGTGATTGTCGCGTAAACAATTTCTGCCTCCCTCGTGCCTCCCCGAGGTCAGCCAGATACCAGGACGTGGATGTAGGGACGGATTCGAACTTCCGGGAAAAGAGCCGCAGGGTCATCATGACTTTTTCCCTCTTTGGGAAAAGGGGGCATGGTGAAAGGGGTCCATACAGCCAGAAAACAACCGCCAGGCCTCACTTGCTTTTTCGAGAATTTCGATACAGGACATGTATGAAGCTAAGCCCTTCTTGAGGATGTGGCTGAGGAGATTCTTTCTGCTTTTGAGAGGAGAATAGCAAAGGCGACCGGTGGCATGGCCCTTGATGGTGGTTCGGGTCGTGGCGGCGTCAGATTCCTTGTGGGGAAAAAGTTGGACTGTTGTCTCGATCAGTGCCGGCATTTCCATCAAAAGGCCTCACCTCCCGTGGTTTGTCCGGTTGCAATAGGCACGCACTGAGTTTTTAGTAATCCTCTGAAAGAATTATGTCAAATGCTTTCCCTGGCTTCGGTTACACGCCCACAAGACATACACGGACTTTTGGCCCCCTTTTTTTCATCATAGAAGATGGTTTTGTCACATACGGTCACAGGCAAGTCATGCTTTTTGAAATAATGCTGGAAGCTTTATGATAGAGTGGAAAAAAAGGAAGGGTGGTGCTTGACAGAGTCAGAATGTGAATTAGCTTAGATGGTAACAGGCGAGCGTCCTGATGAAATATTCCTTCATTCCCATTGTCCAGGGTGGCTTTACGGAGTCACCCTTTTTCATTTCCGGTTTTTGGTACATGCCTTTTGTTTTGGCATGCTTTGAAAA
>CAYOIU010000523.1:0-2343 GCA_964404085.1 uncultured Desulfobacteraceae bacterium | reverse complement strand
CGTATCGCTAAACCCCAAATAACCGTCCATCCCCTCCGGAGTGTTTAGAAAGCATATGAAAAAGATTGTCAGGTTCGGTTCCCATTCGTTGTTCATAGGCTGCCGCTCGCGGCATAAACCAGCTTCCAACGAAGTTGCCTCATTCACCACTGCTCAGAAGGAGACCTGAGGATCGATCTATTATCGCTTCACTCCCCCCGGCCCCTTCCGGAGAGACAGCCTTTCTCGGATCGTGCCCACCACGCCTTTGGGAAAAACCATGATGGCAACAATGAACAGCAACCCGAGAAAGGCCATCCAGCGCTCCGCTATGCGGGCGATAATCTCCGAAGGCGGGAGAAGGGCTGCAATGCCCTTCAGCAGATCGGGCAGCCAGGCCTGGGTCGTAATAAAAAATGCCACGCCGATGATGCTGCCGTACAGGGTGCCCAGCCCTCCGATGATGACCATGAGCAGGTAATCCACCATACTGAAGACGCCCAGTACACTGTCCGGATCTACGAATCCCAACCACATGGCATAGAGAATCCCCCCCAGAGAGGCAAGTGAGGACCCGAAGACAATGGACTGGATCTGATAACGGAAAGTTTTATAACCCAGGGCAGTGGATCGCTGCTCGTTGTCACGAATGGACTTGAGAACACGGCCCACAGGCGAACGAACAAAACGCACGAGACAAAGAAAAAGGATCACAGACACCAGCAGGATGAAATAGTAGGTCATCATCCTGGGACTGAAATGGATACCAAGAAAGCGGGCCCCCACCCAATTCATGTTGAAAATCCCCGGCAGGCTGAAAGTCACGCCATCTTCGCCCAAGGTCAGATCGCTCCAGGTGATACCCAGGAGGTGGAAGAAGTCTGCCAGTGCCAGGGACAGCATGGCAAAAAATATGGCTTTGGTCCGGAGGGAAAAGAAGGCGAGGACCAGCGCGAGAAAAACGCTCAGGATCAGTGAAGCACCGGTAGCCAGGAGGAGGTGATACCAGTGAGGCGTCCCCGAGTGATAGCATATCAAAGCCACTGAGTAAGCCCCTATGCCGAAAAACATCGCATGGGCAAATGAGAGCAGGCCCGTGTAGCCCAGGATGAGGTCGTAGGACGCAACAACCACCGTAAAGACCATGATCTTGGCTGCGGCGTCCATGACCCGAAACGATGGATTGAAAGGCACCATCAAGAGCAGCAGGACCAGGGCCACCTGGACCAGAAAAGACGGCCTGCTGAACCGGGTTTTCTGTTCCGTAAGCCTTTGACGTTGAACGGGAGTCGGATCCTGGCCCATGATTTCAATCCTCTTGTTTCTCACCCATTAAACCCCAAGGCCGAATGATCAATACCACAACCATAATGAGTATGTTGACCCCGAGGGCCAGCTTCGGCAACAGGAAGGCCACATAGTTAAAGGACAGACCCACAATGAGGGCACCCAGAAAACTGCCCGTGACAGACCCCAGACCGCCGATGACCACCACGATCATGGCAAAGATGATGTTCTCCAGGCCGATATCGGGATAGACCTGTTGTTGAAAGATACACCACATGGTTCCGCCAATGCCTGCCAGAGCGCCGCCGGCCGTGAAAACACCGGTAAAAATACGGTTGATATTGTAGCCCGAGGCCTGGACCGCCTCCCGGTTTTCCACACCTGCCCGCACGATAAGACCGATCTTGGTCTTGAGCAGGACCACCTGTATGCCGACGAACATCAGCACGCCGATAACAATGGCCGCGATCCTGAATTTACCCACGATGACATCGAAGATATCGTAGCTTCCCTGGAACGTCATGGGTACATGGACGACTTCGGGATTAGCTCCCCAGAAGATCTTTGTGACCTCCGTCATTACGTAAAGCACACCCATGGTAATCATAATCTGTTTGAGATGATCGCCGTAGACGACCCTGATAATGACGCGCTCGATGATGATGCCCAACAGGGCGCCTGCCACGGCCCCGGCCAGGATGGCCAGAACGAGGCTCCAGATGCTCTGCATCACCGTTCCATATTCGACCCAGCCCAATTTTTCCAACAGGTTGAGGATCCAGTAGCCTCCTGTGTAGGCCCCCAGGGCAAACAGGGCGCCATGGGCAAGGTTGAGGATGTCCATGAGTCCAAAGATGACGGTCATGCCGGAGGCTACCATGAACAGGAGCATCCCGAAGGCCACCCCTGCAATGGTCAAGACCATGTAGGTGGTAGGATCGACCCAGATGAGCGGCAGGAACCAGATTCCTATGGAACATACCCAGGTGATCAACCGCTTCATGTTGAAACCATCCGGGTCTTGCAGTTGGGTCGCAGCCGCTTCAGCGTTCATCTCTTCTCCTTACCATCATTGAT
>CAYOIU010000522.1:0-2345 GCA_964404085.1 uncultured Desulfobacteraceae bacterium | reverse complement strand
GACTTTCTTAAGCATTAGCTCATGAAATATTTTAAAGCGAGAATCAAACTCTTGAGTCTTTTGATTGAATTCCAAACTCACCAGAATCAACCCCTATTGGCCTTGATTATAAGACAGGGAAAAACGTCATCCGAATATCGCACTTAAATTGTCGCGGCTCATTGTCCTTTCCCGTGCCGCTTGGATGATCGGACAATGGACCGGGTGTCTTTCTGCATTTACATCATTTGCTTCATGTGCTAAAAGTTCTCACATATTTGTTAGGTGGAGATAACATCTCAATATTTAATGGCAAATGGTCGTTAATGAAACCTCACCCGTTCCTGGTGGCCTGGGAAATCTCGGATGACCATCTGGTCTCTGAGCGACATGCGGACAGGTCCCACGTTTGAACTTTTACGTTTAAGTTAATAGCGCCATCGTAACTCGAAGTCAATCCATAAATGAAGGAGTCGAACAATGAATTCAAGAGAGCGTTTCATGGCTGTACTGAACCTGGAAATGCCGGACAGGGTTCCGTTTGCCGATTGGATCGATCCGGGAATAAAAGAAAAGCTGACAAAGGCCATGGGGCGGGAACAAATGAATGAGGCCGAACTGGCCAAAGGACTCGGGATGGATGCCATCGGCTTTCAGGAAATGTACGATATTCCTCCGGTCTGCGATGTCACCAAGACGGATGCCAACGGAAGGACCTATTACCTGGGTCATGGGTTGATCAAGACCGAAAAGGACCTGGCGCTCCTTGAATTCCCAGATCCTCACCAGGAAAGCCTCTATGATGAAGCAAAAGGTTTTGTCGACAGATACGGACAGGAAGACGTGGCACTCTATTGCGGTATTCGTCCCGGGATCCAACCCACCTATCTTTCACTGGGATGGATGAGATTCGCAGAGTCCGTTGTTAAGGGAGATCGTATGATAGAGGCGATCTACGACCCCTATATCGAATGGAACTGCACCGTAGTGGAAAAACTGCAGACCATCGGGTTCGATTTCCTGGTCTTATATGATGATATTGCCCACGGCACCGGTCCCCTGTTTTCCCCCCAGGTCTATCGCGAGCGTTTTCTTCCCAAATTCAGGACGCTTGTCGATCTCATCAAGGTTCCCTGGGTCTACCACAGTGACGGCGATCTGAGCATCCTTTTCGATGATTTACTCTCCCTGGGTATGAATGCCATCAATCCCATCGAGCCCACGGCTATGGACATCAATGAGGTCAAGAAGGAATACGGGGACAGGGTCGCCCTTTGGGGGAATATTGACATGGTCCATACGCTTTACGACGGGACGCTGGAAGAGGTGGACGAAGAAGTCAGAAAGCGGATCAGGGATGTCGGAGAGGGGGGTGGCTATATTTGCGGCAGCGCCAACAGCATCGCCGACTATCTCAAGGTTGAAAATGCACTGGAAATGGGCAGGGCCGTAAAGAAATACGGGAAATATCCCCTGAACCTCGGCTAGTTTCCAAGTCTTTCTTTTTACCGATTCCACTGCCCCTCCCTTGACCGATGCAATGTTTTGCAGAAGATAGGTAAGATGGCTATAGGAATGATGGCTTCGCAAGAAGTCATCATCGTGCCCACGGACGGGCTTTTTACGCTTCAATCAATGGATTACGGGGATCTTTTTTCAGACCACGAAAATGCATCTTTGCTTTGATGTCGCATATTGATGAAGTGGGCGGCCGGCGCGTTTGCGGGGACTTCACTGAACAGGAAAGAGTTACAGAGGAAGCACAAAAGGTCCCCCGGACGCCTTGCTGAGCAACGCTGGTCAGCGCCAGAGTGACACACCCCTCGTGCCTGAAAAAATACCGCCGTGGCCCTGACAAAGGTACTTATGTCATCCGCTTACTGAAGAGCGTTGAACCACAGCGGGAGGGCCAGTGCAGTCCTTTCCGGCGGGAATATATTTCTCCTCAGTTCTAAATCACGGCGCAAATATTCTGCGCTGGGTCCCCAGCCCAGCAACTTTCAGCATCAGTCCAATCGACCATGGTCCGATGCGCCTGTCCGGTGCTTTACTAACCAGATCGCTGCTGCAAAGAAACTCCGGCGTTCCGGATATTCCCTTTCGGAAACGATTCCACTGCCCCTCCCTTTTGCTGCATGGAAATCCGCAGAAGATTATGGAAATCGAGACGATGGGGGAAATAGGGATTTTTTCAGGACACGAAAACTAAAAAAGAGTGAAAAATGACTTGAACGTTAAAGACCAATAGCCGCGCGTTTTCCAAGATCAGGCCAACTCGCAAAAAAGATCTAGTCTCACCATACTAAACCCTTGTGAAAGAGGGCTGTTGGCCGCTATTTTCGCTTTGATATGATTTCTATTCATTT
>CAYOIU010000521.1:0-2345 GCA_964404085.1 uncultured Desulfobacteraceae bacterium | reverse complement strand
AAGCCCAGGAGGGAAGGGTGGATCCCCGTAGGCGCAGAGAGCGTCTTCGGGTTGTTCGTTAATGATCGCCACGAATGATTACTCTTCTTCACATGCCCGATTACATCGTAGCCACGTTATGATGTGTGTCAGCTTAAATACAATTATCTGCAGGCAATAACAGAAAAGTTTTCCAAGATCCTCGGTGTTGACACGATCTGCTGAAACACTTATCGTGACAGCTCCAGGAGAATTGATGACTTCCTAAAGGTCATTTCACGGAGATGACGAATGATGAGGCACATTGAGGAAGCTGCCAGAAAAATTCCCATTCTTGCAGAGACGGATGTCCTGGTTGTGGGCAGCGGCCCGGGAGGTCTTTCTGCTGCCATAGCAGCGGCCCGGGAGGGCATCGATACCACGCTGGTGGAGCGGCATGGGTGTTTCGGCGGCAACATTACGCAGGCCTCGGTGGAATCCATCGCGTGGTACCGGCACGAGGGCACGGTGGAATCCGGCGGGATCGGGGCTGAATTCGAGGAACGGGCCAAGGCCATGGGAGGGACCCGGAAGGAGCCTCAATCCCGGAGCGAGGCCCTGGACACGGAGATGTTCAAGTATGTTGCGGACAGGTTGGTAGATGAGGCCGGTGTCGCGCCCGTGCTTCACTGCCTGGGCGTTGAACCTGTCATGGAAGGGACGACCATCAAAGGAATCGTCACCGAGAGTAAATCGGGAAGGCAGGCCATCCTTGCAAAGAGGGTGATCGATGCCACAGGCGATGCGGAATGGGGCCTGGTGGGCTCTGCCGTGGCCCGGATGTGCAACTATTACCATGTGCCAAGCCGGATCGGAGGGGGGGTGAGCGACTCCAAGCTTCCCGATGCCCAGGCCACGGACATCACCGACACATGGATGTTTGTCCTTAAGTTCCATGGCTTTACCAAGAAGATATCTGCCCATTTTTTCAGAATTCTCGATCAGATGATCTTCCTGACAAGCCACGTGCTTCAATGCCAGGTTAACTAAAAGCGAGTGTAATATTTATGCAGCCGACCTACCCATGCCATAATAATTTCTCTTCTTAAATCCTGAGCAGCATTCGGTTCCCTTTTGGCAAACGATGCGATTGTTTTCTCGATCTCCTTGTTTTCCATCTCCACTTCAGACATAATGTCCGACTCATTAAATGTCAGATGCCAGACACGAAGCGTTTGGTTGTATAACAGTTCGGAAATATCCTGTAAGGTTCTGCAGCTTGCAGCGCCAAATACTATATCCCTAAATTTTTTATCCAATTCCACCAATCTCTCACGAGTCCTTTCACCTTTTATCTTTTTACAGGACTCCAAAAGCTTTTTCATTTCTTCCAGCTGACTATCAGAGATATTTTGTGCAGCCATCCGACTCAATTCACCTTCGATTAGAATCCGGGTTTGGTAAACTTCTTTTAGCTCTTTTATATCTATTTGAGTTACGTGGATACCAATTCTTGGTAAAATACTGACAAGTTTTTCCCACTCCAATCTTAAAAATATTTCCCGAATCGGTGTTTGACTCACGCCTAGTTCGGCTGCAAGTTCTTTCTGATTCAGGCTTTGCCCAGGCTCGTATTGCAAGTTCAAAATACGATCCTTTATTGTGTTATAGATTTTTTTATTCATCAGAACGTCCTCGAGTTAAGTTGGTTAGACACTTTCAATAATTTTGGTAGCCTGCCTTAAAAATATCAAAATTACTGCATTTCGGGATAACGGTTATGAAAACCCTTATCATTCTTGTGGCTTTTGGTTGAAAACATGATAATCCGCGCTTCAGGTCGATCAAAATAGTAAGTGCTGAATACGGCCTGAGTGATCATAATCGAGTCATTTACCCGCTTGGCCTATACAGCTTATAGTAGATAATTTTTCTGGAAACTCAACCTTCAGGCAATTTTCAAGATGGTGAGCAACCTTCAGCAGGGTGTTTTCTTCAAAATGATGTCCCACCAGTTGAACACCCATGGGGAGCCCTAAAGAATTAAGGCCGCATGGAATTGATATCGCTGGATGTCCTGTCATATTGAAAAAACTTGTATACCGCGTGATGGCATTGCCTAATGGTTCTTTCCTGTCGGCCCATTCTATAAATTCCGAATCGATTTTAGGTGCAACAATCGGACATGACGGTGTGATAATCAAATCCACTTTTTTAAAGGATTCTTCCATTTTCATGCGGTACCATTGGACCATTCGTTTTGCCCGTATATAATGTTCCGCTAAGATGAATTGACCAAGCGCCATGCCGGCACGCAGGTCCTCACCGTATAAATTCTTTATTTTCGGCAAATAGCGGCTATGATAAGAAAGCACCTCAGGCAACTG
>CAYOIU010000520.1:0-2355 GCA_964404085.1 uncultured Desulfobacteraceae bacterium | reverse complement strand
AAGGGTCTGAAAAAGAGTGTCAGGTCCTCCTCCACTTCGTTGCTCATAGGCTGCCATTAGCGGCATAAGTTAGCTTTTAACGAAGTCATCCTTATTGAAATCCCGGAAACAAAAAGCCACGAAGATCTGCGTCCGCCTTCGATGCGCCGCAATTGCCTCCGTGGCTTATCCTTTTCTTATCTATCTACTTTCAATCAATCACAGGGCTTCCTGCCCCAATTCCGCTGCAAAGATATAATCTTATCAAATCCCTGTCAAGTTTTTCCTTAGCGATTGGCCCCTCTTCCATTCAAAGGGCAATGAGTGCCAGAGAGAAAAGAGCGATCGTTACCCCGACCCACTGGGGCCACTGCAACCGTTCTTTCAGAATAAACCATGCAAGCAGAACGGTTGCCGCGGGGTAGAAGGAGGCGAGGACGGCCGAGATATCCAATCGCCCCACCTGCGTTGCCAAGGCGAAAAAGGCATTTCCTAAAGCATCGAGAACCCCTGCTAGGGCCACGAAGGGCACTGCATTCCGGGAGGGAATCCACGGTTTATTGCCTAACAGGGTCATGAGGCTCATCAGCCCGACGGATCCGACTCTGGCACCTACCAGGGGCCAGAACACGGCATCGACACTTGCCCGGTCTATAAAGACGAAAAAGAGGCCGAAGCCCAAGCCCGCAAGGAGCGGCAGGTACAACTCATCTGGACTGATCTTTTCACCGGAAAAAGAATAGGAAAGAAACCAGATGGCGATCAGGGCCAGACCGAAGCCCACGATTTGTGATGTGGTGGGGAGGCCTTCGGTTAAGAAAGCCACAATGACCGGCAGGATTGCGGTGACCACAGCCGACAGGGGAGCGACGATCCCCATACGCCCTTTTGAAAGCCCCGTGTAGAGGGCCAGCAGCCCGAGGACACCGCACAACCCGGCCAGTCCGCCCAGGAAAAACCGGGGAAACCCGGGCGGTTGTTCACCAAATCCAAGGGCCATGAGGATGAGAAATCCGGCGCCGATGAGCTGGGAGATCAGGATAACGGAGAACACGTGGTTGCGTTTTGAGGCAAAACCACCGGTGAAATCACCGGCGCCCCATGAAACAGCGGAACTCAATCCGTAGGCAAATGCCAGACTCTCAGGACTCATTTGTAGCGGGCCCCTCAGTTTCGGGAGGGAACGACGGCTTTCAAACCCAGTTCCTCGAGCTTGGCATCTGTAGGACACCCCTCGGTATCCCATCCGCGCAACTGATAATATTCAGGGAGCATCCGGTCAAGCTCGCAGACGTGTCCTTTGGCAGGCCCGTCAGGCAGGGGTTCCTTGAGGATCCTCTCAGGCAGCGTGTCGTCCTTGGCGCTGAAACCGGCACGGCTCAGGAAGAGGCGCTCCGCATTCACGATCCGTTCCCCGGCCTGAACGAGTGTCTCGACATCATACCCGGCGCCCGTTGCACCATTGAGGAGCCGAAGCAGCCCGTCGGGCCGGATATCTTCGGTCGGGGTCACATAATTTCTGACCGTAAAGAAGACGCAGAGCCCGGCGGCATCAATCACGGCAAAGACATCCTGCCAGTCTTTCACCAGCTTGGCCTTGTTTTCAACAGCCAGCGGGTCGATCAGCATGGGGACGCCGAGCAATTCTATGTAGGCGGGGTCCCCGCGCATGTGACTGGCACCGATACTGGAAGTGGCATAGGCCAGCCCCATCCCCTTTTCACCCCGCGGATCATACCCGGCAAACTCCTGGCCCTTGGATACAATGGCCAGCTCCGGGTGATGGTATTTTTTTGCCAGGCGCAGGCTGCCCATGGCAAGGTCCTTCCCGAAGCCCTCCTGCCGGGCGGTCTTTTTGCACATGTCCACCAGTCCCTCCCCATCTCCGAACGGGAGGGGGCGTCCAATGACGGTCTCATCGATGATTCCCTTCTCAAACATCTCCATGGCGCAGGCCACGGTCGCTCCCATAGTTATGGTGTCCATGCCCATTTCATTGCAGATATAGTTCGCCTTGGTAAGGGCGGCCAGATCTCCGACACCGCAGTTGCTGCCGAGGGCATAGACCGTCTCGTATTCAGGGCCCTCCCCCTCCCCTTTATACGGCCCTCCCGTGATTCTGGTTACGCGTCCGCAGGCGATGGGGCAGCTGAAACAAGCCCTGGGCTTGACCAGGTATTCGGCTGTGAGGGCTTCACCCCCGATCTCCTCCCACTCTTCAAAGGTCCCCTGCTGAAAATTGCGCGTGGGAAGAACCCCCGAGTTCTGGGTCCCCACGATGGTTATGGCCGTACCGTAGGTCCGAAGCGGTGGCTCCTGGCCCTTCAGGCCCTCTTTGAATCGCTGCAGGTATTCCCTGGCAATGGCGCTAAAACC
>CAYOIU010000519.1:0-2364 GCA_964404085.1 uncultured Desulfobacteraceae bacterium | reverse complement strand
AAGCCATGTGTGTCATCTCCCCCGGGTTTTTTTGGGATTCAACTATGACCTTGGAGCCGTTGTTCCACCTGATGTGGCGCATACCAGGTGCCTGGTGTTGTGGGGTGGGAATCCCGAAGCCACCAACAAGCCTCAGGAAATCGTTATCAGAGAGGCTCGGCAGCGGGGAATGAAGCTGATTGTGATCGATCCCCGGAAGACCTCCTACGCACAAAAGGCCGATGTCCATGCTCAATTGCGGCCAGGCACCGACGGTGCCTTAGCCCTGGGCATGCTGCATGTCATTATCAAAGAAAGGCTCTACGATCACGAGTTTGTCCGGAAATGGACAACCGGGTTTGACAAATTGGCACATCACATTGAGCAGTATACTCCTGAAAGGGTCGAGGAGATCACCTGGGTGTCCGCGGACACGATCAGAAAAATAGCACGGATGTACGCCACTACCAAACCCGCGTGTATCAGCCCTCGAAACGCCCTCGACCAGCACACAAACGCATCGGTTGCGATCCGTGCAATCGATATACTGATGGCGATCACCGGAAATCTGGATGTAGAGGGAGGGAATCTCATCATCATACCAATCGTGATGGCGCTTGAGGATATCAAGCTTTTCGAGAAGCTGCCGCCGGAAACTGCGAAAAAAAAGCTGGGCGCTGACAAATGTCTCTACTCCAAAATGTCCAAAACATGGCCCTCCGCGCACACGCCCTCCCTGTGGGATGCCATCCTTCATGGTGAACCGTATCCCGTAAAAGGGATGATGGTGATGGCGTCGAATCCGCTGCTCACCTGTGCGAACTCGAATGTCGTGGAAAAGGCCCTTAAGAAACTCGATTTCCTCGCCGTTGCTGACATCTTCATGACCCCAACGGCCAAACTCGCTGATATCGTGCTCCCCGCCTGCACTTCTCTGGAGAGAACCCGGTTTGTGACCTATGACACCCATGCCGACCACTGCTGGAACGTGCAGTCCAGGATCGTGCTGAGTCCCAGGGCGGTCAAACCGCTGGAAGAGTCGTGGTCGGATTGGAAGATCATCTGTGAGTTGGGCAAGAAAATGGGCTACAAGAAATATTTTCCGTGGAAAGCAGAAGAAGAGGCCATTGACCATGTGCTCAAACCCCTCGGCCTCACCTGCGAAGAACTCAAAGAACACCGTGAAGGTATTGTTGTCCCGGTTCCCCCTTTCCTCTATACAAAGTTCAAAGGGTTCTTGGGCACGATTGTGCGAAAGGCCCTCAAGGTCACGACCTTCAGAAATTATCCGCAGATGTACAGAAAATATGAATCAAAAGGATTCATGACGCCATCAAAGAAGGTAGAGCTTTTCTCGAAACGACTGGAGAAACTCGGATATGATCCCATGCCGGTGTACCGGGAACCCGCTGAAAGCCCGGTATCACGGCCGGACATTGCCGGGAATTATCCGCTCATTTTGATAGCCGGCACGAAACTGGAGATGTACACACACTCCGAGATGCGCAATATTCCAGGACTACGAAGACTGTTTCCAGAAAATCTCCTTCAAATCAATCCCAAGACTGCTGCTGCGATCGGCGTTTCAGAAAGTGAACACGTGAGGATTTCCTCACCAAGAGGGAGCGTCACATGCAAGGCTCATATAACCGATCGCATAGCTTCAAGGGTGGTTCATCTTTGTCATGGATTTAAGGACTGCAATTGCAATGTCTTGACCGATCACAAGGTATTTGACCCTATTACCGGATCAACAGGGCTGAAATCGTTGCTGTGCAAGGTAGAGAAAATTACATTTTAGGGTTGCCAACAATTGATGGGTTCGTACAAAGCTGACTTATGCTGCAAACGGGAACCTGTGAGGAACGAAGTGGATCCGGTGAACAAGACGACTTCGTTGGAAGTCATCATCGTGCCCATGGAGGGGCACGCAAATCAATGGGGTGTTTTGTAACCCGTTGATTTGTAAGGAAACCGAAAATCACACTTTTCGGTATCCGTTAGTAAAAAGTCCTGAGGACCGGACTTTTTACGATTCCATCAGAATCGAATCACCAACAAGTGGTTTTGGGCAGGTTTTTCGGGAATCTGCCGGCATTGGTAGAGCCTATCTTACTTCTTTCTTTACGGAATCCCCAAAACAAATCCTTGTGGCCCCTTTACATTCATCAATTATGGCGTTACATTCCTCGCTGATATCAGCTAAATTGATGGAAAATGTATGAAAGATTTGCATAATAGCATATGGAGGAGGGGTACAGATGGGTGATGATTTTGATAATTTTGTAAATGATCTGCAGGAACAAATTTTTGAAGAGACAAAGGCCACTTACGGTGAGGCTGCATTTCAAAGATGGCTGAAGCCGCTGTATATGGGCAAGATAG
>CAYOIU010000518.1:0-2366 GCA_964404085.1 uncultured Desulfobacteraceae bacterium | reverse complement strand
TATCTTGTTAATCTCCTTGGTATAAGGCGTGGCCACTGCGATCCATTTAACCCCCAAAGCCTCGAGGGAAGCTTTTATCGCGGTAGTCGTGGTTACGGCGGGAACCCCTGTCGTCTTTTCCAGAAACTCTACAAGTTGCTGGTCATATTCGGCACCGCCTATCATACTTCCAACCGTGCAGCAGAAAGCGATAATATTGCTGATCCCTTCAGAGGAAAGTTCCAAGCCGGCCCTTTCCACATGCTCCTTCATGGCTTTTAGTCCATTGATGCTTGGTTCAAACAAAATCCGGGTGCTGTACGTTACCACGCCATCAGGTGAAAGTTTCGTCATTTCTGGCTCACACACGGTATTGCTGGATGGGACAATCAATCCGATACGCCCACGAGGACCATACATGGACCCACCTCCTTATATTTTCAACCTAGTCCTGGTTTCCGTTACCGGATACCCGGTGACCATGTCCCATCCGCGAGCAGCATAGTACTCAGACAGCATTTCTTCGAGCGGAACGATCTGATTCTTGGCCCCTCCCTCTTGAAGGGGCTCATGTAAATACCTTTGCGGTAGGTTATCATCAGCCGGCGTCATACCTTCCCCAAGATTAAAAAGCCTCTCAACATTAATAATACGCTCCCCGATAGCATAGAGTTCCTCAGGAGAAAAGGTCTTGCCGGTGACATGGCAAAGCATGTCCACTAAGTGCTCAGGAAATCCCAGCTTTCCCCTCGTCACAAACCGGCAGATCTCCATAGAATCTGCAACGGCTCGAATGTTTTCAAAAAAGGCCACTGAGCGGCCTTTTCCTTCCGGACCAAACATATCTCTGACCTTGGGTGTGCCCGCGATACGGATCAGTTCGTCATCGGAAAAAGGCATCATCTGGCAAACGTCATAGGCACGTACATGATCTGCCCCCCGACTTGACACGGCAAACATCAAACCCCAACTGGGCATCCCCCTTGGATCCACCTCCATCATGTCCATTCCCTTCACGTGTGGAGCGAACCACTCACTTTCCCCACCGATAATCTCCGATGCCTTTTTGACTCCCTGCCCCAATACGGCTCCTAATCCTCTATTGAACGCTATGTCTCCAATCATCTCAATGAGGGCCCCCACATTACCAAACCGGAGCGCTTCCCTGTTTGTCGCATCGGCAGTAATCAACCCCTTTTCCACACATTCCATACCAAATGCAATCACTGCGTTCGTGGAGATGAGATCAAGACCTAATTCATTGGTAAGACTATGTGCTTTGGCTATAGCCCGCATATCGGAAACACCACATCTTGGACCGAACCCCATGACAACCGACGCGCCGGATGATCCTTCACCAAAGGCGCCTGTGTACGGTCCCTCTGAGACTCCATACTGTTGGGTACAGGGCATTGGACAACTGAAACAGGCTTTCTGCCGCACAAAGACCTCTGTTTTGAGATGTTTGGCATTAACGCCATCAATATCCTGAAAGAATCCCGATGTCCCATTCATGACCAACGCGCTGCCTTGCCTATTCATAGCCTCGACGATGACTGCGGTCCCTTCCTTGCTGTAGCGCTCAAAGTATGGTTCCCTCTTCAGTGCTGCTATAAAGTCAAGCGTATCTTTCCTGAGCCGGCCAACATGTGCAGCCCGTATTCCACCCGAGCCCTTGACCACTATTGCCTTGAGATTCTTGCTCCCCATGACCGCGCCCATGCCACCTCGGCCTGCTCCTCTAAAACGGTCAAAGATAATGGTAGAAATGGGAACCAGTTGCTCACCTGCCTGTCCTATACATCCGATACTGACACCGCGGTAACCGTGCCGCCGCCTCAAAGTGAAGACAGCCTCTGTGGTACCCATCCCCCAAAGATCCTCGCAATCCAGGAGTTTAATGTCTCCATCTTCAATGACCAAGTAGGAAGGGCACCTGGCCTTTCCCCGTAGTACCAACATGTCGTAGCCTGCCCGTTTCAACTGCACGCTGAAAGAGGAACCGGTATTACCTGATCCCAGCAACGATGTCAGCGGAGATTTTGCACCTACGCTCCCGCGACAGGAAGAAGGAACTATCGTCCCATTGCATGGGCCGGAAGCGAAGATGAGAAGGTTATCATCTGATAAAGGTGGAACGCCCCGCGGAAGATGTTCGTAAAGCCACTGAGAAATAAAACCGCGCCCACCCAGGAAGGAACGTATCAAGACATCATCCGGCGCAATACGTTCTTCTTTCCCCGACCAAAGATCCACCTGAAGTATGGTACCAACATAACCGTCCATTTGTTTTACCCAAAGATATCTATTCGAGCAGGGGGGCTGCGAACCAGTGTGGATTTTTCAACATTTTCGGCACGTCTTTTTCATCCACAAATCGAATCGCA
>CAYOIU010000517.1:0-2369 GCA_964404085.1 uncultured Desulfobacteraceae bacterium | reverse complement strand
TGAACTTGTTATTCCAGATTGGAATTCAACTTTCTTCTAAAACCCGGTCCTCAGGGAGTAAAGGGATGCTTCTTACGTTTATTAACCTGAAATGGCTTCTTCCACTTGACTCGCCCGAAAATAATTACTAATATGCAATATTTTTAATGAACCGCGTCCCCTGTCTTTTAGACCCCTGTGTCTTTTCTCCACGCTGGCGGCGAGGAAAAGTGGGGGATGATTATTTGCCAGGAAAGGAGGTCATTTTTATTCAATAATGCCCATAATTCACAAATAAGACCATAGTCGAAAGGAGTCAGGTTATGAAAAAGAAATCGCTCGGGTATTTGAGGTATGTCCTTGTTTGTGTTTTGTCCGTTTCCGTTGTAATCCTTTTTTTTTCCTCCAGCCAGGCAGCGCGTTACAAGAAAGAGTACAAGATGACGCTCAATGTGGGCCCCACGTTCTATTGGGGAATGGGCGCCATCAAGTTCGCTGAACTCGTAAAGCAGAAGACGAACGGGCAGATCAATATCAAACCTTACTACGGCAGTGCGCTCCTGAAAGGGGCCCAATTGAAATCCCCGCAGATGGTGGCCAAGGGCGTGATCGACTGTGCTTATGAATCCACCATCAATTCTTCACCGGTCATCCCGGAGATGAATATCTTTTCCCTTCCTTTTTTCATCAACAACTTTGAGAACCTGGATAAAATGGAGAACGGTGAGACTGGGAAGGCCATTTTCAAGGCCATGGATCGGGTGGGCCTGGTGGGCCTCGCCTGGGCGGAGAATGGTTTCAGACAGGTTACCAACAGCAAGAGAGCGATCCATAATCCGAGCGATCTGAAGGGATTGAGACTTCGCGTAGTGGGAAGTCCTATCTTCATAGACACCTTCAGACAGCTGGGTGCCGACCCCGTCAATATGAACTGGGGCGATGCGGTAACGGCTTTTCAGCAGGGTGTTGTTGATGGTCAGGAAAACCCTGTCGGCGTCCTCATTCCGGTACAGATCTGGCAATATCACAAATATGCCTCTTTCTGGAACTACCTGGTGGATCCGGTCATCATCTATTGGAACAAGAAGCAATTCAGCAAGTTCCCGGCAAAGATCCAAAAGGCGATCCGGGAAGCTGCAATCGAATCGGCCCGGTACGAAAAGGCCCTCTGCCGCGCAGGGCTGGATGGGGACAAATCGCTGAATATCCTGAAAAACGAATTCAATTACACCATGAAGGTCCCCAATCCCGTCAAATACATGGAGAGCAAGGGAATGACCGTCACCTTCCTCTCTGATAAAGAAAGGAATGCGTTTATCGATGCCACGAAGTCCCTTTATGATAAGTGGGTGCCCAAAATCGGAAAAGGCCTGTACGAAAAGGCCCGGTCTGATATGAACCGATAACTCCCCTTTTCAATTGTAGAAGGCCCCTGTGAATTTCAATGATTCACAGGGGCTTTCTTGAGGAACTTCAATGGGTGAAGAGAAACAACGTGTAAGAATAGATTACTGGATAGCCGCTATTTTGTTGTTTGCCATGGCGGCCATTGCCTTCACCAACGTCCTGAGCCGCTATCTTTTCCACTTTTCGTTTGCGGCGACCGAAGAGATCACCATCAACCTCTTTGTGTGGCTTACGGTGGTGGGATCAGGGATTGCCTTTGAACGGGGCGGCCAGCTCGGAATGGTCACCCTTTACAATGTCTTCCCAAAGAAGTTCAAAAAGGTGATTATTCTTTTCAGCTCGGGTCTGAGTGCACTCCTTTTCATTCTTGTGGACATTTTCACGATACAGGCCATCAGTGATGAGCTGACCCTGTTTCATGCAACATCGGCGGCTCTGGGCATCCCCGTGTGGATCTATTATCTCGGTGTTCCCATCCTATCTATTTTCGTATTTACAGGGATTTATAAAGATGCGTCTACCAGATTGGAGCACCTGCAGCCTAAGGGAGATGGATAATGGAAATATTGACTATCTCTCTCATCTTTCTCGTGCTTATGGCCATCGGGGTCCCCATTGGGACGTCTCTTGGAATTTCAGCCGTTATTACGATCTACTATTTTGATCTTGGGATCGGCATGCTGGGGGTGAATTTTTCCACCGGCATCGCCTCCTTCCCTCTCCTTGCCATCCCTTTTTTTGTCTTGGCCGGGGTTATCCTTGAGAGAGCCGGGTTGGCCGCCACCATCGCCCGGTTTTTTGAGCTGCTGGTGGGGAAGATGGTGGGTGGATTGGCCATGGTGGCCGTCTTGACCTGCATGTTCTGGGGGGCCCTGTCGGGTTCCGGTCCGGCCACGACTGCAGCCGTTGGACTGATCCTTTTAGCGCCCATGGTCAAACATGGATATGACAAGAACTTTGCCGGTGCCACCATTGCCAACTCG
>CAYOIU010000516.1:0-2372 GCA_964404085.1 uncultured Desulfobacteraceae bacterium | reverse complement strand
CACAAAAAAGGCAACAAAAGTGGACTTTAAGATACATCCTTTTTTTGAATATCGCTTCAGCATAGCTCTATCTTATCTCACAAAACGGTTGGCGGGTCTACCCCTTCTTTTCGCCCCATTCTCCGCCTGAAAACCGACGTATCCGGCAGGGAATCCCTTTCAGATTCGGGGTTCCAAATTCCCTTCCCAAGGTATCAACGGTCGTCAGCATATTGAAATTGGCCTTTTTCCAAGCGGATCCGTCCCCCTTTTCATCTTCAGGAAACCACCAGCCGTAAGATGCATAGACCACCCTCGGGTCTATCTCTCGGTCAAAACGGGCCTTCTGGACAATCTTTCCGTGGGCCGTTTCGATTTCCACTTCCATCTCTTCTTCGATGCCGTTTGCGGCCGCCGTATCTGGGTGAATCCGGGTTACGGGTTCCGGTTCTCTCCTGCGAAGCCCTTCAACCCATCGATAGGATGAGTGGAGATAGTTGGGACTTTTGGCACTCGTCAGGACCAGGGGGTAGTCCGTATCCTTATTCTCCTGCAAAATTTCGGCCACCGGCAAGGGACGAAGGCCGAACTTTTCCGCGGTGCTCAATACCAGTTCCACTTTTCCGGTGGGGGTCCGAAAACCCTTTGTCTCGTATTTCTTGAAGTTTTCCTCACCTTTCAGGAAACCCTGTTCCCTGAATTCTTCCCAGCAAAGGCCCGAGGGTTCCAACACCGCTTCCAGAAAAGCATCTTCATTTTCATACCAGTATTCGGTCGAACTTATTGATTTACCGAGCTCATTGAGGATCTTTAGGTCCGACCAGCATTCCGGTGGTGGATCCACGATCTTCGGTCTGGCGAGTACAATGCCGTGACCCAGGCCATAGTGTCCCAGATCGTTGAATTCAAAGTGGGTGGCCGCGGGCAGGACGATGTCCGCCAGCTCGGCGGTGGGGGTCATGAAAAGCTCTGAAACAGCCAGGAAATCCAGCTTTCGGAGTGCATCATAGGTCTTTCTGCTGTCCGCCCAGGTGAGTAGGGGGTTGGTGCATTGCATGTATGCCCCCCTGACAGGATAGGGGAACCCCTCCAGGATCGCTCTTCTGAAGTGGGCAGGGGGTACCGTCATGAGCCGGGGTATGCAATGGTGGTGGGCATGGATCATCTCCTTCCGCTTAGAGGGTATCACATCGGCCCTGACGAATTTCCCGAGCCCCAGAATGGGGGGCTCGCTTGCCTGGATGTTGCCACCCGGCACGTCCAGGTTGCCGCAAACAGCCATGAGGGCAACAAGTCCACGTGCTGTATGGAAATTGTTTTCCTGCTGCTCCAGGGGGTTCCCCCACTGGATGGCCGCTGGGTGTGAAGCCGCATAGAACCTCGCAGCCTTCCTGATCAGATCCGGGGGGACCCACGTCACCTCTGCCACGCGCTCAGGACTGTAGCCACGGACATGGTTTGCCATTTCTTCAAAGCCGTGAGTCCAACGTTCAACGAATTCCCTGTCGTAAAGTCCCTCTTCAATAACAACATTAAGGAAGGCCAGTGCCAGGGCGTGATCACTGCCCGGCCTGGGCTGAAGCCAGCATTCGGCCTTTTCCGCAAGGGCTGATTTCCTTGAATCCACCACCATTAAATGCGCCCCATTTTTCAACTGATCCATGAGCAGGCTGCCGACCACCCCTTCCTCGTTGGTCTTTGTGACGTTGCTCGCCCAGAGGACCACCAGATCACTTTGGTGATGGAAGTCAACCACGGGGTAAAAGCCGCAGGTGTGCATCCCGCTCACCTCCCGGGGTGCATGACAGACATCCTGGACGGCTACAACATTGGGAGATCCAAAGATGTTCGCCAGGCGGATCAACACGAAGTGTTCCAACCCCTTGGGCATGCCCTGGCAGAAGGCCACCGCGCGTGCACCCGACGCTTGCCTGATCTCTAAGAATCTCCGGCTGATTTCATCAATGGCCTCTGACCAGGAAATCCGGTCCCATTCACCCTCACCCCGCTTTCCCCTTCTTCTCAAGGGATGTATCAGCCTGTCCGGGTGGTGCAATTTATCAGGTGAAGCAAGGCCTTTGGGGCAGATATATCCCTTGTTCAGAAATCCGTCGGGGTCTCCCTTCAACTTCGCGATCCGGTTGTCCTTGACGCCTGCCAGGAGTGCACACCCGCCATGGTCCATCCTCGCACAGTGCGTCCTGGTCCATTGAATATCTTCAGCCATTTGGATTCTCCTCGGGTTTTTCCCCGGTGATGTTATCCGAGTGGGAACGCCAATGCAACCGGAAAGGATTGCTGTTTTCTAACAAACTCCCTTTATTGAACGTGTTTTAAGGAAGCGAACCTGACAATCTTTTTCATGTGCTTTCTCAAAGTGCACTTGGCAACTC
>CAYOIU010000515.1:0-2378 GCA_964404085.1 uncultured Desulfobacteraceae bacterium | reverse complement strand
TGGATCATTCTGACAAATTTTGCCGTCTTCAAGGCGTATGAGATCTATCAAAAAAAGAGTTTGGGTTCAATGGCGCCTGTTGGGGTGGGAATCCTTCTATTGTTACTTGTCCCCTCCTTTTTATCGTATCAAACCTACAGCAATTTTCGAGAGGGGGGAGAAACCGTCAAAATAGCCCTTGTTCAGCCCAATCTGGATCCATACACGGAAAAATTTGTACCGGAAAAACAGGCCCAACACCTGAAAGAATTCTTCAGGAGTGCAGAGACCATCTGCGATGACGAAACCCTTTACCTGTTCGGCCCCGAAACCCTTATTGTGCAACAGATTGACGAGAAAAACCCTTTGGCATCGCCCTATTACCGTCAATTGATGGATTTCCAGCAAAAACACCCACGGCTCACTTGTCTATTGGGCGTACACAGCTACCGGAAACTGGGTAAGGATATCCCTCCGGGGAGTCGTTTTGACCGGGAAAAGGGTTTTTACTACGAGGCCTTCAATACGGCGCTTTTCCTGGCGCCGGGCTCCGCTCCCCAGTTCTATCACAAGACCAAGTTGGTTCCCATATTCGAGCGGATGCCATTTGTGCAATATCTACGCTTCCTGGGAAGGTTCTCCCTTGAGCTTGGCGGATACACCGGCACCTACAGCTACCGCCAGGAGAGCACCCATTTTGTATCGCCCGACGGTTCCATAAGCATTCTGCCAATCGTTTGTTTTGAATCGGTATTCGGCCCTTACTGCGCTGAAAACCTGACACAAAAAAAGGGCTTTATCTGCATGATCACAAACGACGGATGGTGGAAAAACACACCGGGTTATCGTCATCACTACAATTTCAGCCCCATTCGTGCCATCGAATGCCGCCGGGACCTGGTTCGCGCGGCCAACACAGGCATTTCCGCCCTAATCGATGCAAAAGGGATGGTCATTGCACAAACCCCCTGGTGGCAAAAGGCCACACTCACAGGAAAGGTCCATCTCCGGCAGGGACGAACTTTTTTCGCTCGCCATGGAGATTATCTGGGACGGATTTCCCTGGCCTTGGGGATCCTTTTAGTTATATGTGCAGTAATTCGAAACCTCATAGATAAGAATAGAAATGAATCCGGGTAAGGGCCTTGGAAAGGATTTGCAATGCGTAATACCGTTCATGACACATTCATCGGCAAGACCTTTATGCGCTGGATGGCGCTGATCATCTTTAGAGTCTCAGGGTGGAAGGTCGCGGGACAAAGACCCACTCTTCCAAAATACGTCATCATCGCTGCGCCTCATACATCCAACTGGGATTTTGTCTACACCATGTGTCTTGCCTTCATCCTTCGTATAAAACCCCTGATCATGATGAAGGGTGCCTGGTTCCGCTGGCCCATGGCATCCTTCCTGAGATGGTTGGGGGTCTTTCCCATTGACCGCTCACAATCGCGCAATGTTGTTGCACAATCGATTCAGGCGTTTAACGAACATACACGGATGGTTATGGTGGTTCCCCCTTCCGGCACCCGCAAAAAAGTCATGTACTGGAAGACCGGATTTTACCATATTGCCAAAGGTGCGGGTGTCCCGGTCGTGCTCGGGTATCTGGATTACAGGCGAAAGGTCGGGGGCATCGGACCGACGGTTCACATCACCGGCCATATGGAAGCGGATATGAAAACCATTCGAGGTTTTTATGCCGACATAGAGGGCAAATACCCCAGGAAAAACGGCGATTCCTTTGCTGTTTCAGAATCGAAAACCCTGCCGTAAAAGTGAAGGCTCCAGACCTTCCAACGAAGTCGCTTTAATTGAACGCGTTTAAGGAAGCGATCCTGAGAATCTTTTTCATGTGCTTTCTCAAAGTGCACTTGGCAACTCACTTCTACATGGACGGCTATTTGGGGTTTACACCTCCCAAACCTTACGCCTTTCTATTACGTACCGCTAAACCCCAAATAACCGTCCATCCCTTCCGGAGTGTTTAGAAAGCATCTGAAAAAGATTGTCAGGTTCGGTTCCCCTTCGTTCCTCATAGGCTGCCGCTCGAGGCTTAAACCAGCTTTTAAGAAGCTTTCACCCCCTGGATCCCTTGCGCCGGATGCCCTGTTCCCGGCGGCCCCCACATGGAGCCTCTCACGGGGATTTGCAACCTGGAATGATTTCCTGCGAAACCGACGATAGGGCCGAAACCCATGCCGGCGTTGTCTTTTAACTCGTTTTGCCATGTTATTTATGCACCTGCCAGAGGGGTCACCCACTAAAGGCGACCCCTTTGCCGGAAAAAGATCTTGTCTTTTTCTCTGAACGTATTCATACTACAAAATTCCACGATTAAGCCTGCCCATCGACTCCAGTCCCTTGTGTAATCTTGACACACAGGCCCAATCATTCCG
>CAYOIU010000514.1:0-2378 GCA_964404085.1 uncultured Desulfobacteraceae bacterium | reverse complement strand
AAATCCACTATTCCGTGGGGCTCATGATCCGCAGTTATCCTTACTACCGCAAGGCTTCCGGCCTGCTCCGTGACCCGTCTTCATTTTCCCGCTACTACGATCCTGACGAACCTTCCCGCTATGCGAAGGACTTTGTCAAGCGCGCGGAGCGGTTCAACAGGAAAGGCCGTGTCCTTTACGTGGACGCCTCAGGCGGTGGGCTCCTCCAGATGCTCGGTGTGGGAGACTGGAAATCCTTGAAGTCCGCCTGTTATGCCCTCATTAAAGAATCGCGAAAGGTGGAGGACCTGCTGGAGCGGACCACGGATTTCTACTGTGTCTGCCTGAAGCGCTCGCTGTCACAAGTAAAAGTGGACTATGCCTCGCTTTATGAACCCATCGCCTCCAACACGGGACCGGTGGTCTCGCCTGCCATGTTCGAACGGTTTTCAATCCCCGGGTACAGAAAGGTCCTGAACCTGTTGAAAGAATTCGATGTCCCGCTCCGTATTCTGAGCACCACGGGAGGCAACCTTGGCCCGCTCCTGCCTTTGCTGATCGATGCAGGCATCAACGGACTCTGGATCAGCAATATCAGGAGTGCGGGGATGGAATATGGAGCGCTTCGCAGGAAATTCGGCCCGGACCTGGCCTTGATCGGCGGGATTGACTCCGGAGTATTGCACCTGGACGAGGCGGCCATGCGCCGAAAAGTGAAGGAAACAGTGCATCCCCTGTTGGACACGGGCCATTACCTGCCCTGTCTGGACGACAGGCCCCGGGCCAACACCACTTTTTCCCAATACACCCTTTTTCGCCGGATACTTGAGGAGATCGCCGGGAGCAAATCATGAGTAATGGATCCCAGCATCATTTAACCCGCTGTCAATGTGTTTTCTCTTTTTGTTAGGCAGAGATTGAATGTTTTTTATGAGGGCTGAAAATATCAGGCCTTGTGGGTAAAGAGCTGCCTCGCGGGCTCATTCCAACTTCTTTTTCCGATGTTTTTGGTGCGCTTTTGGATCGCTTAATCGGGGTATTTTTGGTCGCGCTATCGGCTGCATGCTTCGGAGTCAATCCTATCTTTGCACGCGTGGCCTTTGCTGCCGGCGCAAATCCTGGAACATTTCTTTTCATTCGCTTTGCGATTGCTTCGGCAGTAATGGTGGCAATATTAGCAGCAAAGCATTTGAAATACCCCAAAGGGCGACTTCTTGTCACATTGGTTCTAATGGGGGCAGTGGGCATAGGTGGAACCACGTTTTGCTACTATACCGCCTTGACGCTGGCTCCGGTAAGTCTGGTAGTTGTTATCACGTATATGTATCCGGCTTTGGTTTCGGTGTTTTCGGCGGTTTTTCTCAAAGAGCCCATTACCCATAACAAGATCACGGGGCTTCTTCTGACACTCCTGGGGATCGCATTTACTGCTGTACCTTTCAGAAGCGGACAGTTTTCGGGCATTGTTTTATCGATTATCACCGCCATCGTTTACGCGTTCTATTTGATACTTGGGAGTGCTTCTATCCATAAAGCGGGTTCATTACCCGGTTCAACCGTGATTATTATTTCCGCAACGCCTGCTTACGGGATACTGGTGGCAATTCAGGGAGCCCAGTGGCCGATAGGCCCGATGGGCTGGGAAGCAACAGTGGCGAGTGCGTTGATTTCAACCGTTCTTGGCCTCGTGAGCCTTTTTGCCGGTCTTAAGCGAATTGATACGGCCAACGCCGCCACGATTTCTACCTTTGAGGTTGTGGTTTCGCTCACACTGGCGGTGGTCATCCTGAAAGAGGCCATAACCTGGCCCAAAGCCATTGGAGCTGCCTTGATTATTTTTGTCGTCGTCTTTTTAGCAAGGAGCGAATACAAGACAGCACGAATCGATTGGCTCAAGAGAAATCTATAATGAAGGGCATAAGGACATTGATATCGTGTTATGGTTAGCCCGCATTTCTCACGGGCAATCTACTGTGGCGGCGGATAGCCCCATGCCTACTGCGTTGCGCTTGAAAAATGACTTTGACGTACTGATAGTACGCCTTCATCCATTTTTCTTCGCTCGCTTTGTATCCACGGGCCTTTCCACCGCCTCGCTACGAAGGCCCGTGAGAAACGCGGGTTAGAAGAATGAGGGGTGCTGATTCGCTGCAAATAGATCATGAGTAATACATCCCGCCGGTGTCGGGACGAGAATTAAAAAGGTTCTGCTATGTTCGGCGAAATGCGGTAAGCCGGTCTGCTTGAGTACCGTGGAGATTCCTGACCGGCGAAGAAATCAATCCATACAGTCGTGTCGACGATAACTATCATGCAGTGCGTCCCTTGCGAGAGGTATCCAGGTCCCCTCCCAGTGAATTTTCCCCTTTAATTCAAGAATCTTGGACTAGGATTCATGT
>CAYOIU010000513.1:0-2381 GCA_964404085.1 uncultured Desulfobacteraceae bacterium | reverse complement strand
CCTTGGACCCTCTTCACCAACCCGTCCTTCGTAGCGGGCTGCCGTGGAGGGTGGAGGAAAGAACGAAAAAAGTGAAATATTCATTGCAGGAGGAGGAATTCCAGATGAGTGACGCGTTTGCCAAATACGTGAGAAAACAATTTCCAGCCTTAGGGCGAGAGATCGGGGGACATCCCATAGCCTATCTTGACGGACCCGGCGGGTATCAGGTGCCCGAATCGGTGATTAACACCGTATCGGAATATTTTGTCAACATGAATGCCAACGAGGGCAGTCAATTTGAAACAGCCGAAAACACGTCGATGATGATCCAGAACACCCGTTCTGCCTTTGCGGATTTTTTCAATTGTGCCTGGGATGAAATCGTATTCGGCGCCAATATGACCACCCTGAACTTTGCTCTGGCCCAGGCCTTGATGCGAGAAATGACGGCCGGGGACAGGGTGCTCATTACGGAAATAGACCATGAGGCAAACCGGGGACCCTGGCTGCAGCTGCAGGAACGGGGCATCGTGGTGGAAGAAGCGGCGCTGGACGTGAGCACCTGCACCCTTGATATGAAAGATCTTCGGGAGAAGATCTCACGAAACCCGAAAGTGGTTGCTGTAAACTACGCCAGCAACGGTGTGGGGACGATCAGCGATGTCCGGGAAATCATCGACATGTCTCACGATGCCGGGGCCTACACGGTAGTGGATGCCGTTCACTACGCCGCCCATGGCCCCATCGATGTGAGGGAACTGGATACGGATTTCCTTTTGTGTTCCGCGTACAAATTTTTTGGACCTCACATCGGTATACTCTATGCAAAAAAAGAGGTCCTTGAAAGACTGCGTCCCTTGAATCTGCGAACGCAACAACAGTACCCTCCCTTTGTGATGGAAACCGGAACCCTTCATCACGAGGGGATTGCCGGTGCGGCGGCGGCAGTGGAATTTATCGCTGACATAGGCCTTCGGTTCGGACCAAATTCCGTGGGTCAAACCGACCGATTAAGAGACTCCCGAAGAAATCAGATCCTGGCCGGACTCCTGGTTATTGAAGAATACGAACGAACACTGACGGAATACCTGGTTCAGGCTGTTACAAGCCAAGTTCCCAAGGCGACCCTTTACGGCCCTCCGGCGGGATATCCCAGGACTTCCACGGTGTCTTTCACCTACGATGGTTACAGTGCAGACCAGGTGGCCAGATACCTGGGAAGCCTCGGAATCTTTGTCTGGGGAGGACATTTTTACGCCATCCGGCTCGTCGAACGACTGGGGCTTTTGGATCGGGGCGGACTGATTCGTGTGGGCATTGCCCCCTACAATACCAGGGATGAATTGGAACGCCTGGTTGCGGCACTGGAGGATGAAGAGGCACTCAAACGCTTTGTGAAAAACATCCATTGACCCCTATTCGTGGATGCTGAACCTGTGAGGAAAGGATGGCTTAGATGGAAAGCACGGAGTTTGAAGGGAAAGTGGTGATGGTGACCGGGGCATCACGCGGCATAGGTCGGGAGATTGCCCAGCGGTTTGCAGCCCGCGGTGCATGCATTGCGGTCCATTATCATGAGAGCCAGAAGATCGCGGAGCAGACACTCGCCAGCCTCCCCGGCAAATCGCATGTTCTCGTGCAGGCCGATTTATCGAACACTTCAGAGGTGGAGCACTTGGCAGAAAAGACCCTTCAGGAAATGGGAAAAATCGATATCCTGGTCAACAATGCAGGCGTTTATGGATTTCATCCTCCAGCAACAACCACTTTTGAGGACTGGCAGAGAAGTTGGGATAAGACCCTGTCCACCAACCTGCTTGGACCGGTCCACCTTTCTTTTCTCGTGGCCCGTCACATGATGAAAAGCGGCGGCGGAAAGATCATCAACATCACCTCACGAGGTGCTTTCCGAGGCGAGCCTGATGCCCCGGCCTATGGAGCGAGTAAGGGCGCACTCAATGCCTTCAGTCAATCCATGGCACAGGCGTTGGCCCCTCACAACATCTTTGTGTACGCGGTTGCACCGGGATTCGTTGAGACCGACATGACCACTTCCATGCTCGCCGGTCCCGATGGAGACGGAATCCGCGCCCAAAGTCCCCTGAACCGCGTGGCGCGTCCCGAAGAAGTCGCACGGACCGTAATTTTTCTTGCCGGCGAAGGCACCGATTTTCTTACGGGTTGCATCATCGACGTAAACGGCGCCTCCTATCTGCGTTAGATCGGCTATCGATCTGCAATTCGGGTGAGGTACTCTTTCCCAAAAGCGGGAAAACTTTATTGGAGATTCAGGGTACAAAGAAGAATGGGTGAGCATCATTTGCTCACCCATCAGTGAATGGAGGCGGCAACCGGATTCGAACCGGTGAATAACGGTTTTGCAGACCGCTGCCTTAGCC
>CAYOIU010000512.1:0-2396 GCA_964404085.1 uncultured Desulfobacteraceae bacterium | reverse complement strand
TTCAGCGTTTCTTTCTTGATGACCAGAGCGTGAATTTCCTGAGTCCGATAGCGATGGTGATCTCCAAAGACCTCGAAATACACGATTTCCGCGCCAAGGCTCTCCAGGGTCTTCTTGAAATACTCCGGGTAGGCTATTCCTGCAAAAGCGACGACCCGCTTCCCATCAAGCATGCCGGCCTCAAATCGCTCGCCGCTTTCAGGAAAAACCACCTCAACCGGTACATGATCGCTCCGGAAAATGGGAACATCCGGCAATTGGGCGATTTTCGGCCGCCTCGAACCCGGTACCTCTGTGCCTCCCGTGCTGTGGGTCAGGATACAGCAATCGGCCCTTTTCAATTCTTTGAGGGGTTCCCTAAGAGGTCCCCTGGGCAAGAGGCCACCGTTGCCGAATGGGTTCGACGCATCCACGAGGACAATATTCAGGTCCCGTTGAAGTTCCAGGTGTTGAAAGCCGTCATCGAGGATCAAAAAATCGGAGGAAAGTTTCTCAATGGCTCGGATGCCGCCATCGTACCGGTTCTTTGAGACGATCACCGGTATACCCGTCAGGCTCCGGGCCAACAGATAGGGTTCATCGCCGCTCTTTTCCGGTGAAGACTTGATCTCCCTGCGGTCTGAAACTTCAAGTACCCGGCCTTTGAAGTGTCCCCCGTATCCTCTTGAAAGAACTGCAGGTCGGTACCCCCGGTCCAGTGCCCATCTGGCCAGCATCTGTACGGCTGGAGTCTTCCCGGTGCCGCCCGAAGTAATATTCCCTACGCTGACAACGAAAACCGGGAGCGTGTGATGTTTGAAAAACCTGCGCCTGTATCCCCCAAGGCGTGTTCTTACCCCAACACCGTAGAGGACGGAAAGAAGTTTCAAAAAAAACCTGAAAAGCCCTCCCTCATCGTCACGGTGAATTCGTGACCAATCATATCCCCTTTTTTTCATCCTACGCCGGCTTGTTTTCTTCATGACAGTTGATAATAGGGACGCCATAATGCGTTTCAGAAAGAGGGCAGCAGGTGACCAATTTGTCTCATGACACGTTCAATCGCGCCCCTGTTTTTCAGCACAAATCTCTCAGCGTTATCCCCCATTTCCTGGGCCAGTTCGGGATTTACCATGAGAGCCCTGATCATTTCAAAGAGCTCCGTTGCGTTATGAACTCTCTTCCCCCCGCCTGATTGCGCCAGATCTTCGGCCATTTGCACAAAGTTTTCGGTGTGGGGTCCAAAAAAGACCGGACAGCCAAAGGAGGCAGGTTCCAATAGGTTGTGCCCCCCAAAAGAAAGCAGACTGCCACCAACGAAACTGACCCTTGCAAGGCCATACAGGCGGGCAAGTTCCCCCAGCGTATCGAGTATGAGAACTTGATAGGACACGAAATCATCTGCCACACCCGTCCTGAGCACACTCGTGAAGCCGCACGCCTCGGCGATCCTCTTGATTTCACCGGCACGTTCAATCTTTCTTGGCGCAATCACCAGACGCAATTCATTGAAATCATGGTGCAGTCTGCCGAAGGCTTCAAGGACGATTTTTTCTTCACCGGGATGGGTACTCCCTGCGACCAACAGGACATTTTTAGCTCCAAGTTTGAGCTCATCCAACCACGTTTGCCGCTCCGATTCACCCATCGGTCGCCAGGGACGATCGAATTTGATGTTTCCTGATGTCTGAATTTTCTCACCATCGAGGCCAAGGTCCAGGAGACGGTTTCGATCCAGATCAGTCTGCATCATACATCTCTCAAAAGGCTCGAATAGCCTCTTCACAAAGGAAGGGAGTAGGCCGTAGTTTCTACGGGCAGTAGGCGAAACCCGTCCGTTGACCAGAATGCACTTAATCCCCTGTCTCTTGAGGTGATTCAACAGAGCCGGCCAGATATCCGTTTCTACGAGGACAAATAGGGCGGGACGAATACGCTTGACCACCCTGTCTATGGACCACCAGAAATCCAAGGGCATGGTGAAAAGGGTCTCAACCCGGCCTTTCAGTTCAGATTGCGCAAGCACCATGCCCTGTCGGGTTGTCACGGAAAGGACAATTTTCTGTCCGGGAAATCTTTGCCTGAGACCATCTACCAGTGGCACGGCCGATATCACCTCCCCCACCGACAAGGCATGGACCCAGATGGGCGGATGGGAAGGAATTTCATCCGGCAGATCCAGTGCCAGCCTCGCCCTCATCCGCTCCCCGTTGAAAAAAAAGACAAGCGGAATGAAGACCAGGACAAGCAACGTCATCAGAAAATGATAGAACATTAAAAACATATCGAGATAACCCGCCTATCTCCAATTTATTGATGACTTCCAACGAAGTCGCCTCATTCACCGCAACTCAGGAGGAGACCTGAGGGTCTTTTTCGGACACTTTCTCATAGTGCACTTGGCACCTTACTCCGAC
>CAYOIU010000511.1:0-2415 GCA_964404085.1 uncultured Desulfobacteraceae bacterium | reverse complement strand
TAGTAATCCCTTACGGAAAGGCCTTCTTCCGTCCGCAGGAGATCCGTCACATTCCTTCCATTGGAATTTCTGATATCTTCTTCATTGATGACTGTCACATTCGCCGGGACCTTGCGCACTTCCTCCTGGGTCCTGGTGCCCGTCACCACCACCTCTTCCATGAGGACTTCTTCATTGTCCGCAGGCTGCTTATCCGCCGCATACCCCGAAAAGGGGATTATGAGAAAACAGAAAAACACCCCCGCCAACCCAATCCATGTTGTTACCCTGCTGTCATTCATCCGCTTGTCTCCTTTCAATTAGGTTTTAGTGCCCGGAGACAAAAAAATCCCCGGACCGAGTTTCGATCCGGGGATGTCCCTTTTTTACCCTCAAGATCCAACAGTTGCCTCCTGTCCGCGAGGAGTTCCTTCACTGTTCAGGCAGGTCTTCTGACTTCCCTTCCTTCCCGGCGGCCTTCCCATCTTTCAGTTCATAGCTCTCAGCTCATAGAAGTGAAAAAAACTATGAACTATTGGCTGCAAAATATGAACTGACTCAGACAGTGGCGCGAGTTGCCGAAAGGTTCCCTTTTTCATAATGAAAAGGGAAGGGTCACAGCGGCGGGCCCGTCCCCGACTTTCACGGGGTTCCCTTTTAAGCTTCACGAGCACCTGAACTTTACATTTACTATTCAAATGTGGCCCACAAAGTCAACAAAAATTTTCACCTGTTCGGTTGGGCTGTTGCTGTACGTATTAGAAAAAGGCCTTATCACCGCAAAGGCGCAAAGAGTGCAGAGATTGAATGCTTATTGATTCCCGTTGCGTGGACGGGAAGCAATAAACGCAAGCCTTTAGCCATTGTGGGGAATCAGCGCTGAATACGAGACATTTAGTCATTTTTTACCATGACGATGAAGTCGGGATCGAGATTATTTCTTTTCTGCCCTCTCAGCAGAAAAGAAATAGGTTTTCCTCTCCGAACTCTGGGTCTCGAGTGAAGCCCCGCGAAACGGGGCAAGCGGGCGGTGAAAAACCAACTAAAATCAGAAGATCGAGCTTAACAGTGCGGTAGTAATAAGGACGGTTATCTCCACCAGTTCGTTCAGGGCTCCCAGGCAATCTCCGGTAATCCCGCCTATCTTTTTCCTGCAATAGAGGGCCCACAGGAGGGTGACAAAACCCGCCGACATCAACAGAAGGGCACCTGTGACCCAAGTTGGCGAGAAGAGGGCGGTTAAGGCGCTCACAACAACCAGAATGATGACAGCCAGGAGCTTGTGCCGGTGTAGATGATTGCCCGCAAAAGCTGAAGCGATGCCCTCTTTCCGCGCGTTGGGCATGGTGACAAGCAGGCACCCCTGCATAGTCCTGGAAAGGACCAGGCTGATGACAACGATACTAATGGTTGCGTGTTCAAACCAGAACCTCCAGAGCACGAATTTGAACAAGAGATCGAACACAATCACACAGACGCCGAAGGTCCCCATCCTTGAATCTTTGAGGATTTCGAGGGCCCGCTGCCGGTCTTTCTTGCCCGGAAAGGCATCGGCGCAATCCCCCAGGCCATCCAGGTGCAGGGCGCCTGTCAAAAACGATTCCGTGCCAAGGGCAAGCAGGACGAAGAGTGGGATTATCCGGGCCGCCCACGACTGCGTGGCGAGGTAAAACGCCCAGACTATTCCACCCAGGAAAAGACCCACAAGGGGGAAGCCCATGATGGAGCGGGGAAACTCCTCCGTCTCTTTTCCCGGTACCGGCAGAATGGTAAGGGTTCTGAAGGCCGTAACAAAAGGTCCAAACATGGGGTTTACTCCTTGTTCGAGACTCCCGCGGAGCTGAAGGTGGCCATCTCCGAATAGCATACCATCGCATGCTTGATAATCTGGAGAGCAAGTACGGCGCCCGTGCCTTCCCCCAGTCTCATGTCCAGGGAGAGAATCGGCCGTATGCCTTCTTTCACAAGGAAATCTCGGTGGAACTTTTCCGCCGAAACGTGGGAGAAGAAGAGATAATCCCTGGTGTTCTTTTCAAGCCTCATGGCGATTAGGGCGGCGGCAGATGCTATAAAGCCATCTATTGCCGCAGGGATCCTGTTGGATGCTCCGCCCAGTATCATGCCGGTCATCCCGGCGATCTCGTACCCTCCCACGCGGGAAAGAATCCTGAAGGGGTCATTTCCCACTTCTTCCCTGTGGAAGTCTATACCTTTTTGGACCGCCTCTATCTTCCGTTCCAGGAATTCCCCTGCAGATCCTGTTCCAGCCCCGACGGTCGTTTCGGCATCGAGCCCCAGCATTAAGCTGTAGATTGCTGATGCGGAGGAGGTGTTGCCGATTCCCATTTCCCCGATGCCCAGGATGTCTGCGCCTGATTGCTCCGCCAGGTCAAAGCCATACTGAATGGCTTTCAGGGTCTCTTCCTCTGACATGGC
>CAYOIU010000510.1:0-2418 GCA_964404085.1 uncultured Desulfobacteraceae bacterium | reverse complement strand
GCAGGGGTTCGAAATCATCCTGTTCCAGCATGGTAAGGGCATACTCCCTTGCATTTTCTCTCATGGTTTTTTGTCCCCCACTTTCCCATTCATTCCATAAGCCGTCAAAACCAATTTCTGGAACAAAGATCTCACCGCATCTCAAGTGCCTCACAGTATGGTCCTGCTCCAGATAGTTTCCACCGCCGACCACATCTGCAATCACATCCAGTGCCAGGGTGTCACTGTCAACTGTCACGCCTTTTGCAATTCTTTTCAAGGCCGAAGCGATCTCATTGTCGATGACAAGCTGCTCATAAGAGGCCACCAGTAAACTGGAAAGCCCGCCGAAACCTGAAAGGATATTCGCCCCGGCCAAGAGAGGCAGAATCCCGTTCATGCTCTTCTCATATCCGGCCTGGATATCGGATGTACAGGCTGTTGTAGAAAACCCGTACACATCCGACAAAAACCCGTAATAATCAGCCATCTGCACCGCGCATGCGCTTGCCATGCCGGTATCCGGCAGTCCCCAGATCGAGCTGCCTGTCACCATGTTGGCAAAGGCCAACCGGGCCCCATAGATAAGTGGCGTGTCAGGGTTTATCAGGTGTGCCATTGAGGCGAACGCCAGCATGGATGCGTTCATTTGCACCAGCCCCCCGGCAATGGTCATCGGCGCCGAGATACCGACGACAGGAGCTGCCAACATTACCGTTGGAATTCCTGCAGAAACAATAATTTTCATGGTGTCTACGATTTTCTGAGGGAAATACAAGGGGCTTTGGGGAGAAATCCCCATATCACCGATAGGGTTCTCTGACAAAGAAACGCCTGAGGTGCTGACTGCTCGAAAAAGTTCAACAATATATTTTGCCTCCCCGGGCGATGACACCCCAGGCCCCGTAACCGGTTTCCCCGAATACCTCAGGAGCAGTTCACACTGTCTGACCTGGCTTATTTGGGGTGGAACATCCGCTGGATACAGAAGCGCGCACGGCATGTCCAGATGGTCAAGTTTATTCATCAGCCTTGTGGCATTGACGGCATCCTCAATCGTCGCATCTCTTTTCAGACCTGTTTTGGGATCAATAATAAACGGTATTCCACCTGAAGAATGGGTTAACACCTTTCCCGGTTTTGCTATTTTTGTGCTGCCGGATCGATCCCTGAAGGCAATTTCTTTCTTGACTCCATTGAGCATTTCTTCAATTAAATCCCCTGAGAATTCCACTCTCAATCCATTGATGGTACACCCCCGGCCATGCAATCTTTCTTTCATTTCAAGGTCGTCTATTTTGACCCCCAAGTTCTTGAGCACATGCATACTTCCCTGATGAATCTTTTCTATTTCTTTCTTCCCCAGGATTGTGAAACGAGACATGTTAAGCCTTTCCGTACTGTATTTCTTCAGCATCTCGCAAATGACATGGGTTAGTTCCCAACAATCATGTCTTCATATTTTTTGGGAAAATGGGTCAGCACAACACAGCCTTCTTTAGTCACCACGACATCATCTTCTATGCGCACGCCACCCAACCCCGGCAGGTATATCCCAGGCTCCACCGTGATGACCATCCCCTCTTGCAGACGCGACCCATTCCGATTGTGGACCGAAGGCATTTCATGGATATCAAGCCCTATGCCATGCCCTGTTCGATGAATAAAAGACGCGCCGTATCCGGCTTCTTCTATGACCTTCCGTGCGGTGAGATCAATTTCACGCATCGGGACACCCGGACGAACCTGTTCAATGGCTCTTTTTTGAGCCTCCAACACGGTTCTGTAAATGGTTTCAAACTGCGGCTCCGGATTTCCAGCAAAAAATGTCCTCGTCGTATCCGACCAGTAATGAGCAAAATTGACCCCGAAATCGATCGTCACGGGGTCACCTTTTTCTATCGTTCTATCTCCTGACGAGCCATGCGGGTTTGCAGAATTCCGTCCTCCCAGCACTTGAATGACAGGGGAATCCATTGAAACTCCAGGCTTCGATGACATACATTGCAGGACAAGAAATGCGATTTCCTTTTCTGTCAGGCCCGGATGGAGCTGTTCCCGAATTTTCCCATAGATTTGATCGTTGAAAGCTGCGGCAGTCTTGATGTTGTCAACTTCACGGGAATCCTTACACAATCGTAAATCCCGGAGGGGTGGACTTACGTCGACAAACCGGCCATCGAACAAATCCCCGATCTTTACAGCTAGAGTAAAGGAGAGCCAATCCTTTTCAACTCCCAGGACCATGAAGGTTTTGAGCACCTCCATCAGCTTGCTGAAGGGATCCTCATGATCCCCATAAAAAACTTCCGCAAGGGTCTTATCGGTGTTCACCGATCTTTCGAGACTGGGCAGGATGAAGGTAGCTTCTCCGGTGTTTGAATTCAGGACCAGCGCCATAAATCGTTCGTAAGGTTTGATCTTTGTGCCGGTCAAATA
>CAYOIU010000509.1:0-2419 GCA_964404085.1 uncultured Desulfobacteraceae bacterium | reverse complement strand
CAGATCCGCGGGGTTGACACTCAGCTGTTCCTGGAGGACATTTTCCAGGGCGGCATAGGTCATATGCTCTGTGAGGGGGCTGAAATTCAGGAGGTATCCTAAGAAGACGATCAACACAACAAAGGATGCAAAACATGTGACAACGAACCGGTTGTGTCTCTTCAAGAGGGTCGGGTCTCTGAAAAACCGCGTCAGGCAATCCACCCGTTCCCGGATACTGAAGTGGTGCCAGCTTGGCACATTTCGGCTCTTGCCGCTGAGCATGGCAATTTTTTCGAGCGAGCGGATCGTGTGTTCCGGGGTACCCATAACTCTTGCCGAATAGAGATCGGCCTGGCGCTCGAAGTTTCGCATAAAGAATCCCATCACGTACCTGAAGTAGATCACCAGGCTGAGGAGCATGGGAAGTGAAAGGATCATGTACATGAGGCTGTTCCCGTCTTCGTGGCCCGAGGAGAGGAATCCGGAAAAAAAGGGTCTGGAGGCCAGAAACCAATAATAGATATCAAAGAGGCCGAAGGTCAGGACAAGATAGCCCATGAGGAAGAGGACATAGAAAAGGAGATGCCTGTATTTGGCGTGACCCATTTCATGGGCCAATACGGCCTTCAGTTCGTCAATGGAGAGAATTTCAAGGAGCGAATCCGTAACCAGAATGTAGCGGAACCGGGGCATGATTCCCATGATGCCGGCGGTCATCATCCTCCCTTCAAACAGGGGCCATCTCAGGAGATGCCGGTATTTGAATTTATTCTCCCGGAGGAATGTCGTGAGCTGCCGGGATTTGTCGGAGTCATCCAATGGCCTGCAGCCCCACCACGATTGAATAAATACGGGCAGGAGGATCATGAGCAGGACAAGGAAAATGGAGAAAAACAGGAGCTGACCCTCCAAGGTATTGAAAAACCCGGAGGGTTGTCCCCAGGGGCTCATGGCCACGAGGTCATAGATCAAGGACAGACATGCCCAGGGGAAAAGGATGGGAATGTTGAGCCTGGCGTTGGAAAAGATGTACGATTTTCTTTTGATGCTGATGGAGAACAGCTCACGGTACGTGGGCGCGGCATACCACCAGATGGTGCACAGGAAAAGCAGATAGAGGGCCAGAGCCAGCAGTCCCTGGAGAACCGTCAGGGATTTGAAGCCTGGAATGACCTGGATCCAGTACTTGAGATTGAGAAAAAAGGTGAACAGTCCAAACAAAAAAATGGCCAGGACCGAGAGCCTCACCTGGACCTGCTGGTAAAGGGCGGTAACCCGGCCGTCCCCGAGTCCTTGTTCCCTGAATTGGTTGCTGATCCCTCTAAACACCTTTCTGCAGTAAAGGGCAAAACCGGCCCAGCCGAGACCGATCGCGACCAGCGTCAGAGGGAGAGGATACTCCGGTGCCTTTCCGGAATAGCTGACGCTGAAAATCAGGAGGACGACAATAAAGTAGATGATGTGATTAAACATGCGTCGCTAAAGGGTCAGTCGAGAGATGCAATCATCTTTCCGACCCGTTATTGGTTTCCAGGAACTCCAGCTTTCCACCGCCAGGCGTGATGGCGGGATTACCTTCCAGGAGGATGGAAACCTTGTAGCGGCTTTCAAGTTCCGCGATCTCCTTTCTTTTTCTGTTCTGGAGATACGTGGCCACCTCAAGGGGAAGAAACCCCTTGACCTGGGTGATTCCCTCCTTAGCCAGCCCCATCCAGATACGCCGCAAAACCGAGAGCGATCGTGCTTCCACGGAGAGAACCAGTCCCCTGCCCTGGCAATGCTCGCAGGTCTGGTAGCTTCGAGACTCCAGTGACGGACGGAGACGTTGCCGGGACAGTTCCAAAAGACCGAATTTTGAGATGTGCGCCATATCCATTTTGGCGCGGTCCTTTTTGCTTTCCTCCCTGAGGACCCTTTCAATCTCTCTGATGTGTTTCTTGTCTCTCATATCTATGAAATCGATAACGATAAGGCCTCCCATGTCCCTCAGACGGAGCTGTCGGGCGATCTCAGAGGCGGCTTCCATGTTCGTCTTAAAGGCGGTCCCTTCTACGTCCTTGCCCCCTCTGCCACGGCCGGAATTGACATCGATGGAAATCAGGGCCTCAGTGGGATCTATCACAAGCGACCCTCCTGACTTCAAAGAGACAACATTGCTGTAAATCCTTTCGATCTCACGTTCAATCTGATCTTTTTCAAAGATGGGCCGCTTTTCCTTGTAGAGCTTGACGCGGCGCTGGTATCTCGGAGAGATGATTTTCATGTAGTCCTTGATTTTTGCATAGGTCTCCCTGTCATCCACCAGGATTTCCGACACGTCGCTGGTAAAGTAGTCCCTGAGTGTCCTGAGCCAGATATCCTGCTCCTTGTGAATCAGCGAGAGGGGCGGTGCCTTATGGACGCTCTTTCTGATATTTTTCCACATTCTCAATAGCCT
>CAYOIU010000508.1:0-2428 GCA_964404085.1 uncultured Desulfobacteraceae bacterium | reverse complement strand
CATCTGTTGTACGGCCAACGAGATTCTCATGCGGCACGGCGTGCCTCTGGCAGGAAATTTCCTGCAGCAGGAACTTGCCATTGTGACCGGCGCGGTGGACGCCATGGTGGTGGATCTCCAATGCATCATGGAAAATATCGCCAGCGTGGCCCAGTGCTTTCATACCAAGATCGTCACCACCAATCCCAAGGCAAAGATCGCCTCGGGTGATACGGTGCATATCGAATTCGACGAGCACACGGCCTTCGAGGATGCCAAAAGAATCGTGAAACTCTCTATAGAAAATTTCCCCAAACGGGAAAAAGAAGTCATCATCCCGGATAACGCCTCCGAGTTGATAGCAGGTTTCAGTTACGAGGCCATCAACTACCACCTGGGCGGGACCTTTAGGGGCTCCTATACCCCCTTGAACGATAATATCATCAATGGACGTATCCGCGGTATCGGTGGTGTGGTGGGGTGCAACAATGCACGGACCAAGCATGATGACGAGCACATTACCGTCATAAAGGAACTCATCAAACATGACGTTATCGTATTGACCACGGGGTGCAGCGCAATAGCGGCCGCCAAGGTGGGGCTTATGACACCTGAATCGGCCAAGGTCTATTGTGGTCCGGGGCTTGCCGAGGTCTGCGAGACCGTCGGCATCCCGCCGGTGCTACACATGGGTTCTTGTGTGGATAACAGCCGGATTCTCATGGCGGCCACCGAGGTGGTCAAGGCAGGGGGGCTGGGAAATGACATTAGCGATCTTCCCGCCGCCGGGTCAGCACCCGAGTGGATGAGTGAAAAGGCCATCAGTATCGGGCATTACTTTGTGGCCTCGGGCGTCTATACGGTTTTTGGCGGGGCCTCTTTGCCCGTCACGGGATCTCCGGTGTTCCAAAACTACCTCTACAAGGAACTGGAAGATATCTACGGGGGCATGTGGGATTTTGAGGCAGACGCAGTGGAACATGCCCGCAAGATGATCGCCCATATTGATAAGAAAAGGAAGGCCCTTGGTATTGATAAGGCCAGGGATAGGGTCCTTTTTGATATGGCGTCACGCCGTGAAATGGAAGCCGCTTAAGGGTTAAAAAACAAACACAAAGCCTCTTAAGAAGGGAGGAAAAAAAAGATGTCAAAATTAGTAGCATTTGCGGCCATTCAGGGTGGCTACAATATTGTTTCCAAGGCAGAAGGAATATACAAGCGAGCCCTGGAGGCCCACGGGGGGAGCCAGAAACTGGAATTTCCCAATACGGCCTATTACCTGCCCATTATTTATTCTTTGACGGGCATCAAGGTGACGGACCTGGATTCTGCCAGGGAAGTTATGGACTTTTGCCGGAAGCTCCTGCCGCCCCATATCAAGAAGGACTATCATTTGCCCTACCTTGGACCGTTATTGGATGCAGGCATGGCAGCGCTGTTTGCCGAGGAGATCGTGGAGGCCATCCGGTATGTGGATGATCCCGATTTCTATCAGCCGGAGGTCGAAGACCCGGATGTGGATAGCGGCAAGATCTGGCTTGGCGCGGCAGACGACGCCATCATGAGAAAACGTGGGGTGGAATTTGTCGACGGCACGGCTCCCGGCTTTGCGGCTATCGTGGGTGCCGCCTCCAATCCGGAGATGGCCAAGAAGATCGCGGAAGAATACCAGCAGAAGAATCTGTACGTGTTTATGGCCGCGAACCAGAGCGGCACTACCTTTACCGAGCAGCTGCTGGAAGCGGACGTCCAGATCGGATGGAACACGAGGCTGGTCTCCTTCGGACCGGATATTTCCGCGGCCGTGTTCGCCCTTGGATTTGCAAACCGCGCGGGCATGTCCTTTGGCGGCATCCAACCCGGCGATTTCAAGAAACAGCTCAAATACCAGAAGGACCGTATCTTCGCATTCGTCAACGCCCTGGGCGATGTCAATGCGGAGTGGGCCGCCAATGCGGCAGGCGCTATCAACTGGGGTTTCCCCACCATAGCGGACACGGACATCCCGGAGGTCCTGCCCACCGGGGTGTGTACCTATGAGCACGTGGTGGCAAATGTGTCCCATGATCAGATGACGGCCAAATCCATTGAGGTGCGTGGCCTCAAGGTCACGGTTTCAAATATAGATATCCCCATGGCCTATGGTCCGGCCTTTGAAGGGGAGCGTGTCCGCAAAGATGATCTCTTCATCGAGATGGGGGGTGGAAAGACCCAGTGCACCGAGCTCTGCAAGACGGCGGACATGAATCAGATCGAAGACGGCAAGGTCATCGTCATAGGCCCGAACGTAAAAGACGCGAAAAAGGGCGACAAACTTCCTTTGGGTATCTACGTACAGGTGGCAGGGCGCGAGATGCAGGCGGATTTCGAGCCTATCCTGGAAAGGCAGATCCATCATTTGGTCAATTACATCCAGGGAGTCATGCACATTGGACAACGGGACATCTCC
>CAYOIU010000507.1:0-2430 GCA_964404085.1 uncultured Desulfobacteraceae bacterium | reverse complement strand
AGACCTTCTTCGCCTTTCGTTCGAGCTGACCTCCGGCTTGAGAGAGCGTTTAAATCGTGGAGAGCAGCCATCGCTGCGGGAAACGGTCTCATTGCTCATCCGCGCAGCATGGCGCTTGTCAACCGGGGACGGAATCGGGAGCGCTACGCCATCGGTCTCGGCCAGCCTTGAGCAGGCGGCAGGAAGTAGAAAGTGGTCGCTGTGCCAGTGAAAGGTAACAAATGTGTCCGGAACGCTCCGGAAAAGGAAAGACTCTCTCCCTTCCCGCGTCAAAGCAACCTCATACCATCCGATTTCCTTGTGCCTATTTGGAAAGACTTCCGCGCCCAGGACCTCGGCTATAAGTTGCGCGCCGAAACAAACCCCCAGAACGATCTTTCCCTCCTCAATGACCCTTTTGATAAATGACTTTTCCGAGGACAACCAAGGATTGGTCTTTTCTTCCCAGACATGTTCAGAACCACCCATGACCATCAACCAGTCCAGCTCCTCCAAAGCCGGCAATTCATCCCCGTTGCAAACATAGCTCTGGCGGAGCCGATGTCCCTTCCTGTCCGTCCACAGGGTAATGTTGGTCCGTGAATAGTCAAATGGATCATGTTCTAACAGATGGAGTCTCATGGCAGGACGTTATCTGACGGCTGTACCATGTTTTTTCTGCCAGTCCGGGCCGAACTTCTCTTCAAAATAATCGGCCATCCTGTTGAACCATCTGGACCATGTGCTCTGCCCCTTTTCGTGCGCTTCCAGTATGTCATTTAGGTAAACTGCTATGTCGGATACCTTCTCCTTCGGAATAAAGAAGGCGGCGCCTCCCTTCTGAGACCTCTCCACATTTTCCGGGCTCATGGCATTGGCCGTCAACATCACGGTCAATCCATCTTTTGTGTTGGCAAATTCCAGCAGATCGTAGCCCCGAACGCCCATGATATCTAAAATGACGATGTCAAACGACTCGGTTTCCAGGAGTGTTTTAGCCTGCTCAAAAGTCAGTGCCTTTGTGATATGGCACATATGCAGCAGCTCTTCCACCGTGTCCAGGATATCAGGCTCATCATCCACGATGAAAATTTTCTTACCTTCCAAAAATGTCCTTCCTGTCATCACAACATTCTCCCGTCAGCCACACAGAGCGTCAACTTATCCTTTGTGTGCTTCCTCTATATTCGTAATTCCTCAACCCTGGTTTTCCCCTTCGTTTGCCTGCGTCCAAGATAATTATGAAAACGCATATGGCTACAACATTTTCCTGGGAAGCCAGAGGGCGAGCTGTGGAAAAAGCATCGTCAATAGCAGGACAATCAACTGTATGGCCACAAAGGGTGGGACCGCTTTCCAGATATCCTTTGTATGCACCTCCGGTGGGGCGACACCCTTCATGAGAATCAGGGCCCAGCCGAATGGAGGAGAAAGATAGGCAACCTGCATGTTGAGAATAAAGATGATGGCAAACCATGTGGGATCGAAACCCAAAAACACAGCAATGGGAATGAAAATCGGAGCGCAGATGGTCAATACGGCGTAATCATCCATGAACATACCGAAGATGAGCAGGATGAGCTGCATGGTAAGCAAAATGAACCACCGGCTGACATGGAGACCCTGGACGATTCCCATGACCATGTCCTGTGCACCCGCTACAGTGTAAACCACTCCGAACAGCGTGGCCGCAACCAAAATCCAGAGTGCCATTCCACTTATTTTCATGGTTTCCAGACAGGACTCTGTGATGACTTTCCATGTCAGCCTGCCATAGATGACGCAGATCAGGAAAGATCCGAAGGCACCGACGCCGGCCGCCTCCGTGGGCGTGGCAATCCCCAGGAAAATGGATCCCAGAACAAGAACAACAAGCAGGGACGGCAAGACAATATCTTTTAGGGTTCCCCACCGGATTTTCCACGTGACATCCTCTTTGGCCTTTGGCGCCAGGTCAGGCTGCAGGTAGCATCGCGTAACGATGTAAGCAACATAGAGGCCGGCAGTAATAAATCCGGGGATGGCACCTCCGAAAAAAATCTTTCCAATGGAAATTCGAGATATGTAGGCGAAAATGATCATGATAATGCTGGGTGGAATAATCTCTCCCAAAACGCCGCCTGCCATCACACTGCCCAGAGCCAGGGATTTGTTGTAACCGTGTTTCAGCATCGCCGGAACGGCAATGAGCCCCATGGTGAGGATGCCCGGGCCGAATCCGCCGCACATGGCCAGGGCAACACACACCCCGACGGACACAATGGCCAGGCCCCCTCTCAGACCGGACAGCCAATGATTTAAAGCGGTGAACAAGCGATCGGAAATCCCGGAGTGAATGAGCAGATTTCCCATCAGGAGAAAGAGGGGGATGGTGATCAGGCCCGGATCGGTAATTTCTCGGTATGTCGTTGTCGCAACAATGTAAAGATCGTTGGGTCCTCCAATGAGGTA
>CAYOIU010000506.1:0-2430 GCA_964404085.1 uncultured Desulfobacteraceae bacterium | reverse complement strand
CGCCGACGGCGGGAATGATACCTTGATGGTGGATCAGGGGTTGCCTTTTCTCATTGACAAGAAACTGCTAGAAACCTATAAAGTGGACATGTTTGATGAGATCAAACATTTTTTGGTTCTCATTTTCCTTTGAACATTTTGTAACTGAAATATTGGGAGATTTATTATGGATTTTAGCCTTTCCATGGAGCAGGAGATCCTGCGAAATTCCGTGCGCCAGTTTGCTGAAAAGGAAATCAAACCGGTGGCCCAAGAGCTGGATGAGAACGAAGAATTCTCTTATGAGACCATGCGGAAGATGGCCGAACTGGGTCTCTTCGGCATGTTTGTTTCGGAAGAATACGGCGGCCAGGGTATGGACTACATCTCGTATATCATAGCCACGGAAGAAATCGCACGTGTTGACGGATCCCATGCCGCGACGGTGGCTGCAGGCAATTCCCTCGGAATCGGCCCCCTGTATTACTTTGGAAATGAGGAACAGAAACGAAAATATCTTCCCAAGCTCTGCAGTGGAGAGGCGCTTTGGGGGTTTGGCCTTACGGAACCCAATGCCGGTTCAGACGCCAGCAATTCCAAGACCACGGCCGTTCAGGAGGGTGAGGAATGGATATTGAACGGAAGCAAGATTTTTATCACCAATGCCTCAACGGACATAAGTGCGGGCGTCACCGCCCTGTGCCGAACGGGGACCAGGGATGATGGCCGGCCCGAGCTTTCCTGCGTTCTGGTGGAGAATGGTACCCCGGGGTTCGAGGCCCGTGAGATGCACGGGAAGTTGATGTGGCGTGCTTCCAACACGAGTGAACTCTATTTAGATGACTGCCGCGTTCCCAAAGAAAACATGCTGGGACCGAGGGGAAACGGCTTCCATCAGATGATGCAGACCCTCGACGGCGGGCGGCTCTCCATCGGGGCCATGGGGCTTGGAGGGGCTCAAGGGTGTTTTGAGCTGGCCATGAAATACAGCAAAGAGCGGGTGCAGTTCGGGAAGCCCATTGCGAATTTTCAGGTCAACGCCTTCAAGCTGGCGGACATGGCACTGGAGATCGAGTGTGCCCGTCTGCTCCTCTACAAGGCCTGCTGGTTGCGCGACAATCACGAGCCCTTCTCGAAAGAAGCGGCCATGGCCAAGCTGAACTGCTCCGAAGTCATGTACCGCTGCGCCAACCATGCGGTCCAGCTTCACGGCGGCTACGGGCTCATGAAAGAGTATGACGTGGAACGGTTTTACCGGGATCAGAAACTCCTGGAAATCGGGGAAGGTACATCCGAAGTTCAGCGCATTGTGATTTCAAGATTGATCGGGGCGATTTGAAAGATGAACGTTGATCTTTTCCATTCGACGTTCATTTCCCATGCATAAACGCCTTCAGGGCTTCTTTCTCCAGTTCTTCTCCCAGACCCTGGTATCGGGGCGAAAAGTGAAACGGATGCAGTTGTTTCACACCGGCCTTCCTCCCGATTAGTCCCGCCTCCTGTGCCGTAAGGTGAAATTTTCTTTTCGCGATGGCCTGATCTTTTTGAAGAAATGCAGCCTCAACAAAAAGATGGTCGGAGAATTTCGCGAGTTCGACAATCTTTTCCTTGTTATCGGGGCTGCCCAGCACGTCCGTTACATAGGTTATCTTCTGCCCGGGAGAAACACGCGCAACGGTTCCAGCGAGGCGTCCCAATTCAAATGTTCTTTCACAGCTCAAACCCGGTGCTTCCACAGGTACTACCTGAAAAGGGCTTTCAGGATCTCTTTTTTCGTAGATGGCTTCCTTGAAACGGTTGAGCCAGGGTCCCACCGGGAGCCCCATTTCTCTTAGCGCCTCTTTGATGATATTGACGGAAAAGTTTTCCTGAAGGGCGAGGCCCAGGCAGGGAATCCCGTGGTCGAGCAGGACTGCGTTTATGGAGAAAGAGGGCTCCCTGAGGAGTGTCCCGGAGAAAGTTTCCGCCACGACTGTATTTGTCGCCCGAAAGCCCTCACGGCAGACATAGGTCTTGGTGACCTTCCCGGCCGGGGTGATTTCACTGGCACGGAGCAGGAAATCCGTCTCATATTCATGCACCAGATTCCAGGTGTATCCGGCGAGCCTCCCCTCTACCTGTTGCAGAAAGCCCGTCGGGCCGAACAGGTGAAGCATCTTGTCCCTTCCAAGGAATATCCGGATCAGGTTATCAAAACCGACAAAATGGTCCATGTGGGCGTGGGTGACAAAGACATGAGTGATTTTGAGGAGATCCCCGGCGGAAAGGTTTTCAAGGCTTCCCAGATCAAAGAGCAAGGCCCTTTTTTCGTACCGGAAAGGGACGAACAACCCGGGGTCGGAAAAGGGGTCGTTGACAAGTCTGGGAAGAAAGGTTCGGGGCATATTTGATGTATCCGTAAAAAGTCCGTCCGTGGACTTTTTACTAACGGAAACCGAAAAGTGCGATTTT
>CAYOIU010000505.1:0-2431 GCA_964404085.1 uncultured Desulfobacteraceae bacterium | reverse complement strand
CCTTCGGTCGCTCCTCCTTGCGACGTAATGTTCATACGACTCAGTCGTCGCTCCTTGGCGCCTTACATCTGACACCTTGCTGGTGATCAGGAATTTGCCCAAACCCCTGGACACAGAACAGAGGACGCAAATTAGACGGTGGATTTGGGATCAAATGGAGTCGTTATCATTTCTTTCCGAAAAGCTCTCCAATTCGCATCAGCAGGGAAAGATCCCCCATGACCTTGTACTTCTGGGCCATGAACATCTGCTGACCGTCGGCCTTGCCGGTCATGATGTCCATCCACACCTGGAAAGGGGTGTCGATGGTCAGGTCCGGAGCGTCGGCACTCCCTTCAAATGGTTCACATCGACCATCCTTGATGACCAGGTGACACGGTCCTTCCACTTCGCCCGAGAAATTGAACTGCACCGTTGCACTGGTTTCACCGGCCGCCTCGGGGTTGAATCCCATGGGCATGATCATCATGAAGGTCTCAATGGAATCGGGGCGGGGTATCAGACCCCTTTCCCCGAATTCCTTTGGGGTGATGGACTCCGCGATGCAGGTCTTCCACATGAGGTCTCCCATTTTCAGGAATCTCCCGGGATCTTCGGTCAGGGGTTGTATGATCTTCTTCATGGTTTCGGGATTGACCCGCATGGACTCCACGATCTCCTGTCCGGCGAACCTGGTCGCTTCCAGGATTTTCGTCGCCCTTTCCCGAAAGAAAGGGACGTTCAGGGCTTCCGCCATGGGCCTGTAGATTTCGGCCACGAGAGGACCTGGAGATGCATTACGGCTTCCATAGATAAAATTCACCCATGAGGAGAGTTGATCGAAAACCGAGTATTCAGGGAATCCGGCCACCGAGAGAAAGCAGACCTTTGGGTGCGCGTGACGCAGGGGATGACGTGTCTTTCCGTCTTTATGCAGGAAAAAGGGCTCCAGCACCGGCAGAGTCCGTTCAATGAAGGTCTTCATTTCCCCATTGATGGTGAAGTGGTACAGGGGCGACGCATAAACCACGAGATCGGATTCAAGCCATTTGGGGAACAATTCGTCTGTCATGTCGTCCTTGTGGATGCAGACACCCGGGGTCTTGGTCCAGCAGGTGAAACATCCGCTGCAATTCCGGATGCTCTTTTTCCTCAGTTCCACCATTTCAACCTGGGCCCCGGCTTCACGCATGCCTTCAACGAGCGGGTTGAGCATCAGGGCTGTTTTGCTCTGGTCGTCACCCCGTGGGCTTGAATTAAGGGCAAGTACTTTCATAAAAGGCTCCTTTCTACGTTCTTGAGGGTTGAGGGTTTGACCCGCGACAGAAGGATCCTTTTCAAATTCAACGGATCTTGCGGGAGTCTTTCTACTTTCACCATGTATTCCATGGGAACTATAGGCTGATTGAAGAGCCGAAGGACCCGTCCTTTGAGGCTCTGGATCGACCTTGGCCTGGCCTCTCTGTTCCGCCAGAGAAGGGAGCCCAAGTTTTTTCAGGTAATAGTCTGGGAATCGGCGGTTGAAGGGAAGACCAACGCCCAGAACCAGGGCGATGGGCAGGATGATCTGAATAGTGGGCGGCGCAAAGAGACCCACTGCTCCGCACACCGCAAAGAGTCCTCCCCACACCCCTGACATGATACGGTTGATGGTGAGAAAGGCATCCGTGTTCCAATAGATTTCAGGCGTGATGCGTCTGGCAAAAGCCACTGTAAAGGGTTCTCCGTGAAAGAGAATGGGCAACCAGGCCACCAGAAAGAGAGAAAGGTAGAGAAAGGATGTGAAATAGGTTCGAAAATAGAGACCTGCCAGAGAAGGAAGAAAACCGACGACTGCGAGTCCACCACCCCAGAAGAGCACCACCCCATAATCCAGCTTGATCAACCGTCCGGCCCGGATGGCGATCAGGGTATACCCGGCTGCATAAAGGAGGGCAAAGGAGGCAGCCGTCCACTGGTCCCATTTGGGACCCAGTATCAGGAACCAGTAGATCCCCATACTGGGCCAGGCCGATGCCCCAAAAAACACTCTTTTCAGCCCTTTCATCATCAATCTCCTCCGGCATTTTGCGCCATGATGCACAGGATAGGCTGAAGAAAGAGAGGGTGCAATGGGAATGCGATGAAATGAAAAAAAGGAGGGGTGAAAGGCCTATTCAGGGAGCGGATGCACAGGAGAGACAATTCTCGTCGATCCAGGTCCGACCCGGACCGGGCTCATATTATTGCCCTTTTGCTTCTGGGAATAGGTATGCTGTCCCTGGAATTCACAGGACTCCGGGAGGTCATTTGGAATGGGCGGTGGTAGCCAAGCCAGGCAGCCATGCGGCAAGCAGGCATCCCCCCACCACCAGTACACCCCCTACACATTGACTCATGCCCGGTATCTCGCCGAGGGCCGGCAACGCAACAACTGCGGCGTAGAGCGGCAGGGTGTTGTAGAAGGCCATCG
>CAYOIU010000504.1:0-2441 GCA_964404085.1 uncultured Desulfobacteraceae bacterium | reverse complement strand
GAGGGGTTTTTAAGACGAAGGTACACGACGTTAACACCCTCGGACTCCTCGCCGAACAGCTTCTGAGCATCGGCAAGGGGCAGGTAGATGTTGGCCGAGGCTATCTGGGACCCTTCCTTAATCTCCAGAAGTCCCACCACGGTAAAGTCCCGGCCTCCGATCCCCATCTTGTCCCTGAGCATTGTATGATGAAACTTCGCATAGTGCTTCTCCAGCACTACCTCCCCCTCCTGCTGCGGAAAGCGTCCCTCCTTGAGCCACTTCTTGACTTTGACAGGCCCCAGGCTAGGCTTGGAAAGATCAGCGCCCATGATGGTCCTGAACCCCCCCTGGCCAAATTCCCAGAGCAGCAAGGAAGAGGCGATGGCCCCGACGCCATCGATCGATGCGAGCCTCCGGAGGTCCTCCGATGAGAGAAGTTGGTTTGAAAACGGGAGGCGAATCCCTCGCATCGATTCGGGGGCCTGCGTTGAACCCATCGTTTGCCTCTCCGGCCTTTGAACGACCAGGTCGACGCCCAGATTCTTGAATGGCAGGCTCACCGCTTTCCGGTAGGCGGTCGAGACGGCGTTGATGGAAACAAAGAGGGTAATGCCCACAGCGATTCCCACGACATTGACCAGGGTCCGGTGATGGTGGTGGCGGAGCTCTTTGACCACGTAGCGATAGTTCATGGCAGCCTCACCTTTTGGCGGTTGCCTGATCAAGGGCGGCCTTCAAGTCGTCGATGGTCCACTTGCCTTGAAAGGATGCCGGGCCTGCGCCGGTTGGAAAGCCAACGAAGGTTACCCGCTTTTCGCCCACCTTCACCTCCGTGTTCCCATCGATCCAAATGACAAGCGGCACATGCCCATTGATCCCCTTTTTGGCCTTGAAAGCCTCTCCTTTCTTGCTCTCAAAACTATACCAGAACACCCCGACCTTGTCGCCGTAGCCGGAGAAAACACCTTTCATCCTGTCGAGCGTGTCCATCAGGGGGCCGTGGTTCATGTAAAGCACCTCGACTCTGGTGGACTTTGCGGCGTAAGCGCTTGGAAAGAAGGAGATGAAGGCCAAAACAAATATACAACCTAAAAGAGTCTTTTTCATGACATAACCTCCCCGTCCTGCATACGGATTATACGATCTGCACTTTTTGCCAGGTCCTCGTCATGGGTGACCATGAGGATGGCCAGCCTCTCCTGTATATGGAGCGTCTTTAGAATATCCATGACGGCATCCCCGGTCGCCGAATCGAGATTGCCGGTCGGCTCGTCGGCAAAGAGGACCTTCGGGTGGGTCACCAACGCCCTTGCAATGGCTACCCGCTGTTTCTCTCCGCCCGAGAGCGCGGAGGGCAGATGGTCTACTCGCTGTCCCAGTTCCATCCTCTTGAGGAGGTCGGTTGCCCGCCTTTTCCTCTCCTCTCCCGGCATCTTCACCGGAAAGAGTGGAAGGGCCACGTTCTCCCAGGCAGAGAGCGTCGGAATAAGGTTGAAGGATTGGAAGATAAAACCTACGTTCTCTCTCCGGAAGAGCGCGAGTTCATCCTCTGTGGCGCTGGTAATGTCCTTGCCGTCGAGTGTTACATGGCCCGACGTGGCATGCTCCAGACCGGAGATGAGGGATAGGAGCGTCGTCTTGCCGGACCCTGATTTCCCGACGAGGCAGACGAATTCTCCGACGTCAATCGAAAGGGAAACCCCCTTGACCACCTCGAGATCGCCGTAACTCTTGTTGAGATCGGTGCCTCTCAAGATTGTTCCATTATTCATGTCGCAAGACCTCCGAAGGTTTGATTTTTGAAATGTTTCTCCCCAGGAGGGCCCCTGTGAGGCCTCCAATCACCACGGAAAGAAGAACGGCAAACAAGGCCAGGGTCCACGGCACATGCACGGGAAGCCTGAGGGTCTTGAAGATCTGGTCTCCTCCGCCCGACAGGAAGTGAGGCCTGGGGCTCATCTCCCACGGGATGGGGATGTTGACGTTCATGAAGCTCAACCCATAGGCGGCCACAAGGGCCATGAGCAACCCGAGAAACCCTGCCATGAGACACTCGGTCACGGATTCGGCCAGGAGTTGTGTCACGACGTTGCGGTTGATCCAGCCGACAGCCTTGAGGACCCCTACCTCTCTTGCCCGCTCGGTAATGTTCCCTGCCATGGTCTTGAACGAGATCAAGATGGCGACAAGGATGGCGATCAAAGAAGCAGCGAGGGTAAACTTGTCTGAGAGGGCAAAAAGGCTGCCAAGTAGTTTCAAGAAGGAATCAGGTGTGCCTAGGGTCGCATTTTTTCCCATCATAGTCAGGAGGGTTGAAGACAATTCAGGTATTCTTTCTTCATCCGCCTTTATGAAGAGCAGGTTGACATCAGCCGGGTTGAACGGAGAGACCGCCTGCACCTGTCCCGATGAGGCTGCAAGCCTTTGTGCCTCCGAGAGCGGCAGATAGACATTGGCTA
>CAYOIU010000503.1:0-2460 GCA_964404085.1 uncultured Desulfobacteraceae bacterium | reverse complement strand
ATAGCCAAATTGGCGGCTGTTTTCGGTGTGGGGGGGAGCAGTTCTTCCTCTCCGGCGCCGGATTCCTTCAACCACTCGAGACTCTTGAGCAAGGCCCCATATCCCGGTTCCCCCATGACGCTCATGAAATGTCCGAAACAGAGAGCGGTGTTCCCGGCTTCCAAATCTCCTGAAAACCTCGATCTTGTTCCGCCCATGTCGCCCGCCACTTCGTACACCTTGCCCGGCAAATAGGGGGCCTGGTTCATAGGGACACTGATCTCACGCCCGAACTTATCGGAACAGGAAAGGTTACGCTCGTTCTTTCTTCCCTTTTCTCTGTCCAGGTTGAAAACAAACGCCCCGCCGTCGGTATAACTGCCGCCCCGCGCGTTCCAGTATCGATCCGCCACCGTGCCCACCCTTGGGTCTTCTTCGGCAAGACTCCGGAGGGTCGCATCGATGGCCTGTTTTTCCGAACACACCAGCCCGACCTGCACCTCTCCGTCATGAAGGGCGAATACCTGCGGTCTCAGCATGGAAGTGTCTGTTATCCCGATAAGCTGAAGGCGGTCCTTTGCCGTGTCATTCCTGGCTAAAATAAAGAACCAGGGACCATCAGGAGAGCCGTGGATGTGAGCAGCCTGAAGCGCGCGGTAGATCCTTTGTTTTTCTTCGGGAAGCCGGTCAAAATCACGCTCCATGGTGGGTGCCAGGGCCTCGATGATATATTCCAAGGGATAACGGTAGGTGCGGCTGTACAGATCAAAAAGCAGGACGGAGACCTCGGTATCGGTCAGAAACAGGGGATAGATATTGCTCTGCTTCAGGTATTCGGTAACCGAGTGGTAGTTGGCGAAGTCCCCGTTATGGACCAAAGCCTCGTTCAGGCCGATGAAGGGATGCGCACCTCCCGGGTGCCAGACCCGGCCCTTCGTGGGATATCGCTGATGGGCTATCCAGATGTGTGCCCTGAAATCGTCCAGCTGATAGTACTCGACCACATGTTCTGCATAACCCACGATCTTCAGGATAAAAAAGTTCCGTCCGTGGGACAATACGAAGGCGCGTTGTTTGCCCGCCGCGTCATAATAGGTCCTGTTGATCCTGTAGCTGTTCTGGTACACGAACTCGTCTTCGGCCTGCCGCCCACTCAGTGCCTGCAGGCCCCGTTCCTCCATGAACGCCCTCAGAATCTCAGGTTTTACCCGCACCATGTACCGCCGGACTTCCGGCGGTTTCACTTCCAGGCCGGGGATATCCCGGAAATCGTCCACGTGAGGCAATTTTTCGGTGTGATCAATCCTGAAGAAGGGGTTGATAAAACGGTCTTCCAAATCGGCTGTTACGTCCTCATCGAGCACGGCGATGTGGAACAGGTAGTCCTCATCCAGCATCTCTTCGGAGACACCCATTTCCCCGTGATCGAACCCCATTGCGGCGATACCTCCGCCGCGCCCGTTTCCACGGTTATGCATCTGCCTGGAGGGTTCGTAGATGTGCTTGCCACGCACAGGGATGCTGCAGGCAAAACCGGTGACGCCGCACCCGCCCTCCTCAACCTCGGGTCCGAGATGAGAAGGGAGCCGCAAATCCTTCACCAGTTCCTTCCTGGAGTCAATAATACTACGAATGATGTCGTTGTGGTTCATGATCACAGTCCACCGTTGGTTTTCATATAGTCCAGATGTACCAGGCAATCGGTCCTGCCCACGAGTTCCTGGATGCTCTTCATGTTCAGCCTTTTCAGGATGCGGGTGAGTTCCTCTATCCAGGCCAGGTACATGTTGATGATCCGCCGTCTCCCCCAATCCTGATCCACCAGTCCTTCAAGCTCCGGATCGGTTGTGGCAATGCCGCGGGCGCAGCCTCTCCCGCTTTCACAGTTGTGACACCTGACGCATTCCAGGGCCACCAGGTCGGCAGTCCCGATACAGACCCCGTCCGCACCCAGGGCGATAATCTTGGCGATGTCATGGGGCGTCCTGAGGCCCCCGCCGGCAATGACCGTCATCTTGTCCCTGACCCCTTCTTCTTCCAAGAAACGGTGCACCTTGGGGAGGGCGTATTCGATGGGCATGGCTATGTTTTTCTTGGCAATATCCGGGGCCGCCCCCGTACCGCCGTAACTCCCGTCAAGGTGAATGATGTGGGCACCCGCGTAGTAACTTCCCACGGCCACCATGTCCACATCCGTCGGCGTGGAGACCTTGACCGAAACCAGGGCCCTCGGGTTCACGGCCTTGATCCAGTCCACGTGTTTCTTGTGGTCCTCCACCGAGTAGACACTGTGAAAGGGAAAGGGTGAAAACAGGGGATATCCCACCACGGCTTCCCGCATGCGGGCAACGCTGGGAGTGACCTTGTCGCCCAGCAAATGCCCGCCAAGCCCGGGCTTGGCCCCTTGGGCGTACTTGAATTCCACAATCTTTACCCGCTGGATAGTCTCCTCCCGGACGCCGAAGAGCCCTGTTGCCACCT
>CAYOIU010000502.1:0-2462 GCA_964404085.1 uncultured Desulfobacteraceae bacterium | reverse complement strand
GGCGTTGGATACCGGTTTAAGGAGTAAGCAATGGCCAAAAAAAGGCGTTTGCTCTGGCAGCTCTATCCTGCTTTCCTCTTTATTGCGCTTTTGTCTGTTGTTTCCGTGACCTGGTACGCCGGCAGGTCAATGAAGAGTTTTTACCTGAGCCAGACCTCCTTTGATCTTGAGGTACGGGCCAGCCTGGTGGAAGACCGTATCCTGCCCTTGTTGGAACCACTGAACAGAAAAGCTGTAGATGAAGTGTGTAAGAGCATGGGAAAGAGGGCCGAAACCCGCATTACGGTGATCGGGCCCTCCGGTTTGGTGTACGGTGATTCCCATCACGATCCTTTGACCATGGACAACCACGGTAATCGACCCGAGGTCAAGGCGGCCCTGAAAAAGGGAACAGGCAGATCCATCCGGTTCAGCAGGACTCTGCAACGGAAACTGATGTACAAGGGTATCGCTGTCCGCAAAGGGGGCGAGATCGCGGCCGTGGTTCGGACCTCTATTCCCGTGGATGCTGTGGACGCGGTTCTGCGCAGCATCCAGATGAAGATCGCGCTCGCAGGGCTCATTATTGCGCTGATTTCTGCAGTTGTGAGCTTCCTGGTTTCCCGCCATATGAGCAGACCCCTTGAAAATATCCGCGCGGTGGCGGATGCCTATGCCAGTGGGAATCTTGAAGCCAAGATTCCCTCATTCAATGTGAGGGAAATAGACGCGATAGCCAAGACCATGAAGGGAATGGCCGACGGGATGCGTGAGCGTATCGAGACCATTACCCGCCAGCGAAACGAGCTCAATACGATCCTGAGCAGTATGATCGAAGGGGTTATTGCCGTTGACCTGAGCGGGAGAATCCTGAACATCAACGGGATGGCTGCAGAACTCTTCCACATTGATCCGGCTAGGTGTGCCGGAATGACCATAGAGGAACTTTCCAGAAACCCGAGGCTTGCCCGTTTCGTCACGCGCGCATTGCGTGAGCGTGATACCTTTGAGGAGGATATGACCCTCCGGGTGGGGGCCGAGGATCGAATCCTCAACCTTCGCTCCACATCATTAGTGGATTCCGAGGGGGAGCGTATTGGAACACTCCTGGTGATTGCTGATGTCACTCGCGTCAGGGAACTGGAGAGCGTCCGTCGGGACTTTGTGTCAAACGTGTCCCACGAGATCAAGACGCCCATAACGGCCGTGAAGGGGTTCGTTGAAACGCTTCTCGACGGGGCATTGGACAGTCCCAACGACACGCGACGTTTCCTGGGAATTATCGATAAGCATACCAAGAGACTCGAGGTTATCGTGGAGGACCTGCTCAGCCTGTCGAGGATTGAGCAGGAGGGAGATCTTCCCAAAACGGCTTTCGAAGAATTTGATTTGAGAACCGTTCTGCATTCAGCAATCCAGCTTTGTCAGGCAAAAGCAGAGGCCAAAGGGGTTTCGATTTCGCTGGACTGTCCCGAGATGCTTTTGACAAGAGGAAATGCCCGGCTGATGGAGCAGGCGGTTGTAAATCTCCTCGACAATGCAATTGAGTATAGCCCCCGGGAAAGTACCATACTTGTTCGCGCGCGGGATGAAGGCAGCGAGACAACAATCAGTGTCATTGATCAGGGTTGTGGCATTGCATCTGAACATACTAAGAGAATCTTCGAACGGTTCTACCGCGTGGACAAGGGAAGGAGCAGGGCTGTCGGCGGAACCGGCCTCGGTCTCGCTATCGTGAAACACATCGTGCAGGCGCACGGTGGGGAAATCTCCGTTGAAAGCACACCGAGGGAGGGGAGCACCTTCACCATCCACCTGCCGACAGCTTCCTTTTTCGACGCCTCGTTCAAAAGCCCCTGACTATCTGACTCTGAAGGGCTACCCCTTTCGATCGCTTTTTCTTCTCCTTTTTTCTTGCTTTTTCCCTGGTATCCAACCCCTTTTTACTACACTTGTTTTCGAGATGAATGGAAGCCTGAGTCATAGGGATAAAGGTTGAAGCAAACGGTAAAAGGATACAAAAAGGGGAAAAACCATCCTGTTCTTTATCATATCTTCATGCCCCCCTAATAAACTGCTAACAATCCATCCTTAACATCATTCCAGATGATTTTAACCAAAGGGAATTCGAAAATTCGATTATGTTGAGAGGAGGTGATGCAGGGGAATTTCTAATAAAGATCTCATATTTTCCTTACAGGATTCTAACAATTCAGCATTACATTAATAAAACTTTATGGAGGAAAAAATGTATAAATCAGCTTTAAGACTGATGGCTATCATTATTGGTATAACCTTTTTGTTCACCCTTCCATCCGGGTATGCGGCAGAAGTGAAGTCCATTTCCGGGGCGGGGGCAACCTTTCCCTATCCGGTCTATTCCAAATGGGCCGACGCCTATAACAATGAAACGGGTGTGAAGTTCAACTACCAGTCCATTGGTTCAGGTGGGGGGATCAAGCAGATCAAGGCAAAGACCGTCG
>CAYOIU010000501.1:0-2463 GCA_964404085.1 uncultured Desulfobacteraceae bacterium | reverse complement strand
AATCTTATAGAGATAAAATCAGGAGTTACTGGAAAGAGAAACTAGGGTAGGACACTTACTGTCCACAGGTACCTCATTTATGACTGCCTTTTCAGAGGCCGGGAGGTAGATGTTGAAGGTCGTACCCTCCCCCACCTCACTGTAGCAATGAATAAACCCACCGTGGTTCTTGACGATTCCATAGACACTGGCGAGACCCAATCCCGTGCCCTGGACCATCCCCTTGGTGGTAAAAAAACGGCTCAAATATTCTTTCCCTGGTCTCGCGATCCATGCCGACACCCGTGTCGGTAACGGAAACCTTTACGTATATCCCCGATTTTAATTGATGGGGGGATACCGTACGATTGTCGAGTGTTACGTTTTGTGTCACTAGGTAGAGTTCCCCGCCTCCCGGCATGGCCTGCCATGCATTCACGTACAGGTTCAGAAGGATCTGCTCGATCTGTCCCTGGTCCGCATCCACGGCCCACAATCCCTCCGCGTATTTTCCATGAATGACAATCTCTTTCTTTGTGCGGCCGAAGAGTTGATTCTGCCTCTTTACGATATTATTCAGGTCAATGGTCCTGACCTCGTACTTTCCGCCCCTTGCAAAGCCCAGGAGCTGCTTGGCGAGATCGGCGCCCTTTCTGACGTATTCCTCGATGTTTTTCAGGTTGGCGATGAGATCGCTGCCCTGGTCGGCCTCCAGAAGCCCCAGGGAGGCATTTCCCTGTATGCCCATGAGCAGGTTATTGAAGTCGTGGGCTATACCTCCGGCCAGGGTTTCCACCGCTTCCATCTTCTGGGCGTGCTGGAGCTGTTCCTCGAGCCTTTTCTGGGGGGTGACGTCACGCAGAAAATTAATAGTGGCAGGCTTGCCCTCCCAGTCGATAAGCACAGTATTCAGTTGAACCCAGAGGGTTTCTCCGTCCTTTCGAACCACTTTAAAACCGTAGACACTTTCGAGTTTCTCCCCCCGCAGTCTCCTCTCGTGCCTTTCGAGGACCATTTTCCGGTCGTCCGGATGGATGAAATCGACAAAGGTTTTTTTTCCAGTTTCTCGGCGGTGTAACCGATCATCTCTTCGGTTCTCGGATTGACGAATTTGAGCCGTCCCTCCTGAGCCACAAAAATGGCATCATTGGCGTTGTCCACGACAAGACGGTATTTTTCCTCAGACTCCTGGAGAGCGTCCTGGGCTTCCTTGAGTGCACTGATATCGAGAAGCGAGGCTATGCTCTTCTCGCTGCCCGGGATACGAGCCACCTTGTTGAAGATGTGCTTCTGGGTGCCCTGGCGATCGACGAAGCGGAATTCATATTCGTTCGGGGCCCGGCCGGTTTCCTTTCTTCTCAGATCGTGGTATGTTTTCATTCTTATCAAATCTTCCGCCACCACAAATTGCGTCCACTTCATCTTGCCTTGGATCTCGTCTTTTGTGTAACCACTCAATTCCTCGAAACCCTTGTTCGCGGTCGAGATGGTCCTGTCCTCGTCCATGATCACCGTTGCGGTGCCCGTGTGTTCGAACACGCTCCGGTAACGTTCCTCGGATTCTCGCAAGAGTTGCCGGGCCTTGACACGTTCTGTGATCACTTCCGTGAACAGGATCAACCCGCCGACCTCACCGGTGCTGTCGCGCCAGGGGTGCAGTTCTCTCCTGACCCAGTCGGTTCTTCCGTCAGCCCTTTGAAAAATCTCTTCCAGGTGGGTGATGGTCTCACCTGAAAAACATCTCCGGTGTTCTTCCTTCCAGATTTCCGGCAGATCCGGGAAAACGTCATAGTGACAGTGCCCTATGAGATTCTTTTCTCCCAGGCCATAGTCCTCGATCCATCGGTCGCTGTGGGCCAGATAGCGCATTTCCCTGTCACACATAGCCACCGCTGCAGGGGTATGTCTCACCAGCATTCCTAGGAGTTTCTCGCGTTCCTTCAGGGCACTTTCCGCGGTTTTTCGTTTCTTCTCTTCACTGAGAACGGCAGATGCCCGAATAATATAGTAGCCGAATATCCGACCAACCGCCAGGAACAGGCCGGCAATGCCCATCAGTTTGTTCCTGAACCCATAAAGGGTTGCCAGGACATCGTTTTCAGGGGTGGCCACCACAATGGACCAAAAGGTATTGCCCAGCTGGATCGGGCAATAGACGGCCAGTTTTGTCACGGGTTCCGTCGAGGTTCCTCTAATCCTGTCATAGGCATAGGTCGTATTGCCCTGCCTGCCTTTCATCATTTCCCCGGCCATCGCGATGACGGAAGGGAATTTTTCGGACGTCTGGAAAATAGTCTTACCCGTATGGCCGAGAACAGGACAAAAGATTTCGACGCCCTTTTTACTAATCACCCAGGCATATCCCTCCTTGCCGATCCTGATGTCTTCAAGGTATTCTTTGGCAATTCTCGTAAAAGGGATCAGAATGCCGATACTGCCGTGGTAAACACCCTTCCTGAGGATTGGGACATGATAGGCCACGGT
>CAYOIU010000500.1:0-2490 GCA_964404085.1 uncultured Desulfobacteraceae bacterium | reverse complement strand
AGACATCGTGCTGAATCCCCTCGGTGTGCCCTCTCGAATGAATGTGGGACAGGTGCTGGAGACGCATCTGGGATGGGCCGCCAAGGAGTTGGGGAATCAGATAGGTGACATGATAGATAAAGTCAAGGACGCAAACGCCATTAGGAAGAATTTCAAGGAACTCTTCCCTGAAGATGAGTATCGGACCTATTTTGAAAAGGCCAACAAAGAAGAGTTGCTGGCGCAGGCGGAACTTTTGCGCCCCGGTGTCCCTATGGCTACGCCGGTTTTCGACGGGGCTGAAGAGGACGAAATCAGGGCATGCTTCAATCAGGCAGGGTTGCCCCTGACCGGACAGGCCACCCTTTATGACGGTCGCACAGGGGAGCCCTTTGATCAGCGGGTAACGGTGGGCATCATGTATGTCATGAAGCTCCACCACCTGGTTGACGACAAACTGCATGCGCGTTCCATTGGGCCCTATTCGCTGGTTACCCAGCAGCCTCTTGGCGGCAAGGCGCAGTTCGGGGGACAAAGATTGGGTGAAATGGAAGTATGGGCCATGGAGGCCTACGGCGCCGCGTACGCGCTGCAGGAATTCTTGACGGTCAAGTCCGATGATGTGGCTGGAAGGACACGGATGTACGAACGGATAGTCAAGGGTAACAATATCCTTGAAGCCGGTCTGCCCGAATCCTTCAAGGTCCTGATGAAGGAACTGCAGAGTCTGGGGCTGGATATTCAGCTCTTTGAAGACAGTCAAGTCTGATATAATCGTAAAGAGTTCGTCCATGGGCGCGGTGATGATTTCTCGGGAAATCATCAAGCTTGAGCATCACCCAACCGGATTGTAACGCAAAGCATATAAGGAGAAAGGCATTGGAAGAATTATACAGCTTCTTTACCAAGCCAAAGGATCCATCCAGTTTTAATGCAGTCAGGATTTCACTGGCCTCGCCGGAAAAGATCAGGGAATGGTCATACGGTGAGGTGAAAAAGCCTGAGACCATCAACTACCGAACCTTCAAGCCTGAACGGGACGGCCTTTTTTGTTCCAAGATTTTCGGGCCAATAAAGGACTATGAGTGTAACTGCGGCAAGTACAAGCGGATGAAGCATCGCGGGATCGTTTGTGAGAAATGTGGTGTTGAGGTCATCCAGTCGAAAGTTCGTCGGGAACGAATGGGGCATATCGAGCTGGCAAGCCCCGTGGCCCATATCTGGTTCCTGAAATGCCTCCCTTCCAAAGTTGGAAATCTCCTGGACTTGACCCTTAAAGATCTGGAACGTGTGCTTTATTTTGAAAACTACATCGTCATGGATCCCAAGGACACTCCCCTGATAGAGGGGACACTCCTTTCGGATGAACAGTTGTACCAGGCCAGAGAGGATTATGGAGATCGGTTTGAGGCGGGCATCGGCGCGGAAGCGATTCAGAAGATGTTGCGCAGGCTGAATCTTGAGGAATTGTCATCCACGCTCAGGGCGGAAATGGTCAGTACCAAATCCGAGGCAAAGCGTAAGAAATTGACAAAACGTCTCAAAGTGATCGATGCCTTCTGCGAGTCCAAAAACAAACCCGAATGGACGATTCTGGACGTCATTCCTGTCCTGCCCCCGGAGCTGAGACCGCTTGTGCCTCTGGACGGCGGGCGATTCGCCACCTCCGACCTGAACGACCTTTATCGCCGGGTGATCAACCGGAACAACCGACTCAAGAGGCTCCTGGAACTGAACGCTCCCGACATTATTGTCAGAAACGAGAAAAGGATGCTTCAGGAGGCGGTTGACGTTCTGTTTGATAACGGCAGAAGGGGCAAGGTGGTTACAGGGGCAAACAAGCGACCGTTCAAGTCCCTGAGTGATATGCTCAAGGGGAAACAGGGCCGGTTCCGGCAGAATCTGCTCGGGAAGCGGGTGGACTACTCGGGACGTTCCGTTATCGTGGTGGGCCCCGATCTGAGACTCCACCAGTGCGGACTCCCCAAAAAGATGGCCCTGGAACTCTTTAAACCCTTCATCTACAACAAGCTGGATGAAAAGGGGTTGGTCACCACGATAAAGAGCGCCAAAAAAATGGTGGAGAGAGAGAGTTCCGAAGTCTGGGATGCCCTGGATGAAGTGGTCAAGGAATACTGTATCCTGTTGAACAGGGCTCCCACACTTCACAGGCTGGGTATCCAGGCCTTTGAGCCCGTCCTCGTCGAGGGGAAAGCGATTCAACTGCACCCGCTGGTGTGTACCGCTTTCAACGCCGACTTCGACGGTGACCAGATGGCGGTGCATGTGCCGTTGTCCATCGAGGCCCAGATCGAGGCCAGGGTCTTGATGATGTCTACCAATAACATCCTTTCTCCGGCACACGGAGACCCTATCATCGTGCCGAGCCAGGATATTGTGCTGGGTATCTACTACATGACGCGTCAGAGACCTTTTGCACTGGGGGAGGGGATGACCTTTTCCAACCCTGACGAAGTCAGGATCGCTTATGACACCGGGGTAGTTGATCTG
>CAYOIU010000499.1:0-2496 GCA_964404085.1 uncultured Desulfobacteraceae bacterium | reverse complement strand
GAGCATGAGATGAGCGCAGTGGGCCATGCCATCAGCCTTTCCACCCCCTTGCGGGTCAAGAAAGTCATGAAAGAGAGTGCGTTTTACGGCTATGCGGTATCTGGCACGCCTGCCGATTGTGTCAAGATCGCCCTGCAGGAACTCCTGGACCGGCCACCGGACGTCATTTTGTCAGGCATTAATCTGGGGGCCAATGTGGGGGTGGATATTCTCTATTCCGGAACGGTTTCAGCCGCCACTGAAGGGGCATTCATGGGGATCAAGTCGGCCTCCATCTCCCTTGACACCCGGGTGGACCCCGACTTTGGTTTTGCAGCCCGGTTCAGCAGGGAGATTGTGCGGTTTCTGGCTGAGCACGGGCTTGAACCCGGAACGGCCATCAATGTGAATATCCCTGCCCTGCCTCCTGAGGAGATCCAGGGGATCTGTGTCGTCAGGCAGGGCATGTCCCGCATTGAGGAGCACTATGAACGCCGAAGGGACCCGCGCGGAAACGTCTACTACTGGCTTTCCGGTGAGACGCCCATTGACAACGGCAATGAGGACACGGATGGTATGGCATTGAAGCAGAGGAAGATTACCATCACTCCGATCCACTACGACCTCACCTGCGAGCAGGAGCTGAGACGCTTAAAGGCCGGAATACCCATGTCCTGGAACGAGAGGGACATGGGTAAAGGGAACCGCACCCCCCGGGGGGGAAAAAAGGCCACCCGGTCGAGGGTGGCCTTTCCCGAGGGAACGAAAAAGATGCCTATCGACTAGTCCGCCTGTCCGGCCATCTGTTTGTAATTCCGGTATCTTACTTTCATGTCGGCCTCGGCCTTTTCAAAGAGTGTCTTCGCATTTTCAGGGAAACTTCTGGTGAGACTGGCATACCGGACCTCGCCCATGAGGAAGTCCTTGAAAGCCCCTTTAGGTTCCTTTGAATCCAGGATGAAGGGATTCTTCCCCGTTTCCTGGAGTCGGGGATCATAGCGGTAGAGGGGCCAGTACCCGCTCTCAACGGCCTTTTTCTCTTCGGCCTGGCTGCGGCCCATATTGATCCCGTGGTTGATGCACGGGGAATAGGCAATGATCAGGGAAGGTCCATTATAGCCTTCCGCCTCCACGAGGGCCTTCATGAACTGGTTTTTGTTGGCCCCCATGGCTACGGACGCCACATAAACATATCCGTAAGTCATGGCCATCTGTCCGAGATCTTTCTTCCTTGTGGGTTTCCCGCGGGCGGCAAACTTGGCCACGGCGCCGGTGGGCGTTGCCTTGGACGATTGGCCACCCGTGTTGGAATAGACCTCCGTGTCCAGTACCAGGACATTCACATCCTGTCCCATGGCCAAGACGTGATCGAGACCGCCGTATCCGATGTCATAGGCCCAACCGTCACCCCCGAATACCCAAATGGATTTCTTGGTCAGGTAATCACTTCTTTCCAGGATATCGAATAGGACCGGGTTGATCTCGCTTTGGGGATCGGCCACTTCCAGATGGAACTGTTCTTCAATCTCACGACCGAAGAACTTGGATTTTTCACCGTCTTCCCTGTTTTCAAGCCATCCTTCCAAGGCCTTCTTCAAATCGTCGGAGAGGGGGCCTTTCAGGGCCTCAACAACCAGATCCGCCAGTTTTTGACGTCGTTGAGAGACCCCGAGGTGGATGCCGAACCCGAATTCAGCATTGTCCTCAAAGAGGGAATTTGCCCATGCCGGGCCATGCCCTTCCTCATTGGTCGTGTAGGGACAGCTCGGAGTTGACCCTCCGTAAATGGAGGAACAGCCCGTGGCGTTGGCAACGATCATGCGATCTCCAAACAACTGGGTCACCACTTTGATGTAGGGGGTTTCACCGCACCCCGGGCAGGCCCCGGAAAATTCGAAAAGCGGCTGCCGGAACTGGCTGCCCTTGACGGAAGTGATGGGCATCAGGTCGTCATGGACGGGAAGGGTCGTTGAGAACTGGTGATTGTTGACCTGGCTTTCCACCTGGGTGGCCAGGGGTTTCATGACCAGGGCTTTCTCCTTGGCCGGGCACACGTCGGCGCAATTTCCACAACCTGTGCAGTCAAGGGTGCTCACCTGGATCCTGAAACGCATCCCCTTCAGTTCTTTGCCTTTCGCTTCAACGGTTTCAAAGGTTTCCGGCGCCCCTTCAAGTTCTTCCCCGGTGGTGAGCACGGGGCGAATCACCGCATGGGGGCACACAAACACGCACTGATTGCACTGGATGCAGTTTTCGGGGATCCATTCGGGCACATTGATGGCGATTCCCCGCTTTTCGTACCGGGTGGTGGCAGTGGGGAAAATACCGTCCGGGCTGAAAGCGCTCACCGGTAATTTGTCTCCCTGCTGCGCGAGCATGGGCCGCATCACTTCTTTTACAAATTCCGGCTCCTCTTCTTGCATATATGCTTCGTGCCCGGCGGTGGCCCATGACGCTGGGACCTCAATCTTCTGGAGGGCACCCACTGCCTTGTCCACGGCGTCAATGTTCATCTGG
>CAYOIU010000498.1:0-2513 GCA_964404085.1 uncultured Desulfobacteraceae bacterium | reverse complement strand
AAGTGAGTTGCCAAGTGCACTATGAGAAAGCACATGAAAAAGATTGTCAGATTCGGTTCTTTATACGCGTTTAATAAAGTGACTTCGTTGGAAGAAAAACTGATTTTGGACGAAAATAACTTTGCAAACAAAACAGTGGTCGTTACAGGGGCCGCCAGCGGCATCGGCCACGCCCTGTGCAGGAGGTTCGCCCGGGCAGGTGCCAGGCTCGGCATGCTGGACATGGATGAACAGGGGCTTTGGACCGCTGCGGAAGAGTTCACCCGGAACGGCACGGACTGCCTCCCGCTTCCATGCGACGTTTCCCGCCAAAGCGACTGCTCAAAGGCCATGGAGCAGATCATGGGTCATTACGGGGGGATCGATGTGCTCATCAACAACGCGGGCATTACCCAACGCGGCCCCTTCGTGGACACCGAAATTGCCGTATTCGAAAAGGTCATGGCGGTCAATTTTTTCGGCTCGCTCTACTGCACGAAAGCGGCCATCGAAAGTCTTGTGGAAAGAAAAGGGCTGATCATTGTCAATGAAAGCGTGGCCGGCGTCGCCCCGTTGCTGGGAAGGACCGGGTACAGTGCCAGCAAACACGCACTGCACGGTCTGTTCACCTCCCTGCGATCAGAACTTCGCGGGACAGGCGCAGACGTCATGATTGTCTGTCCCGGATTCATTCGGACGAACCTGCAGACCCGGGCGCTTGGTTGCGACGGCACAGTCAGCCGACATCCCCAGTCCAGGGTGGGAAAGCAGTCCAGCCCGGATGCGGCCGCACAAGCTATCTTCACAGGGGCGTTGAAAAGAAAACGCATGCTGGTGCTCACGCCTGTCGGCAAGGTCAGTTACTGGATCAGCAGGCTGACCCCTGCCCTCTATGATGTTCTGATGGCACGCAAACTTAGATCGGAACTTGCCACGAAGCCTTCAGAGAAGTCTTGAGGAAACATTCATGGGTTTGAAAGAAAGAAGAGAGAGGGAGAGGGAAGAGAGGCGGGGACAGATACTCCGCGCGGCCCGGGTCCTCCTTACGAACGAGGGACTCCACACCACATCCATCGCCAAGATCGCCAAAGAGGCCGAATTGGGCGTTGGGACGATCTATTTCTACTTCAAGAGCAAGGAGGAAATCTTTTCGGCCGTTCAGATGGAGGGGCTGGAACTGCTCCGGCAATCCGTCGATGCGGCTGCGAAAAAGGAAAAAGGCGAGGAAGATCAGCTCCGGGCCGCGGCTCGGGTCTACCTGGAGTTCAGCAGGGAGCACAGGGACTACTTCGATGTCATCAACTATTTCCTATCCTCTTCCCGGCTGGCCTTCACCCCTCGATTGAAGGAACAGATCGATGAGAGGGGCAGCCGGATCCTCTCTTTGATTGAAGACATTGTTGAACGGGGCATGGAAAACGGGGTTTTCAGAAAGGTGGATGGACCTAAATTTGCCCTCCTGTTGTGGGGGACGCTGCACGGCATGATCCAGTTCAGAAAGCTTCGGACGACCCTGTTGAAAGGAGAGAACCACCAGATCCTGGTGGAACATGCCATAGACCACCTGGTCACCAGTCTGAAACCGCCTGGAGCGTAGCTTCATTCCAAGTCCGATTTCATTCTGATCCGTCCGGCGCCTGTTTTGGTTCAGTCAAAGTGGAACTGCACGGTGATGTCGCAGGGCCCGCCGTTGAGTTTGAGGCAATGGGTGAGATCCGGTGTCCGCGTGTAGAACAGGCCCATTGCGTCAAACCACCCCTCGATCCGCTCAAAGATCCCGCATTCATACTCCGGGAGGAGGCCGTTTTTCATCATGCCACGGTGTGCAAAGCAATCCAGAAAATGAAACACCTGCCTGTCATCTCCGGGATATTCCACCCGGACCGTGACGAAGTCCGGGACAAAAATCTCGGCCGCTAGCTCAAACCATTCCCTGTATTCCGACATGTTTTCCGGAGGCGGTTTTTCAACCGTTTTCATCAATCGCCCGAACTCGATCTGCCCCAGTTTGCGGCACACCCGGATATTCATGGGGCTCGCCTGGGCCATACCGAAGGCCGCCGCCACCTCTCCGTACCAGAGGGCGTCGTGCGTCATCCAGTTCTTGATCAGAAGCGCCCTGAGCTGTTCTCTGCTGATTTTCTGTGAAAGAACCATGCTCCACTCGCAAAAAGTATGCAAATCAGACGGCACAGTAAAAAGCGCCAAGGTCAAGGCGCGCGAAGATTTGGGAATGAGGCGTACATTAAAGGTACGCCGCAATGACTAAAGATGAAGCGCAACGCAGAGATTGGCCTTCTAACGAAGTCGCCCTACCAAACGCATATAAAGAAGCGAATCTGAGAATCTTTTTCATGTGCTTTCTCATAGTGCACTTGGCAACTCACTTCTACATGGACGACTATTTGGGGTTTACGCCTCCCAAACCCTACGCGCTTTTATGGCGTAACTCTGAACCCCAAATAGTCGTCCATCCCCCCCGGAGTGTTTAGAAAGCATTTGAAAAAGATTGTCAGGTTCGGTTCCTCTTCGTT
>CAYOIU010000497.1:0-2516 GCA_964404085.1 uncultured Desulfobacteraceae bacterium | reverse complement strand
ACGAAATGGTAAGAAATTTCGCGCTGAAAATACAGGACCACCAATGGTCGGAAGCGGCCTGCTGTCTTAAGGAGGAGATGTCTCTGAGGAGGAAGATGACGCCCGAAGCCCTCATCCCCATTACCGAAACCCTAATCCAACAGGGAGAGCAGGCGGGATGCGGTGCCAGGTTCGCCGGGGCCGGTGCAGGCGGCGCCGTATGGACGATCGGAGAACTCGAGGATATCAGTAGAGTGCGAGAGACATGGGAGAAGATCCTGGACCCGATCCAAGGAGCCAGGGTACTCACTTGCGGGATCGATCAAACAGGTGTAGTCTGAAACTCCCGGACTGATGGAGGAACCGATTCTATTTGTTTTCGGGGGAATGGAGTTTGCTTTAGTTTCAATTTCCCGGGTTCTCAGGCCTTTCCTGTTTCCCTCAAAGTTTCTGTAAATACCTTATAAAACTTCTCATTCTCTGAAATGGCCCTTTTCAAAATAACTGCCAGTTGACCCACGTCCTTCTCATTGACCACCAGGTTGACACTCAGGGAAAAAGCCGTCATCTGGTCCAAGGTTTTGAAATGCTTTCCAACGATGGCCACGAACATCCGGCGTCTCTCCGGTGTGGACAAATGGTTCAGGTAGTGGAGAACAGGACTTTGGTCCAGGGAAACGCCACCGAAGTCTTCTTCGAAGATCACCAGGCTAAAATGATGAAGGCGCATTTTTCCAATACTTTTTCTGGTATTCTCCGCCAGAACGCATTTGAATTCCAGCGTTTCCAGTGCCTGTCTCACGGGCTTCATTTCCTCCACATCTTCTCCCATCACAAGGGCCAGCCTGACGCCCTCGTCATAATACTCAAGGGCTTCATCATCTTCTTCTAATACATAGGGCCTCGTGCCGGCGGCGACCTCGGTCTCCGTCCCGGAATCACCGTGGAAACGCCGGCCGTCGTCCGTTTTTTCCCTGGCATCGAGCGTCAGCTTTTCTTTGCACTTGGGACAGGTAGCGCTGACCTTCTGGCCTTTTGGGATTCGTTCATCAGGAATATTCAGTTTTGTCTTGCAATGCTCGCAAATGACTTCCATATTTCCTAGCCTCTCAAGAATTCTTATGGTCTGGTTTTCTTTTCGTAATCGCTGTCAAGGGCAAGCCCCTCGATTGATGTGGTTTTTTCTCCCCGTGCCGCTTTAATGGAATCGATGCTTCTCCCGACGACCGCCTTTCTGGAAGCGTAGCTCAAGGCGGTTTCTTCGGTGATGAGACCCTTCCGGTAGAGGTCCGAAATAGATTGGTCAAAGGTCATCATTCCAAAAGGCTGACTCCCTTCAATGATTTCATAGAAGGTCTTTCCCTCGGATTGACCATGGATGACACTGTCCTTCACCCGGATGTTGGCCCCCATAATCTCAAATGCAGCGACCCTTCGACCACCTTCTTTTCGTGGCAGCAGCCGCTGAGAAGCTACCCATCGGATTGATTCCGCCAGCCTTGACCTAATCTGCCGCTCTTCGTCCTGTTCAAACATCCCTATGATTCTGTTAATCGTCTGCCCGGCGTCCACGGTATGAATCGTGCTCAGAACGAGGTGACCTGTCTCCGCCGCTGAAAGAGCAATCTCAACGGTCTCGCGGTCTCTCATTTCGCCCACCAGGATAACCTTAGGGGCCTGTCTGAGGGCTGCGCGCAGACCGGAGGCGAAGCTGTCAAAATCCGCGCCCAGCTCTCGTTGATTAAAAGTCCCCTTTTTCTGGGAATGCACATATTCCACAGGGTCTTCAAGGGTCACCACGTGGACCGACAATTTCTCGTTGATTTCGTTCAGGACGGCCGCCAGCGAGGTGGACTTCCCCGTACCGGTGGCCCCTGTTACCAGGATGATACCGTTGCGTTCCCCGGTCATCTTGGAAAACGCGTCCGGCAACCCCAACTCCTCTATGGTAGGCACCCTGTTTTCAAGTTGCCTCATCACGGTTGTGTAACACCCCTTCTGTGAAAAAACGTTGACCCTGAAACGTGCCTTTCCCGCCAGGTGATAAGACAGGTCGCAAGAGCCTTCCTCGAGGAGAATTTTCGTCAGACGTCGATCTCCGTCTACCAGGTTGAGTGCGAAAACCTCAGCCTGGTAAGGTGTCAATCGATGGATGGGAGGGTCCAGATTCACCGGCATGAGCTGTCCGGAACTTTCTACCTGGAACGGCTTGTCAACGGTCACGTTGAAATCAGAAACGTTATCATAGGACTCGAGCATAACCGTGAGGATGTAATCCAGTTGTTGCTTTTTCATGTTCCGATTTCCTTTCCAGGACCTGATTGAATCGTAAAAAGTCCGTCCCTGGACTTCTTAGAAAATCATCAGAACCTAAACTTCCGTAAAATCCTCGGGTGGATTTTTCAGGAACGGAAGGAATCTACCTTTATCGTTTGCCTTTGCATAGGCATCGTCGGGGCCGATGACCTTCTGTTTCATGAGGTCCATGATGGCATCATCCAGGGATTGCATGCCGTATTTCTTTACGGTCTGGAGCA
>CAYOIU010000496.1:0-2570 GCA_964404085.1 uncultured Desulfobacteraceae bacterium | reverse complement strand
GAACCTGACAATCTTTTTCAGACGCTTTCTAAACACTCCGGTGGAGATGGACGCCCATTTGGGATTTAAGAGTGGCGATTAGAGAGCGCCAGGGCTTCTGGAGGCGTAAACCCCAAATAGCCGTCCATGTCGGAGTAAGGTGCCAAGTGCACTATGAGAAAGCAGCTGAAAAAGATTCTCAGATTCGCTTCTTCATCGCGTTTAATAAAGCGACTTCGTTACAAGCCATCAATTACTGTCTTTCACAGGATAGATATTGCACAAACAGGCCCTGAGATTCGTGGCCCCCATGGCCGGGTCCATGGTCTCATGACCATTGTCCGTCAGGAAGTTGATGTTGGATATGTCCCACCCATGCCCCGGGTCCCTGATCTCCGGATACCACCATCCGTGTTCGGCCACGACCACCCTCGGATCGATACCGTCATTCAACTTGGCCCGCTCCCTGGCCTTTCCCCTTGGAGATTCAATACAGACCCAATCCCCCTCCTCGATACCGCACTTCCTTGCAGTCTCCGGATGGATCTCGACGATGGGATCCGGGCGGATCTCCCTCAGCCAGGGCATCATCCGGTTGGCGGAGTGGAAGAAGGTCGGAGTGCGCAATTCGGCATTGAGGATATAGGGATATCTATCCAGGAGTTCGGGCGTGGAAACCGGGCTTTCCGGAATCTCCGTATACTTGGGCAGGGGATCGAATCCCCATTTCTCAAGAACGGTCGAATACAGTTCCACCTTTCCCGTGGGCGTGGAAAAACCCTTTTCCCTGTATTTGTGGTACACCATTTCTCCCCGCAGGTATCCCTTTTCCTTGAATTCCTCCCAGGTCAACCCGGACGGTTCCAGCAGATAATCGAGGCCGTCTTCCACGGTGTCCCACCACTCCTGACCCATTTTCTTGCCAAGCTCCTGGAAAATCTTGTGATCCTGCCAGGCTTCGCCGATCTCTACGCACTTCTGCCTCGCTACGACAAAGCCATGCCTCTTCCAGTTGTCCGCTACATGGTTCTGCTCCAGCCACGTCCCTGCCGGAAGGAAGATATCGGCCAGTTCAGCAGTGGGTGTCATGAAGAGATCGATGACAGCGAGAAAATCGATTTTCTCAAGGGCCTCGTAGACCTCCCGTGCATTCGCCCTCGTGGAGACGGGGTTGGTTCCGCAGAGCAGCCCGGCCTTCAACGGATAGGGCTTTTCGGTCAGGATCGCCTCCCAGGCGACCTTCGGCGTTATGAAAGCCACCCTGGCCCCGAGCTTGTAGCGGTCACCGCCCAGCCTCTTGGCCCGTTGGTCCTTTGAGAGGTCCTTGTGGCGGGAAAACTCGGCCACCGTCCTTGTGGGGGGGGGTTGACAAAGAGGACATTGCCGCCCGGGGCGTCCAGGTTTCCCGTCACCGCCATCAAGCCCGTCATGGCACGGGTGCAGTCCGTGCAGTTATTGGTCTGTTCCGTGGGTACGCCCCAGTGAATACAGGCCGGCCTGGTCGTGGCATACATCCTCGCTGCCTTGCGGATCAGGTTCCTGTCCACCCAGGTGATCTCTTCCACCTTTTCAAGTGGATATTCTTTTACCCTTTCCTTGAAGGGTTCCCACCCGTTGACATGGTTTTCCACAAAATCCCTGTCATAGAGCTCTTCTTCAATGATCACCTGGTGAAAGCCCATGGCGAGGGCACCGTCCGTCCCCGGACGAAGCTGGAGCCAGAGGTCCGCCTTGTTCGCCAGGAATCCCTTGCGGGGATCTATGACGATCAGTTTGGCGCCTTTCTTGTAGGCCCTCCAGAAGCCCTCTCCCTTGTATTCGTCGGGGTTGGTCCATTGGGGATTGCAGGCCCACATCACAATGCATTTCGGGCCCCCGTCATAGTCACAGATGGGGAGATTGCCGACGGTGATCAGGGTGGATGCCACCCGCGATACATAGCACATATGCCCGGCCGTCAGGACATTGGGTGTCCCGAGCTGGTTGGCGAAGCGGTAGAGATGACTCTCGTAGTCACGACCGGTCCCCTGACCGATGACGATGGACTCCGGACCATATTCCGCGATGACCGCCTCGAATTTTTCCTTGATGGTATCCAGGGCTTCGTCCCATGTGATGCGCTCCCACCCCTTCGCCGTCTTTTTCATTGGATGAAGAATCCTGTCGGGATGATAGGCCAGTTGGGCGATGGCCAGCCCTTTGGTGCACATGGTGCCGTGACTTATGGGTGAGTCTGGATCGCCTTCCACCTTGATGACCTGGCCGTCCTTCACATGGGCGATAACACCGCAACCGCCGTGGCAGCTTCGGCAAACCGTTTTTATTTTCTTCACTTCTTCCATCAGTTCCTCCAAATGAATTTTTTACAGGAAACCCTAAATACATACCATATGTCTTGATAAAGTCAATCAGGGCGTGGGCAATTTCCGGCTTTGCCTGATCAAATAACGTCCCATTGGTCATGATAAAACCGGCGCCTTGCCCCACCGTATCGATGAGTTTTTTGGCTTAATCTTCCCCATCTGGGTCCAGGTTATGATGAAAGTGCACCGCGATAGGGAACTGCTTGAATAATATGATCAGATAAGATA
>CAYOIU010000495.1:0-2571 GCA_964404085.1 uncultured Desulfobacteraceae bacterium | reverse complement strand
TTATGGGGAAATTCCGCTGAAAAAAGAGCGGGTTCACCGGTCTTGTGGTTCAGGCCGTAAAGGGTGGCCTTGCCTCCCTGGTTCGGCGTAAAGGTGGTGACGTAGAAGACCCTGTTAAACACCAACCCCTTTGCAAGGACCGACTCACCGGCCGGCAGCCTCAGGTACCAGCCCCGGTCCACATAGCCGTTCTGATCCACATCCGCCGTCTCATCATCCAGGTCCGGCACCGGGGGAAACGCGGTGACGTCCACCAGGTCCAGTTCAGTCAACCGGCCCGGACCATGGTCATCCTTGACCGCATAGATCCGGTCCGAGCTGGTGGGATTGCATCCATCCTCCACGTCTCCGGTTCCCGTGAAAACCAGGTCATATCCCCTCTCAAGGGTCACGCTGGGTGGGAAATAAAATGGCCGTACAGGCGGCGGCGCTTCTCCGATGCGCGAGAAAAAGAGGATGTCGGGTTTCCAGTTCATGATATTTTCATCGGTCCGGGGGAAGGGCAGGGGGTTGTCAGCCGCATCGGTAAATCTTCCGATACGCCACATCTGTCCGCCAAGATCGCCCACATAGAGTTTATCGGCAAAACCGTTGTCGTCTTCGTCAACCACTTTTACGGTGCTGGGAATGGCCCAGTCCATGCCGCTGATCCCCATTGAGCCGTTTTCAAAGAGCCTCAGGACGCTGCCGTCAAGGATCCGGACGGCCAGGACGGCCTTGCCCTTGGAGTTATCGGGGCTAAAGCCGCCGCCTATGAAAAACACCGGCGTTCCCGTCTCGTCCTCATCGGTAGTCCTTACCAATCCGAACTCAGGTTCCGACCAGGTCTCGCCCAGTTCCGGGATGACTGCATCAGGAACGGCCCTGGGAGGAAGGTGCAAGACCGGGGCATCATTGATCTGGTTGATCCTCCACAGGAATTGGGGGCTCTGGGGATCGGTGATATCCAGGGCAAAATAGCTTGTGCCCCCCTTTCTTTCGCCGCACACCAAGACCGCCTGGTCCCCATCAGCAACGGCCACCCTGCCATCCCCGTTCAGGTCATTGAGGAAGACTTTTGGGCTTGAATCAATGAAAAAGTCGTGTCCAATGCCTTCCACCAATTGCTTCAGCCTGTGCAGCTGGTCAGGTGGAATGAAGGCCCAGGCCTCACTGCCGAAGAGGATCTCATTTCCATCGGGATTCACCTCGCTGTCCAGTGCGGCGTGGAGCATCCCATCGTTGGCACCGAAAAAGACAAAGGTACTAAGGGAACCATCCGGGAGGAGATAGGTGACCACAAGGGGTTCGCTGTGGATCACGTCCCCCAGGATCACCGCCCTGTTTTCCGAGGTATCACTGTCTCCGTCCTCATCGAACACATCACCACCCCGCGCGAAGTCGATGATCTGGGGGACGGTATGGGCGGGGTTGCCAAGTACGATGGACGTCAGGAGCGGGTTGCTGGACTGAAACCGGTTGCTCGCAACAGTCAGGTCCTTTGATGATCCCAGGTAGGTGTAGATGTTCCTGTCCGTGTTGGCGATGTAATTGGCCTTGGCGGGATCGGCCCAATCCCTGGCGGCCCAAAAGGGAACCGCCTCAGCCTGGATACCGCCGTCGGTTCCCGTGACCGCATCCCCATTCCTGTCCACGATCTCACCTGCAGCGGAGAGGGCAAATCTGGCCACGTTACCTTCCCAGAAGTTCCCTTGCAGGACCCGAAAGGAGGCCAGATAGACCTTGTCACCGCTTGCGGTCTCCGAGGGTGGTATGACCGGAGCCGTAAGGGTGTTCTGACCCTCGTTGGAGCCCGAGAATGCCAGGAAACACGTATCGTCCGCCATACCCTGGAGGGACATCACCAGGAGGGAAAGGAGGATGACCGTCCCTTTGAAACAAGAACGCAGACTCAAAAAACGATCTAGCATGTACCGTTTCCCATACATTGTGATTCCATCGCGAAATCCGAGCTAAAAACCTACACGATAAAAACCCACCTCCACCGCGGCCTTGGCACTCGACGGCCCATAGCCGTTGCTCAGCATCTTGTACCTGTGGGCCCTGAAGGTGCCGGTTTCAAATCCGGATCCCCTGGGCGGTGTGGTGGCTCTCAGATATTCAACGGTTCCGTCAAAGGACTGGCCAGGGCCCAGGAGCCCGGAGGCCGATTTAAATGTCTTGGGGATTCCAACCGTGATATTTTCCGTGCCATAGAGCTCCGGACTCCGCGCCACGTAGTTGCCGGCGGATTCGGCCGCATAAAAGGCCTCTTTTTGGAAGTTCCAGTTCGCCGACATACCCAGTTCCAACTCGCTGACCTGGGTGGCCGCAATCCCGATGACTGTCAGGAGTGCCAGCACAACCAGGGCCACCACCAGAATGGATCCGGTTTCTCCGGCCCATGTTTCTATCTTGCCCTTTTGTTTTACCCATCCTTCCATTTTTCAGAACCTTCTTGATTTTCTTCCCATTGAGTAACGTGCCCGCCCATGGGAACGATGATGACTTCGTACGAAGCTAACTTATGCCGCAAGCGGCAGCCTATGAGGAACGAAGTGGAACCGAACCTGACAATCTTTTTCAAATGCT
>CAYOIU010000494.1:0-2587 GCA_964404085.1 uncultured Desulfobacteraceae bacterium | reverse complement strand
TGCGTATTCCGACGCATTCCGTCCACCCATTCCGATTTAAATCGTCCACCTGTTCCGATCCATTCCGTCCACTGATTCCGATTTAATCCGGCCACCCATTCCGACGCATTCCGTCCACCTCGGAGCTTTGGGTAATCGGGTCGCGACGCTGGATAATTAGCCTTGTCAAGGGTACTGTCCTCAAAAACTTTTGAGGAGGTATCCATGGCAAAAAGGAGATTATCCATGCGTAAAATCAAGGAAGTATTAAGACTCAAATGGGACCGCAAATTGAGCAACCGGCAGATTGCCAAGAGTTGCTCTATCTCCCACTCTACCGTGGCGGATTACCTTCTCAGGGCCAAACTGGCCAGCCTTTCATGGCCTCTCGATCCTGAACTCGATGATACCGCTCTTGAGAATCTGCTCTTCCCGGTGTCACAGAAAAGGGTTTGTGCTGACTACCTGACGCCTGACATGGAGTACCTGTACCGGGAGCTGAAGAAAAAAAGCGTTACGCTTCAACTCCTCTGGTATGAGTACAAACAGGGGAACCCTCATGGATACCAGTACAGCCAGTTCTGCAATCTTTACCGACAATGGGTCAAAAAACTGGACCTGACTCTCCGGCAGGAACACCGGGCCGGGGAAAAAGTATTTGTCGATTATGCAGGCCAGACCGTCCCCATAGTGGATCCCGGAACCGGCGAGATCAGAGAAGCTCAGCTCTTTGTCGCCGCCCTGGGAGCCAGCAGTTATACCTTCGCTCAAGCAGCTCTGGCCCAGGATTTACCTTCCTGGATAGACGCCCATGTCCACGCTTTTGAGTTCTTCCAGGGCGTCCCTGAGATTATCGTGCCGGATAATCTCAAGGCCGGTGTCACCCATCCCTGCCGATATGAGCCCGATATCAACCCCACTTACCAAGACCTGGCAGATCATTACAATACCACTGTTATTCCAGCACGATCCGCAAAGCCCCGGGATAAGGCCAAAGTGGAATCGGCAGTCCTTGTGGCTGAACGCTGGATCCTGGCAGCCCTGAGAAACCACACCTTCTTCAGCCTGGCAGAACTCAATAAGGCCATTGCTGAAAAGCTTAAAGACCTGAACAATCGCAAGTTCCAAAAACTGGACGCTACCCGAAGACAGTTATTTGAAAACATAGACAGGCCTGCCCTGAAGCCCCTTCCTTCACGTCCTTATGAGTATGCTGAATGGAAAAAGGCCAGGGTCAGTATCGATTACCATATTGAGATCGAACGCCACTATTACAGCGTTCCGTACCAACTGGTCAAAGAGCAGGTAGAGGTCCGTCTGTCCTCCTCTACGGTGGAAGTCTTGTTCAAGAACAGACGCGTGGCAAGCCACAGAAGAAGTTACCACCAGGGAGGTTTTGAAACTTTACGTGAGCATATGCCCAAAGCCCATCAGAAATACCTCGATTGGACACCATCAAGGATCATCACATGGGCCGGGAAAAACGGCCCCAACACCAAAAAGCTCGTTACCAGGATTATGGAAAACAGGCCCCATCCGGAACAAGGCTTTCGATCCTGTCTCGGTATCATACGACTCGCAAAGCGATACTCACCTGAGCGGCTGGAAAAGGCCTGTGTCCGTGCCTTGACCATCAACGGCTACTCATACAAGAGCGTTCAATCTATCCTCAAAAATGGACTCGATCAACAGTCCTGTCTCTTTGATCAGGTGGAGGATATTTATCCCGAAACACATGGCAATATCCGCGGGAACCATTATTACCAGCAAAAGGAGAAAGCTGATGCTTCATCAAGAAAGTGTTGAAAAACTCTACGCCATGAAACTCAACGGCATGGCCGATGCCTTCAGAGAACAACTCCTGCAGCCCGACATGTACGATCTCCCTTTTGAGGAACGTTTTACTCTTCTGGTCGATCGTCAATGGACATGGAAGGAAGAGCGCCGCATGAAACGCCTCCTCGGAAATGCCAAGCTCAAAATCAACGGCTGTATCGAGGACATTGATTTTAGAACCCCCAGGGGCATGGACAAATCCGTGGTTCTGCGCCTCGCTAACTGTGACTGGATCAAGCGTGCCCAAAACATCATCATCACCGGCCCGACCGGGGTAGGAAAAACCTATCTCGCCTGTGCCATTGCCAATAGGGCCTGCCGTATGGGCTACTCGGCATTTTACATCCGTGTTCCCAGGCTCTTCCAGGAACTGGCCATTGCCAGAGGGGATGGATCCTATCCAAAGACAATGAAAAAACTACTCAAAGCCAACGTCCTTATCATTGACGATCTCGGCCTCGCTCCCATGAGCGCCAGCGAGCGCAGAGATCTTTTGGAAGTTATTGAGGACAGGCATGGCCTTGCTTCCACTATCGTTGCCACCCAGTTACCCATCACAAGCTGGCATGAAAATATCCGCGATCCCACCATCGCCGATGCGATCCTGGATCGCCTTATTCACAACGCTCACAAGATCAATCTGAAAGGAGAGTCCATGCGAAAATTACGTTCACTCTTGACTCAAGACAAAAACTCTGAGACATAACAAAAACACCAGCGTCGCTTCGCTCCGATTACCTGGCCGCTTTGCTTCGGAATGACTGGTCGATTA
>CAYOIU010000493.1:0-2592 GCA_964404085.1 uncultured Desulfobacteraceae bacterium | reverse complement strand
GATCTTATCGGCCAGGTGTTTGGGTGTGTAGGAGTGGGGTTGGTTGAGATCTAGGTGTCCCTTCGGTAAGCGTGCACGGGTGAAAAAAGTTCTCCAGCGGGCACTCAGCAGGAGGGATTCCTGGTTTTCTTCAGGTGCCTGGCGATCAGCAGAACATCAGGGGAACAAGCCGGTTTTGGGATTCAGGATGATATAGATTCCGAAGAGACGGCGGTGTAGTTCCACGGCATCCACCTGTCCGGGTGCTTTGACAGTTCGGAGACGTGGTTCTGTAGGGCCGTGAGATAATCAAAAGGATTGACACCGGCCAGATTGCAGGTATGGATCAGGCTCATGAACAGATCACCCACATAGGCCCCATGCTCGGTTTTATAAAACAGGGCGTTTTTACGATGGAGGATGGCCCTTTTCAAGGCCTGCTCGCAGAGGTTATTGTCCAGGGGCGCCTTGGGTACTCTAAGAAAAAGGGTCAGTGGGTCCCAGTGGTTGAGCATATAGCCTATGGCCTGACCCAGCCCGCTGTTGGGCTCCACCTTGTGCTGGTCCAGCTGTTCATGGAACCATGCGTGAAGGTCCTGCATCAATGGACCGCTTTGGTCCTGATGAAAACGCAACCGTTCGTCTGGGGTCATGTTCCGCTCTTTGGCAATGTGGTCGTTTTTATATACCGCTGCCAGGGTCTCGAGCACATGGCGGCACTGGTCCGGGAAGCTTTCGAGTACATCGACAAACCTCCTTCTGCCATGGGCGAGACAGTTGGCCAACAGGGATTTAAAGTCCCCGGATGCATTTCTGGAAAGGGCATCGCACATCTGGATGGGCGGGCTGCGGTCCATGCGCTGCTTGAGCAGATTTTCGAGGTTTTCACCGGCATGCCGGCGGCCGGTAAAAAACAGGGCGATCTTGCGATCCCCGGTTGTGGAGAGTATCCCGGTGGTAAATATGCCCTTGCGCTCCGGGTCGTTCTCGTTGTTTTCCTTTATCAGGGACAAGACCTTCATGGTGGTGTCATCATTGCGGATGACATCGCCCCGGGCGGCCTTTCGCATGAGTTCCTGATAAACCGGATCAAGTAGACCGGCCAGCTGATCGGCAATCTCGAACTGGGTCGTTGCCGGGAGCGGGATGCCGAGACTTTGCTGGAGATTTTCGAGCCGGTTGAAGGGCATGCCGCTGCCGTACTTTAACAGGGCGATCATGGCCTTGGAGGGGGCGTCGTATTTTTCTTCACCCAAGTCCTCGGGCGGATCGGCAATGAAGATTTCACCGCAAAGATTGCAGCGCAGCCGCTGCAGTTGATAAACCGTGCCGCTCAAAGGCGCGTTTCCGGTGATGCGTACGACCTTTTTGGGATCCTTCATCACATAGATCCTTCCTTTTAAACAGGCCGGACAGTCGTCTCCGTTTTTCAGCGTGGCATGCAAGACATTGACTTTTTTGGCGCCGGTATACGCGTTGGCCGACTTACGCCCATGGCCCTTTTTCTTTGGTTTCTTCTTGGGGCTCTCGGATCTTTTAGACCCGGTCACCTTTTCAAGCTTCTCCGTGGTGGCCCCGAAGAGCATGCGCAACAGCCGCCGGATGGAGGCGGCCTTTTGATCCACGGACTGACTCAAAAGGTAAATGGTATCGGCCATGGCCTTGATGATCTCATAGTCTTGAGGTGGCAGCGATTCTTTGGCCCGCCTTAAAAGGGCGTCCACCTGTTTAAGGTCCAGATCTATCCGTTCCGGGGCTTTCAATGGGCACCTCCGCACAAACATGCACGGAAGTTCTGGGTCAACGGATAGCCCCACACGGCCTTGATGGAGCGATTAACTTTGTGGGTCTGGTCGTTTTTACCCCGGCCGGTGGTGTCGCCCAGATAGATCCAGTTGGCGGCCCTGTAGCAGGTGCCGGCAAAACGTGCTTTGTCCACAAAGGTTTCGAGATAATAGACAGGATGGTTGTAGATATGGCGCCACTCCCGGGCGAGGATTTTCGTCATTCGGCCCAGGATGTGGGAGGCCAGAGACGAGACGCGCACCCAGGGCAGGATCAGGAACCTGGAGTTGTACGCCATCAGATGAATGTTTTTTCTACGCACGGCTGCCGACCAGCCAATGAACCGATCCCGGCTGCCGATATGCCGCGGGGCCGATGACCAGGCCAGACAGGCGATGGGCCTTTTGTGAGCGTAGACGATGTATTTTAACTGTTCGCCCACGGGCTGGCAGTAGCCCAGATAATGGTAGTGTTCGATCAGACTGTTGAAGAGTTTTTCAGCGACCGTGCGGCGCACCTGCCGGAACGTAAGGGGCCGCATGTTGGAGAGTTCGGTTTGCAGCGGACTTTGATCAATCCCGATTTTTTCCGGTTTTTTACGATAGACAAAGGGATTACGGGGAGAGCGTTTTCTTGCAGGCAACCGGATGTGTCCGGCGTGGTCGAGTTCGAGCATCAGACCCCGGCAGACCATATCGCGCAATGCGCCGTTGGGCTGGACCCAGTTCCATGCCAGGCACAGCTTTTTTGACAAGGCCCATCGGCTGTCGCGGGGATTTTGTGCGATCAGCTCATTGATAAAAGCGATATCTTTGTCCTTGACGACCC
>CAYOIU010000492.1:0-2596 GCA_964404085.1 uncultured Desulfobacteraceae bacterium | reverse complement strand
TTAATATACTGGCCCCGGAATTACGCGGAATTACACACTTTGGGGGGTAGTCAAGGAAAAAAGAGGCAGATTGGAGTTCCGTAGTTTTTCCTTCTCTTTCCTAATCCAACACTTTCCTCACTGTCTTAAGCATCTGCCTCAATTCATAGGGCTTCCTGATGAATCCCTTGGCCCCCTCATCCAAGGCCTCTCGCGTGGGTTCGTTAATCGAATAGCCGCTGGCAATCACCACGTTCACCAGAGGATTCATCCTGAGAAGCTCCTCAAGACACCTCTTGCCTCCCATTCCCGGCATCATCAGGTCGAGGACAACCAAGGAGATTCTTTCACTCTTTTCTCTGTAAATCTCAAGGGCGCTCTCTCCCCTATCGGCTATAAGCACTGTGTAGCCGAATCTTTCAAGCATCTCTTTGCCAAGTTCGCGCAAAAAACCTTCATCATCCACCAGCAGGATGGTCTCAGTTCCGCCGGGAAGCCCCTCTTCCTCTTCTCTTTTAGCTTTAGGCGTTGCACTCACAGCATCAAGCGCAGGAAAATAGATCTTGAAGGTGGTTCCTTCTCCGAGCTCACTGTAACACGTGATATATCCCCCATGGCTCTTCACGATCCCATAGACCATTGAAAGACCAAGACCCGTGCCCCTGTCGGTCTCCTTGGTTGTGTAGAAAGGTTCAAAGATATGTTCCACGGTCTCCTTGTCCATGCCATGGCCGGTATCTGAGAGGGTCAAAAGCACATATTCCCCAGGCACCGCCCCTAAGTGGGTCTTGCAGTACCCCTCGTCCAGGGTGACGTTTGCCGTTTCAATGATCAGTTTCCCGCCATCGAGCATGGCATCCCTGGCATTGATGCAAAGGTTCATCATGACCTGCTCCGCCTGGGCCGGGTCTGCATTGATAACCTTGAGGCTTTCTCGAAGATGAAGCTCTATACCGATCATCTTGGGGATGGTCCTCTTGAGGAGCTTTTGCACTTGCCGCACCTCCCGGTTGAGATCCACAGGCCGTAGCCTGCTCTCCACTTTGCGGCTGAAGGTAAGGAGCTGCCGGGTCAATTCACTTGCCCTTCGGACCGCCTTTTCTATCTCACCCAATTTTTTGCGATCAGGATCACCTTGTTCTTTGTCCATCATGATCATCTGGCTATAGCCCATGATCGCCTGCAGGAGATTATTGAAGTCATGGGCGATACCTCCGGCCAAAATACCGACCGCTTCCATTTTCTGGGCCTGCTGGAGCTGTGCCTCCAGTTGCTTCTTTTCGGTAACGTCTCTCAAATTAATGACACTTCCCAGGGAAGTTCCGCTACTGTCTCGTAGAATTGCTCCACTTATACTGACGTCAAGAATATCTTCTCCCTTGGTATATCTCTGAGTTTCAATTCCAGAGAAACTTTCCCCTGCCAACACCTTGTCAATCATCCTCTGTGTTTCGGGCCAGTTTTCCTCAGGAACAAAATCCATTTTTTCCCCTAAGAGCTCTTCTGCGTGCCATCCAAAAACTCTCGTGAAGGCGGGATTTACATACATTGTCTTCCCTGTCATGTCATAAATAACAATAGGATCAGGGGAAGCCTCTAAAACCGTTCGATGCCGCTCTTCACTCTCCCTCAGCGCCTTTCCGGCCTGCTTGAGCTCAGTTATATCTACCAGTGTGCTTTGCATTCCAACCACTTGCCCATCATCGTTGGTAAGCGGTCTGGAGTTTTCCAAAACTGTAATGACTTTGCCGTCCTTCCGCTTTAATTTATGTTCGTAGTTGATTAACCTATGTCCTGAGAGAAGTTGCTCATGAGCTGGTAGCACGACTATCGGATCGGCATCAACATCAGGGATGCGCATGCTAAGGAGTTCCCGTCTGGAATAGCCCAGCAGGTCGAGACCCGCTTGATTCGCGTCAAGAAAATTCTTCTTCTCATCAAACAGATAAACGGCTGCAATAGATTCATCGAATAGCCCTCGATATTTTTCCTCACTCTCTCGAAGTTGCGCTTCAGCCCTCTTGCGCTCGGTGATGTCACGCGATACACCCAGTATCCCAACAGGCAGGCCGTCCTTGGCACGGAGGAAACTCATCTTCGCCTCCGTCCACAGGGTTGATCCGTCCTTGCAATATCCCTCCAGCTCCAGAGTCCTGGCCCGATTAGGATCTATATCCGGTATTTTTTCCATGGCCAGCTCTATAGCAAGGGCTTTCCTGGCAGCCTCCAACGAAGCGGGCGTATACGTCTCCTCAAACGATTTTCCCATCGCTTCCTCTAGCGTGTAGCCGGTCAAGCGGGTAGCCGATGGGCTCAGATAGGTGAATCGCAGGTTCATATCCCTGATCCATATGACATCAGAGACGTTATCGGCCAGCAAACGGTAACGCTTTCCACTCTCTCGTAGCGCCTCCTCGCTCTGCCTGCGCTTGGCAATCTCATTCTCCAGGTGGAGGGCTTCCTCTCGGATACCCAGGTTTGAGTATCCAAACTCTGAGATAATAAGAGCCACCTCTCCCAAGAACGCAGTCACGTTTTTGAGCTTCTCTTCTGAAACTATCGGGACGTTTCTTAAGGCTTCCAGGTATTCCTGTTCGTCGAATCCATAGAGTCTGGC
>CAYOIU010000491.1:0-2621 GCA_964404085.1 uncultured Desulfobacteraceae bacterium | reverse complement strand
GGCGGTGAGGTCTTTCTGGAGTTTGTAATTGGTGTTGTGGGAGACATAGCAGATCCGGCAGCGGTCCACGATGGGGGCCTCTTCCTTTTCCGCCAGAAAACGGTAGAACTCCATGTTGTTGCTCGTGGCGAGGATGAGGGTATCGATGGGCCACTTGTAGCCGTCGATCTCGATGGTACGGTTTTGAATAACACCCAGGTAGACCTGAACCAGGTCTTTCTTGTTCTTGAAGACTTCATCACTGAAGTGGATGCCCCCTCCGCCGACCCTTGCCAACGCGCCCCTTCTCAGGTCGAACCGATAGGGGTTGTTGGTATCGGTTATGTGAAGCAGCCGTTGAATGGACTCCTCGCCAAGGAGATCCACTGCAGAAGAGGTAATCTTATCCTTGGCCGGGTATTTTCCCGTGATCGTACCCAGGCTTTCGGTCAGAGGAACCGGGACGATCTCCACGAATTTGAGCATGTCATCCAGATTCCCGCCGTTATGATTGCGAATTTCGTTCCAGATGTAGCCACTACAGGCCCCAAGGGGCCGGAAGTTTTCAAACAGGGCTTCGATTTCCTTGTCGTCGAACCCGCCCTTTTCAGCAAGATACTCCCGGTTTTCGTCCGGGTCTTCGAAGATGTTCATGGCCAGGATCATCGGGTCTTCATAGGTCTGGGATTCGATGACGCTCAAACGCCCGTAGCTGGGCATTTGATCCATGTTGATGAACCTGAAGGTGTATTTCCGGTTCTGTTCCCTGGACAGAAATTCACGGTACTTGCTGCAAAGAAAATCCACGAAAAAAGTCTTGCCGTTGCCCGGCTCACCCACGAGCACAAACGCCATTTCCTTGGACGAACCCCCTTCTGCCGCGTCCTTTACGTAGGATACGAAACTGTTGAGTTCGTCGTACATGCCGATGATGTGTTTCTTGCCCGTGCGGAAAATGGCAAAATCATAGGTGGTCTTGCCGTTCACCACGACCTTTTCAATAGGGCTTTCCAGTATCATCCTGGTCACCCCCTCGAAGGCATTTTCAAAGCGCTTTTCACCCTTCTTTACGGCGAGCAAGTGATCCTGCAGCCCACTGTTCTTTTTTTCCATTCTTTGTCCCCCTTCGCAGAAGATTATCCATGGCAGGCGGGATGACCTGAGATTTCACCATTGCCCGCTATTTTTCAGAAAACACCCTGGAAAGCTCATTGTCAATGGCATAAATGCACACTTCCTTCGCCCCCTGGGCCGTATACCCGCACCTCTTCACCAGGTTGTTCACGAGAAACGTCACGGCCTCCCTGATGCGCCTGTCATAGGTCTTGAACCCATCCGTTGAGAAATCCTTGATAGCACTCCGGAAATTTACGTTCTTGAGGAAAGGCTCCATGACCTTTTCCTTCAAATTGTAGACGTACCGTTCGTGGAGCGAATCATAGAGTTCGGTCTGGCGCAGATCCTGGCCGTGAACCAGGATGTCCTGGGTCAATGTCCGGGTCGTGTACCTGTTCTGGACATCCTCCCTGAAGGTCTTCATCTGTTCCCCGGAGGCCTCCGGGCCGAGAAAACGGTGCTCAACCCCCTCCAGGAAGGGTTCCGTGATCTCCAGTTCATCCCCCGTATAGACGCATCTCTCCACGCTCCCGATCTCAAAATTGATGCAGAAGAGGTAATTCTGAATGTCCCTGGCGATCTGCTCTTCGTTGAGGTAATAGAGTGATTCCTTGATTTCCTGCAAAACGGTGTAGTTGTAGGAACGGATGAGGGAATCCAGAAAGCCCTTGGGGATGGCCTTGGCCAGCTCATCTTTTTTCTTGAAGAAATTGTAGACCATGGCCATGGTGATCAACTTGTCCCCCTTCCAGTAGGTCGAATAGAACTCGCCCAGAATCTTGATGGAATCCCTGCCTGAAAGGCCTTTGTCTCCTTCGAATTCCGACTCCCCGATGATTCCCCTGCGCCGCTTGGCGGTGAAGGCCTTCCTGTCCTTTTCAGCCAGCCACGCCGGGATGATCCCCGCATAGATGTCCATCTTTAAGAGGTGCAGGTTCTCGTCGCAGTAGAGTCCATACTTTTCCGGGTCGCCTATCCATTCCAGGAGTGGGCCGGATTCCTTCATCAATCTTGTTGAGATAATGACCTTTGCGAAGTTCTGCAAAACCCTCGGCAGGCAATCCTTCTCAATCTGATCACCGAAGACGTCCCTGTAAATCTTGACTTCGGTATTGTAATCGAGCACATAGGGAATTTTGATATAGATGATACGGTCGGAAAAAGATCGTGTTCCCGCGATGTGTTCCCGGTCTTCCGGGTTCATGAGGGCCAGGAAAAGGGAGTTCACGTTCTCCTCTATGTCTCCCACCTTGTGAACGCCTTCACTGATAATCCCGTGGAGGTTCCCGAAACGCTCCCGGTTCTGGTCTTTCAGGTCCATCAAGGCGTAGATACCGTTGTTCGTCCTGGCATACCTGGAAAAGACGTACTTCACCCTGTTGCTGTCTTTGAGCAGGTTGTTCAGCTGATTCTGCAGCATTTGATTGGTCAGGACATGATTCTTGGACTCTTTGTCTCCGGGATTGAAAACTGTGATGCCCTCCCCCAAACGCCTGTTAAACTGGTATGGTCTGGCAAAGAGCATT
>CAYOIU010000490.1:0-2628 GCA_964404085.1 uncultured Desulfobacteraceae bacterium | reverse complement strand
CCAATAACCCAAGGGCATCCTCTCCAAGCTGATCCAGGGTATAAGCACCCTTCGGTGCATCGCTCCCACCGTGGCCGCGGGTGTCATAACGGAGAACCCGATAAATGGATTTTAGAGATCCTGTCTGGGGATTCCACATGGCCATGTCGGAGCCCAGGGAATGGCTCAGCACGACGACAGGGGCTCCCTCCTTTCCTGATATCTCGCAATTCATATGAATGCCGTTGACCATAACTTTCATTTTCGCTTCCTCACCTGAAGTTTGTTTAAACGCTGCCGTGATGGTGACGCCATGGAAAAGAAAAGGATCCATACGGCAAATGCCTTAGCCTATTTCAGATGAAATCCGAAGCGTTCGATTTTCGGATTCCTAACGAATCGATAGGCTGCGATACACTCCATGGAGCGCTGCGCCTTTCCGTGGGCGCGATGATGAGCGTTTCAAAGGCATCAAGGTTTGAATGCCTCGACCAGACCATCCATGTGCTCTCCGACTTGAAGGAGGCGAAAGCGCACGAATCCCGCTTTTGAAAGGGCCTCTCGGACCTGGTCATAGGTGTATGTCCCCCCGGATCGCGTAACCAGGAGCATATTAACGGCGAAGATGGCGCCGTCTTTGGGTCTGGTCCGGTCAGGCGCCATAATGTGGTCCCGGATAACGATTCGCCCGCCGGGGATCAGAGCTCGAAACACCTTGGAGAAAAGCTCGACGTTCTGATCGGGACCGTTCTGATGGATGATGGCGGAGACGAAGGCCAGGTCTTGACCGCCCGGCAGTTTGTCGGTATAAAAGTCTCCGGGCGCCAAAGTGACGCGTCCCAGGACACCGGCATCGCCGAGGTGTTTCCGTGTCATCTCGATGACTTCAGGCCTATCGAATAAAGTGGCCTTCATCTCGGGTACGGCCTCCAGGAAAGCCAGGGTATAGGTTCCCAGAGCCCCTCCGACATCCAGGAGTGCCCTGCACGCGGCCGGACGGATTGCGTCAACAACGCGAGGAGCAAGAGATTTGGCGACGACGTGCATGGCTCCGATGAATGCCCGCATGTCACGCTCATCTTTGGTGGAAGTAATGGGTTCCATCTGGACGTCCAGGCCTTGAATAACATTTGTGAGCCCGGACCAGCGCTTCCACAGATCGCCCATGTGAAGAACCATGGGAAGAACCGAGGCAGTAGCGTAACCGTCAGAGCAACCCATCTTTCATTTTCTCTGTGAAGTAGTAAAGTCTGTCATTGTGGGGAGAGTATAACCCCTGTTGCTCTTTGACAATAGAAGAATGTTGACAAGCCCGCCGGAAAGATGACGGGCAGGAAGACAATTGCCGGGGTTAGAGGATGAGCCCGTGATCGTCCTTTGGAAGAGGCCGCCACTGATCAGGAAGCAGTTCCCGGAGACGGTTGACCGGATGAGCCATGATACGCCGGAGGACATCATTCAGGTACTCCCAAGGATTCACTTCACACGCCTTGCAGGATTGAATAAGGCTGTAATACAAGGCCGAGGCCCGTGCACCCCGCTCGCTGGCGGCAAACAACCAGTTCTTCCGTCCCAGGGCAAGCGGACGAATGGCATTTTCGGCCGTGTTGTTATCGGGCTTGAGCCTGCCGTCATCAAGATAGCGACACAGGGCTTTCCGCTGATTCAAGGCATAGTTGACCGCCTTCCGCAGGGGTTCGGATGGAACCGTGGCGGATCTCAGCTCCTCAAGCCTCTTGAAGATGCCGTCAATGATCGGCTTAGAACGCTCCTGTCTGAATCGACATCGATCTTCAGGCGCCATCTCACGGCACTCTTTTTCCAGCTTGTAAAGCTTCGCGATACGGGCCATGACCTCGGTCGCCTCCACCGGACGGGATGAGGCCGCCTCGTCAAACTTACGCCTCGCATGTACCCAGCAGCCCACCTCGGTGACCCCTTCCTTCCGAAAGAGCTCATCGTAACCGCTATAGGCATCGGCATGGATATACCCTTCGTAATCACCAAGGAAATCGAGAGGACGCTTCTTGCTGCGATCCCGTGAAAAATCATACACCGCCAACGGTGGGTCTGGTGGGTCCCCACGAACATAGACCCACAACCTCCCCTTTTTTACTCGGCCGTGGCCTTTGACCTGAAGCGGGATAACCGTATCGTCGGTGAAAAGGACTTCGCTTTCAAGTACTACCCTTTTGAGTACCTCACCAAGGGGACGAATCGCATCATAGGTCTGAAGCAGCCAGCTGGTCTGAGTAGCCCGGGGGATAGTCACTCCCTCCCGTTCAAAGATGCCGTCCTGGCGGTAAAGCGGTAAGTGATCGGCAAACTTACTCACAATCACATGGGAGATGAGCCCCACCTCGGCCTTGCACTTCTCAATGGGATGATCCGGCATGGGTGCGGTAATCACGCCCACCTGTTCGGAGACCATACTGTCAGGGGAAACATACTTGGGTCGTTTGTATACATTCACGAATAACCTGCCCGGTCGGTACTCGAGTTTTTCAGAAACCTCGAAGCCTATCTGCTTCAACGGCTTGCCCGTCTCGGGACATATCTTGTTTTCTTCCGGGATGTCCAGAATAATCTCTACCCGTTCCAGATGTTCCGGGATGGGAAGACGACCGGGATGATTGCGTTTGGTCTTAA
>CAYOIU010000489.1:0-2630 GCA_964404085.1 uncultured Desulfobacteraceae bacterium | reverse complement strand
TCGAATATCTTTGTTCGAATCTCTGGCGGAATCCCTGACCCTGTATCTTCAATGAGAACCTCGGCCCGCTCCCCCTTCCTCCGGGTGCGTATGGTGATGGTGCCTTTCCCGTTAGATGCGTCTCCCACTACGTCCCCGATGGCATGCGCGGCATTCACGATCATGTTGAGGATCACCTGGTTCAGTTCCCCCGGGAAGCAGGGCACCGGCGGCAGTGTCTCGTCTAAATCCTTTTCAAGGTCGGCAACATATTTCCACTCGTTCCGGGTTACCGTGACGGTATTCTCGATGGCCTGATTGATGTCCGTGGATGTCTTTTCATCCGTTCCCGGGTGTGAAAATTCCTTCATGGCACGGACGATTTTCGACACCCGTTCCACGCCCTCGAGACTCTGTTCAATGGCGGAGGGAATTTCCTCCTTCAGATATTCTAGATCGATGGCCTCAGCCAGCGCTTCCATTTCCTTGGTGGCCGATGCATCGCAGCTCTTTTTGACCGCATCATACCCATCCAGGAGACGCAAGATGTCCCGGAACCCTTCCTGGAGAAAACGGGTATTGTCCCCCACATACTGGATAGGCGTATTGATTTCATGGGAGATTCCCGCGGCAAGCTGGCCGATGGCTTCCAGTTTCTGTGCCTGCACAAGCTGACTCTCGAGCAACCTTCGCTCGGTGATATCCGCCGCCCTGATCATGACCTGATCTCCCATTTTGCCATCTCCCTCTCGGATGGGGCTGATGGTGAGTCCAAGGAAACGTTCCTTGCCGTCAGGCGCCTGGTACCGGACATTATCAAGACGCCGGTTGTGGCCTTCTTTTCGGGAGGAGAGGATGGCCTCGCTCATGGCCTTTTCATCCCAGCCCATGCCGCAGTCAGCAAGCCTCCGGCCCACGGTCTCTTTGCGGCTCAGGCCAAACGTTTTTTCTGCTGTCTCATTCCACTCCACGACCCTCGCTTTACCGTCAACCGTTATGAGGATAGAAGTAATAGCGGCCAAAAGCTGTCTCGTTTTGGCGTTAGAATCCCTGAGTTCCTTTTCGGCCTTTCGGCGTTCGCTGATATCTCTTATGATCCCAAGGGCGTGCCACCTGCCGCCAAGCTTTGCAGCAGAAAGGGAAAGCTCCACTGGAAACTCTTCTCCTCCTTTTTTCATGGCCTCCAGCTCCAGGGTTTTTCCGATGGCTGGACCTTCTCCGGATTCCCGAAATTTCAGGAAGGCGCCTCTGTGGGCATCACGATAGCGTTCAGGCGCGAATAGCCTGTGGAACTTCTCCCCGTACACTTCTTTTAAAGCGTAACCGAACATCTTTTCGGCCGCCTCATTCCAGAAAGAAATCTTCCCCTGGTCTTCGATCACGACAATGGCATCATGGGCAGACGAGCTGATGGCCCTGAATCTTGTTTCGCTCTCTTTGATTTCCCCGATCTTCTTCTCCAGCATCACCTCCAGGTTCTCCTCGTATTGATGGTGCGCTATCTCCATCTCCCGTTGCCTGAGCGCGTTTTTCACATGGAGGAGCATCTGGCGGGAGTCAAATGGCTTCAGCACGTAGCTATAAACCCCCGCTTCGATCGCAACATTAATAGCGCCGGCGTCATCAACCCCGGTGGCCATGATGACCACCATGTCAGGGAAGGCTTCCCGCGCGTAACGGACGAAATCCACTCCCGACTCCCCCGGCATGTTAATATCCACCAGGGCCAGCTCAAAGGACTGCTCCTTTAACAATCCCCGGGCCTCCCTTGTATCGGCGGCCTGGGCGCACTGGTGACCGTCCCTCGTAACTATTCTTTCCAGCATATTCCGGATACCCGCCTCATCATCAACAATCAGGATATTTGCCATGAGTTATTGTCTCCCGCTATTTTACACCTCAATTTTCCTTGAAGGATGGGCTAAGCCATGGATTCGAAAAATGATCCCTTTTCATAGAACATGCGAACCTCTGGTTTGACTTCTATCTCCCTGATTGTTTTCCCCGTTTCAGGATCAACCATTTTCGCCATGATTGCTCCGCTATGACTGTTTATTTCATAAGAGAGGAGAAGCTTCTCGGGACCTGTAAACGGAACTCTGAAATGAGAGTATTTTTCTCGCACAACAGCTATTTTTTCAGGTTGCACCACCTGCTCCTGCCGTTGTGTCCCTCTGCTCACCGGTTTAAATTTCAGAGCGTGTCGCCATGAAGAAATTATGTTTCCTTGCAGATCTTCCATGTTTTCCCTTTCCTCGCCAAATGGTTATTGTACCTATTGCTCGGACAGTTATGGTTTCCTGACAACAGTCAGAAACATTGCCAATCCTGCTTGCTATTTTATTCTATCGGCAGGATGGATATGAATATTCTTCTCGTAGAACAGTGGCAAATCAGTGAGACATACCCACTATTTTTTGAAAGGAAGAAATGCTCAGGACTGGAGGGTCTGGAGGTAGGATCTGAGGTTGACCTTCCTGTTCTTCAGGCCCAGCTTGGTACGGATATTGTATCGGTGGGAGACAATGGTGTTGGTCGAGAGGTGGAGCATCTCGGCTATCTCCTTGGTCCTCTTCCCATGGTTTACCAGGTCTGCAACCTGAAGTTCGGTCGGCGTCAAGTGCAAAAAACTAGATGTCAGGGTCTTGGCC
>CAYOIU010000488.1:0-2634 GCA_964404085.1 uncultured Desulfobacteraceae bacterium | reverse complement strand
CCCGGCCACAATGCTGGGTTCCACTCCCCTTGAAGCCTGAGTGCAGGCGCCCCGTCCAGCATTTCCCGCAGATCCAGACGGGAAATAATCCCGCTTTCCGGGTCCAAGGGATACTGCATAATCAGAAAGGCCTTTCCTCCCGGCCGCAGGATACGTTCGATTTCCCCCATCTGCAATTTCCTGCCCTCTCGGGTGAAGTGCTCAAAAACGCCGATTGAGATGACCACATGGGTGCTTTCATCGGGCAGGGGCAGCGGTTTTTCAAGATCATGCGCGAAAATGGACGTACGGGTCTCGGGCACAGGCGGATAGGGTTTGCCCACCCGATAGGCGTGCCGCACCCTGCAGGTATAGTATTCCACAGCCGGATTCATGGTGCCTGAGCCCAGGTCAACCAGGATCTTGTCGTCAAGGCTCATTCTCTCAAGCTGGTGGATCACCCACGCATAACCCCAATCATCGATCACCGGGGCCGCATTCAACAGCCGGGCCCCCTGGCCGGTCGCCCACAGGAGCGGTGTGTCCAGGAGAACCTCGAGATTTTTCCTTTCCCGGTACCGCACCGGGTGACGGACCATTTCCCTGGTCAGCCCGGGTGCCAGCTTCTTGATGATCTTCTTCACGCTGTCATTCCCTTTTCATGCGATTGTCTGGGCCTCTTGCCCGGGAAGCGGATAGAAGCACTTCCATGAGACGCGGCGCCGTGACCTTCAGTGCATAGTGCGCTTCCACCTTTTTTCGCCCTTCCCTTCCCATGCGTCTCCCCAGTTCCGGATTTTCCCGGAGGGTCGTCAGGGCCTCCACCCAATCCTTGTCCGTTCCGGCCAGGAAGCCGGTCTTGCCGTGCTCCGCTATGCCGGTGTTGACGCCAACCGGTGAGGCCACTACAGGGATTCCGCAGGCCATGTACTGGATCAGCTTGTACCCGCACTTCCCCCGGGTCCACGGTGTATCCGGGAGCGGCATGATGCCCACATGGAAGTCCTGGATCTCCTCCACCTCACTTGCCTCCGACCATTCATGGATTTCTACGGGAACCCCTTGGAAGCCGAAGGCCGCGTCACCGCAACCCACGAGCACCAAACGTCCGTTCCCCTCCAGAATGACCTTTGCCAGTGCGGAACCAATGGCACGCAAATAGGGTGCTGTGGTGGGGGAACCGATCCATCCAATGGTAAAACGCTCCTTTTTCCCGCCTTTTCTTCTCAGCGGGTAGCGGTCGAGATCCACCACCGTGGGAAGGACCTCCACCCGATGCGCCCCCGCCTTGCGTGCCCTATCCGCCAGGTAAGCGTTCCCGGCCATCACCATTGCGGCCCTGCGCATGACGTTGTCAATCTTCCTCCCCAGGAGTTTCCGAACGAACCTCCTGCGGTGAAGATCGTACCGGTGAAAAACCGCATCGTCATAGTCCACAACGTATGGAATCCCGAGCCGGCAAAGCAACGCCTCTCCCCACGCAGGCAGCCACGGGAACAGCTCGTATTCGATCCAGACCAGGTGGAACCGCCCGGTTCGGAGAAGAGAGCCGATCCGGTGCAGGAAGGCTTTGGCCACGGAGACGATGTCCGTCCCTTTCCCGTCGTAGAGGTCCCGCACATACCCGTCCCCGAGCAGGGGCGAAACGGTCACCTGGATGCCGTGGGCGCGCAGATATGGGAGATACTGGTAAGACCTGAGACGGCTGCTGGGGGCAAGCCGCCCGTACCGGCTCATGAGAAGGACATTCATATTCGCCACCCGCTCATGAACCCTTTTCTAACGTCTTTTTCAAAGAGAATATCCGGGGAAGGCCCTGCCACAGGAGATGAAAGGCCCGGAAGGTTTCCCATACCATGGTAAAAGAGCACAAGCGAAAGGCCTGAGCCATGCGCGCCAGAGGTTCCAAAATCAACGTCCCCAGCAGGAGAATCCTGGCCGGCCCCCTTTTGAAGTGTTTGTAACCATAAAGAACTCGGCTTTGGAGGGCGTAAAAAACGCGCCTTGCCTTGACCTGATCCGATGTCCCGCCTCCCTTGTGAAAGGCCTTTGCGTCGGCCAGGTAATAGCTTCGCCAGCCCGCCCGCCGCGCACGCTGAGAGAGATCGAGATCTTCCAGGTACACGAAAAAGCGCTCGTCAAAACCCTCCAACGCTTCAAACAAGGGACGCCGGATGATGAAAAAAGCCCCCATCACGTGATCCACTTCACGGTTTTCCTTGTGGTCCCATTCCTCCATCACGTGGGTGGGAAAGAGACGGGCGGAAATCTTGTTTAGTCCCAGCATCTGTGAGAGGAAATGGAGGGGTACAGGGAAACGCGCACACGTCCTGGCGATCTTTCCCTCCTCGTCCATCAACTGGATGCCGAGGATCCCGGTGGATGTGGTTCGGACACCTTCCATCCACTCCACGGCCCTAGAGAGGGAATCGCGGGTCAGGACTATATCCGGGTTGAGAAAAAGCAGGTAATCAGCACGACTTCCTTTCGCCCCCTGATTGCAGGCAACGGCGAATCCCCGGTTTTCCTTGTTCCGGATCAGGGTGTACGGAAGAGAGAAACGGGCCGGTCCCTCCCCGGACCCATCGGTCGAACCGTTGTCGACGACGATGACCCTCGAAAGGACAAACCCTTCCTCATCGGAACGGGACACGG
>CAYOIU010000487.1:0-2638 GCA_964404085.1 uncultured Desulfobacteraceae bacterium | reverse complement strand
GAGAAAGCACATGAAAAAGATTCTCAGATTCGCTTCTTTATGCGCGTTTAATAAATCGACTTCGTTGGAAGTCCTCAATTAATGCCCTGTTGTGTTTTTCTGGAATTGTTGAAAATAGTTTGGGGGAATTTATGGCCAAAGTCAGAGTCTATGAACTAGCTCGAGAACTTAACCTGGACAGCAAAAAGCTCGTGGAACAACTCCTGGCTGGAGGAATGGATATAAGCAACTATATGAGTACACTCGATGAGCAGGCCGCAGTTCGTGCCAGGGAGATCGTCTCAGGTGGTGTAACCGAAGTTGTGGTGGAAAAGCGGGTTAAGCCGACGATTATTCGTCGTCGCAAAAAACGCGTTGAGGTTGAAGAAGAAGTTTCGGAAGTCAAGGCAGTAGAGGCGGAGGGGGAAGAAGCGCCGGAAGTGGTTGCATCAGAACCCGGACAGGAGCCCGTCCCGGATGTTCAGCCGGAGCAAGAACCGGCTTTAGCTCCCGAGGCCCCTGAAGCATCGACTCCTCCTCCTGAACAATCCCCTGAAAGCGAAATCAAAGAAGATGCCGTGCAGGCTCAGGTTATGGGTGAAGAAGGAGCGGCTTCGATAGAGGAGCAGGCGACGGTTGAGCCTAAGGCTGGGGAAACGGCAGAGCAGGAACCTGAAGCAAAGGCCAAGCCTAAAAAGGCAAAGAAAAAGAAACGCGACCAACCTGCCAAAATCATTCTTCGTCCGGAAGAGGGCCCCCTCAGGGAAATGATCCAGGAGAAGAAGCAGCGGAAAGAACCGGAACCTGTGGCGGAAAAGAGAATCCCGACCGCTGCCCCCGGGGAAATTGCAAAAGAGGTGGCTGACAAGGCAAGAAAGGCCAAGCCTGCAAAAAAGAAAAAGAGAAAAGAAAAAGAAAAAAGCCAGGAATTCGCCACGAAAGCCGCTCCGAGATACCGCAAGAAGGAGGTTTTCGAGCGGGCTGACCTTTATAGCGGCAAAGGTCCCAAGAGGAAGGAAAGAAAGGGCCAAAAGAAGGGAAGAGATATTGAAAGGAGGCTCAAAAGCACTGAAATCACGGTTCCAAAGGCTATCAAGAGGCGTCTGAAGGTTCAACAGGTGGTGACAGTCGGCGAATTGGCGAGGGCCATGGGCACGAAGGCAGTCGATCTGATCAAGTCGCTGATGAAACTGGGTGTTGTTACAAACATCAATCAATCCATCGACTTTGAAACGGCAGCACTGGTGGCGGATGAATTCGGCTATGAACTGGAACTGGATTCCTTTGAAGAGGAGCGGTTGACCGCCGAAATTGAGGACAGGGAAGAGGATCTTGTGTTCAGACCCCCTGTTGTGACGATCATGGGACACGTTGATCACGGCAAGACCAGTCTTCTGGACTACATAAGAAAGTCAAACATCATTGGAGGGGAATCAGGCGGAATTACCCAACACATAGGAGCCTACTACGTCGAGACGGACAAAGGAGACGTGGTCTTCCTTGATACACCGGGTCATGAGGCCTTCACGGCCATGAGGGCAAGGGGTGCCAAGGTTACGGACCTTATCGTGCTGGTGGTAGCTGCCGACGATGGCGTCATGCCCCAGACAAAGGAAGCCATCAATCACGCCCGGGCAGCTGATATTCCCATTGTTGTTGCCGTCAATAAAATCGATAAGGCGGATGCTGACCCTGATAGGGTGAAACGGGAACTCGCGGAACTTGATCTTGCACCGGAAGAATGGGGGGGTGAAACCATTTTTGGGCAGATTTCTGCGAAAACAGGTGAAGGCGTAGATGAATTGCTATCCCTGATTTTGCTCCAATCTGAAATGCTTGAATTGAAAGGCAATCCTGAGAAAGCGGCAAGGGGGACCATCATCGAGGCCAGGCTGGACAAGAGCAGGGGTCCGATTGCCACGGTTCTGATCAAGACAGGCACACTGGAGCAGGGGAATTACTTCATCTGCGGCCAGCACTATGGACGTGTCAGGGCGATGATGAACAACCGCGGAAAGAAACTCCAGTCGGCAGGTCCGTCCTTCCCGGTGGAGATCTACGGCATTTCAGGGATCCCCATGGCAGGGGATGAGTTCATCGTGGTTCCGGACGAGAAGACCGCAAAGCAGGTTATCGAACACAGAATTGATGAGAGAAAAAAACAAGAGGTGGGGAAGACAGGAATCATCAGTCTCGATCATCTCTTCGACAAAATAAAGGAAGGTGAGATAAAAGAACTTAACATTGTGCTCAAGGCTGACGTCCAGGGTTCGCTGGAAGCCCTGTCGGGCTCTCTTGAAAAACTGAGTACGGAAAACGTAAAGCTCAGCATTATCCATTCTGCCGCAGGGGCCATTGCCGAGTCCGATGTTATGCTGGCCTCAGCATCGGGCGCGGTTGTTATCGGCTTCAACGTTAGAGCAAATCCTCGGGTTGCGGCGATAGCTGAAAAAGAGAATGTGGACATACGGTACTATGACGTGATTTACAATGCCCTCCAGGACATCAGGGCCGCGATGGTGGGACTTCTGGAGCCCGTATATGAGGAAGATGTCATCGGAAGGGTAGAGGTGAAAGAGATTTTTCATCTCCCGAAGGTGGGAACCATCGCCGGATGCCAAGTGGTTGACGGGCGTGCGGAAAGGAATGCAAAGGTCCG
>CAYOIU010000486.1:0-2672 GCA_964404085.1 uncultured Desulfobacteraceae bacterium | reverse complement strand
CCCCATATTGGCATCCGGATTTTCCGCGCCTATTATCGCCTTGATCATGAAACTTCTCCTCGCTGCATTACCGTTTACCAGATCCCGTAGCGCCCGTGAATGTCTCGCGCCTTTTTTGTCAGGTCTCTGCAGAGGTCGGTTTCCTCAACGTCGGGCCATTCCCTTTGCGGTTCCGTTGTCAGGGTCGCAAAGGTCTCCTTTACACAAAGGGCCAGGGCACGGGGATTGTAGCCCCCCTCCAAAACGAAGAGCATCGGCGGCCTGTCCACCTCCGCCCTGAGGTTCATGAGAAGACGGGTCAGCCACCCGAAGGGTTGCTCCGATAATCCGCACCTGCCGATGGGATCGTCCTTGTGCGCGTCGAACCCGGCTGCCACCAGGACCAGCTGGGGGTGATAGGCCCGCATGATCGGCCCGACAATGTCCAGGTAAAGGTGAAAAAAATCTCTATCGCCCATACCCCTCGGCAGGGGGATGTTGACGGTATAACCTTCTCCGTCGCCTCTGCCGGTCTCTCCCCAATCGCCTGAAAAGGGATAGAGCAGCATGTCATGGGAGGAGAAGTAGAGGACGCCTTTTTCTTCGTAGAAGAGATTGTTCAGACCGTTTCCGTGGTGGATGTCCCAGTCGATGATCAAGATGCGCTTGAGGCCATATCGTTTGGCCGCATATCGGGCCGTAATGCCGATATTGTTGAAGATGCAGAATCCTCCGGCCCGGTCGTGAAGGGCATGGTGTCCCGGGGGCCGCACCAATGCAAAACACGCGACACAACCGCCTGAAACGAGGGTTTCGAGGCCCTTGAGACACCCTCCCACCGCCAGCCATGCGGACACGTAGGTCCCTGCGCTCGCAGGGGTGTCCGGCGCAAGGCTCGTAAACCCGTGGTCCGCCGTCTTCAACACCTTCTCGATATAGGCGGGCGTGTGGACCAGTTCCAGTTGTTCCAGTGTGGCGGGTTCCGGATGAATGGGGAGGAGGTTGGCAGGGAAATCCTTATCCAGCATCCGATGGATGGATTTGAGCCGGTTGGGGTGCTCGGGATGGGTGTGTCCCGGCATATGTTCCAGGAATCTATCGTCTCTTACAATACCTGTCTTAAGCGCCGTCATCAGAACCACACCGATATTTCATCATACGTTCGGAAGGGGATTCATAGGCCTCACAGAATGAAAAGCCAAATTTTCTGTACAACCTGATGGCCCTGAAGTTATAGGCATCGACGGTCAACCAGACCGTTTTGAGACCGAGTTCCAAGGCCCTTTGCAAGGCCGCCCGCGTGAGTTCAGTGCCAACACCCTGTCCCCGATCAAGCTGGTTGACGAAGATCAGATACTCGGCATCCTTCCTTTCAAAATCGGGCAGCAAGACCACATGGCCGATGACCCTTTCCTGCCTCCATGCCAGGGTGTTTTCTCCGTTCCTGACGAGCATCCCAAGCCATTTTTCAAGGGTACCGAATTCCTTCGGGGGCATTCCCTGAAACCTGCCCTTGGGCGAAAAATGGTCATACATTTCAAGCAGGTATGGAAAATGCCCAGGCCTGTAAGGTCTGACGTCGAAGGGATGACCTTTCTTGTCCGCACCGGTCATGGCGTTTTGTCCGAAAGGCTGGGGCTGTTTTCACTGTTTCGTTATGAACCCGGGCTAGGGAGCCTCATGCCCTTTAACCAGGGTCTCGACCACCTCCGGGTCGGCTATGGTGGAGATATCGCCCAACTGGTCCGCCTTTCCGGCCGCGATTTTCTGGAGAATGCGTCTCATAATCTTCCCGCTCCGGGTCTTTGGAAGACCGTCCGCCCACTGGAGGACGTCAATGGTCGCGATAGGTCCGATTTCCGTACGAACGAGTTGGATCAATTCCTTTTTCAGATCATCGTTCTTGGCAACACCCGTGTTCAGCGTGACAAACGCATAGATCCCCTGGCCCTTGACCGGATGGGGATACCCAACCACCGCCGCCTCTGCCACCTTGTTGTGAAGAACGAGCGCCGACTCCACTTCCGCCGTACCCAGACGATGCCCGGAAACGTTGATCACGTCGTCGATTCTGCCGATGATCCAGTAATAACCATCCTCATCCTTTTTTGCGCCGTCACCGGAAAAATACATGCCCGGCACCTGCCTGAAATAGGTATCCATGAAACGCTCGTGGTTTCCATAGATCGTCCGGGCCATGCCCGGCCAGGGCTTCCGGATGCACAGCACGCCTTCCTGGTCCGGGTACCTGGCCTCTTCTCCCGTATCGTCCAGGATCACGGGGTCCACTCCGAAAAAGGGAAAAGAACAGGAACCCGGTTTGATGGGGGCAACACCGGGGAGCGGGGTGAGCATGTGTCCCCCTGTCTCCGTCTGCCACCAGGTGTCCATGATGGGGCACCAGTCTCTACCCACATGGTGGTAATACCATCTCCATGCCTCGGGATTGATGGGCTCGCCGACGCTTCCCAGGAGCTTGAGGGAAGAAATATCGTGCTTTTTTACATAATCCTCTCCTTCCTTGGCCAGGGAACGTACCACGGTGGGAGCGGTGTAGAATTTGTTCACCTTGTAGCGGTCCACGATGGCCCAGTAACGGCCGTAGTCGGGGTAGGAGGGAACCCCTTCGAACAAGACGCTGGTCAACCCATTGATCAGGGGACCATAGACGCCATAGGTGTGCCCTGTGACCC
>CAYOIU010000485.1:0-2677 GCA_964404085.1 uncultured Desulfobacteraceae bacterium | reverse complement strand
TTGTTGCTCCAGGTGTATACCACACCTGGGAGCAGCCCGTTTCATATTATCTAAGGCAGGTCACAAAATATTTCCGGGAAAGCGAAACCAAACCGGAACTTGAAATTTATGATGTGGGTATGCTTAATAATGTTGTCTTCATGCTCCAAGCCGGGCATATCAAGAAGCCCGTTTACCTCCAGTTTGTCATGGGAATATTGGGAGGCATTCCCGCCACAATGGAGAACCTGATGTTCCTCTACAGGACGGCACGTGAAACCATAGGTGATTTTGAATGGTCGGTTTGTGTTGCCGGGCGCCAGCAGATGAGGTTGTGCACCACATCACTTATGATGGGGGGAAACGCAAGGCTCGGCCTGGAGGACAGCCTGTACCTGGAAAAGGGCCGCCTGGCAAAAAGCAACGCAGAACCGGTTGAAAAGATTGTCAGGATCGCCAGGGAACTCGGCATGGAGCCAGCCAGTCCAGCGGAAGCGAGGAGAATACTCGGTCTGAAGGGACAGGATAAAGTCAATTTTTGATGGTACAGAAGTTTTCGTTCCTTTCGTGCCTGTCCCCCCGCATGCGGTCCCAGGTGCTTGTCTTCGATTTTTCACGCGCCACTTTCAGTCCTTGTCTCTTCGTCTCAAGGAATCGGAACCCGTTCCGCAAAGATCTAAATTCCTTCCGAAATACAAACAATAAGAATGAATAGGAGTAAATGACTTCATTCCAGGAATTGATCATTACGGAATCCGGTATGGATGACATCAAACACTTGAAGATCAAACTGGGCCCAACCATGCAGAAAATCCTGAGAACTGTTGTCCTCTATGGTGAAACTCTCGATGCCGAAAGGCTTGTTGAGATAGAGGGGGATGGACACTTTGTCATCTGTTATGCTGCTCCCGGCACAGGGCCATCACCGAAGATGCTCGATAAACTCGTGGCGTCTGGCCTGACAGCAAAATATCCTTTCACTCTTGATCCCAAGCCTCCGTTGGATTTTGAGAATCTCTATTTAAAACCTTGGCAGGAAAAAGCCTTGAAAGAGATGTTCAAAGATCAGGCGCGATATGAACACAGGATGCTGCAACTGGGACTCCGCGATAGGGACGCCTTTACCTGCAACCCTTATCTGCCCGAGGTGGGGAACATTCCCGAAAGAGATACCCTATTGGCCTGGTCGGAATCGGCGTGCGTGGTATTCGCAAATTCGGTCTTGGGGGCAAGAACCAATCGCAATGGCGCTATCATGGACCTTTTCTCCAATATTGCAGGGAAAACACCTTTGACCGGGCTCTTAACCGATGAGGGCCGACGCGCTACCTGGCTTATACAGGTGAATAGTTCAAAATTACCTTACCCTTCGTTACTTGGGGCAGCCATAGGCCAAAAAGTCGTGGCGGATGTTCCTTTCATCTCTGGGCTGGACCGTTTTTTAGGTCCCGGCCTAAATCCGAAGAGCATTGACTACCTACATGAAATGGGGGCGGCATGCGCGACATTCGGGGCAATTGGGTTGTACCATGTCGCGAACATTACACCCGAAGCCGTCGATTATGGCAAAGCTCTGCTGGAACAGGACTACGAGACTTTTGTTATTGATGACCAAACAATAAGAGAACTGCAGGACTCTTACCCTGTTTTGTGGACCGATAAAGGGGCAAAATCCGAGAAGTGTCTTATCGGTTGTCCTCACCTCAGTCTGAGACAAATCTACTGGTGGGCCACCAAGATCAAAAGGGCGTTGGATACAAGGGGCAAGAATCGACTCGCTGTTCCAACCGTCATCTGTTCTGCCAAAGAAGTATTGCAAAAATTCCGGGAAGATACCAAAACCTGTGAGACACTGAATAGAGCAGGAGTCAAATTCAGCGCAACCTGTCCTTTGATGCTTTTTGAAAATGATATCATCGCCGATGAGGCAATTATCACGAACTCTAACAAACTGAGAGCCTATTCTACTGCTAGATTTTTTCTTGACGAAAAACTGCTTGAGATTATGGTAACTGGAGAGATAGGAGAGCCTAAATAAAATGAGCTCATTTTTTAAAGGCAGAGTCATTTTGTCAGGCGCTATGGATGGACAGGCTTTGGTGACGCACTCTGGTTTCAACACCTACGCCAGTTTCTATTCGTGTATGCATACAGGGACCAAGAGGGCGATTTGCTCCCACAGTGGGAATCTTGAAATTTATGGAAAAAACATGACAGACAAGATCATCTGTCTTCCGAAAACCATTGGTTCAACGTCAGGAGGTGCTGTATGGCAGAGAGTGTCGGAGATGGGCATCGCTCCCAAGGCCATGCTGTTTTCACAACGAATTGATTCCCTGGCAGCAGGTGGCCTGATCGTGGCGGATATCTGGGCGGGAAAACGAATTTGTACCATTGATCAACTCGGACATGAGTTCTTGGAATGCGTCAAAGACGGCGACACAATAAGGATAGATGCTGATGGAACCGTTGCCGTATTCAGGCTCGAATTCTCAAGCTAACTTTTGTAAGGAGGGAAACATGGGCGAGATCCTAACAAGATTCGGAGATGGAAGCCCGGTGAAGTTAAGTGAAACGGAGCTTAGGCGTGACCTTGAAGAAGGCACCAGTGATGCTGCTGATCGCGGCAGGGTGGACCCTCTTTCTGAAGATGAGCTGAAGCACCTGTTTGACATTTTCGCTTCCCCCTATCGCTTTG
>CAYOIU010000484.1:0-2681 GCA_964404085.1 uncultured Desulfobacteraceae bacterium | reverse complement strand
AGCATCTGAAAAAGATTGTCAGGTTCGGTTCCCATTCGTTGTTCATAGGCTGCCGCTTGCGGCATAAGTTACTTTTCACAAAGTCATCATTCTTGGAACAAATGGGAGTTAAGACATGATCAGCAGATACACGAGACCCGAAATGGGTCGCATCTGGGAGGCGGAAAATCGTTATGCCAAGTGGCTGGAGGTGGAAATTGCCGCCTGCGAGGCCATGGCCGAGGAAGGGTTGATCCCCGAAGCCGCCCTTAAGAATATCAGGGAAAGAGCCCGATTTTCAGTGGATCGGATCCTGGAGATTGAAGAAAAAACCAAGCACGACGTGATAGCCTTCCTTACCAACGTGGAGGAATACGTGGGCCCCGACTCCCGCTATATTCACCTGGGACTGACCTCTTCAGACGTATTGGACACGAGTTTTGCCATGCTCCTCAAGGAAGCCATGATGCTCATCATCCATGATGTGAAAGCGTTGATGGATGTATTGCACGAAAGGGCCATTCAGCATAAAGATACGCTCATGATAGGCCGCTCACATGGCATCCACGCGGAACCCACCACCTTCGGATTGAAACTGGCCGTCTGGTATGCTGAGATGAAGAGGAACCTCACGCGGCTGGAGGAGGCAAGCGACGTCATCAGTTGCGGGAAGCTTTCAGGGGCTGTCGGGACCTTTGCCAACATCTCGCCGGGAGTTGAGGCCAGCGCCTGCAAGAAGCTTGGGGTGACACCTGCCCCCATCTCAACACAGATCATCCAGCGAGATCGTCATGCCCAGTTCTTCACGGCCCTCGCCATCCTTGCCGGATCTCTCGAAAAGATCGCTGTGGAGGTCCGGCACCTGCAGAGAACCGAAGTCCACGAGGCCGAAGAACCCTTTTCCAAGGGACAAAAAGGCTCATCGGCCATGCCCCACAAAAAGAACCCCATCGGGTCTGAAAACATCTCCGGCCTGGTCCGCCTGGTCCGCTCCAACGCCATGGCCGCACTGGAGAACATGCCCTTGTGGCACGAAAGGGACATCAGTCACTCGTCCGTTGAAAGGGTCATAGGGCCGGACAGCACCATCCTGATCGATTTCATGCTTGTCAGGTTGACCCGGATCATCAAGGGGCTCGTCATCTATCCGGAACGGATGCTCGAAAATCTCCAGAAAACCAGGGGACTCATTTTTTCCCAGCAGGTTCTTCTCAGGCTCGCAGAAAAGGGGCTGGAGAGGCAGAAGGCCTATGTAATGGTTCAAAGGAATGCCCTGAGAGCGTGGGAGGAGGAGGTTCAATTCAAGGATCTCTTATTAGGGGACCAGGATATCCTGTCTTACCTGGGGAAGGAAGAAATCGAGGAAATCTTCGATCTGCGATACCACCTCAAGCATGTGGAGGATATCTACAAACGCGTGTTTGACGGGTGAAAAACCGAACCTGGAAAGAGGAAGAACAGGGCCTTTAATGAAGCCCTCAAGCGAGATGAGCGCAAAGCTTTCCATCATGGTCGTGAAAGGAATCGGGAAGGTGAGGCGGTTTCAAATTTCCTCCCACCTCCTTTTATGGTCTTCCCTTTTTCTTGCCACCTATATCGTGGCCTCCATTTTTGCCGTCAATGGTTATTTTGAAAAGCGGCGAGAGAACCGTTCCCTGCAAAAGCAGGTGGCCATGACAAAAGAAGCGGCAAGGGATTCCAAGGGGGAACTTCTCCGCCTGCAACAGCACTTGGCCGTCCTGGAAGACTATATCCACCTCACGGAAAACCACTCCGGTAAATCCCGCCTGGCAGAAGATCCTAAACCATCGAGAAAGATCCAGCCGGAAGAGGCACCCGAACCCTTCGGCAAAAACCAGTCCACAGCGGATCTCCAACCCTTCGGCAGAAAGCAGCCTGCAGAAGCTCCCCAGCCAACCGAAACCCATGAAAGCCCCCAGGCAAAGGCCGCTGAATCAAGCCCTGAAACGATCCGGGCGGAAAGGGAACCGGCGGAACCCCAAGTGTCCATCCAGGATTTCGCCGTTAACTTCGAAAATACCAAGATGACCGTTTCCTTCAGGCTGGTGAACACCTCTCCAAACCAGGGTCCCCTGAAGGGGTACATCCACATGATCACCCTGGACAGGAACGCCGATCCTCCGCTAATCCGGTCGTTCCCCCACGAGACTCTGGAAAAGGGAATTCCCGTCAGCTACAAACGTGGCCAGCTTTTCCATATCAAGAATTTCAGGACCATTCGGGGAAAATTCTTTTTGAGCGGAACAAAACAGCCTCCTGCCTCTCTGCGGTTATTCATCTATGACCACGAGGGTCTCCTGCTGCTCGAAAAGGGGTTTGATTTGAACAATTCCGCCTGATAAAGCCATCATGGCGCTACCCCCCCTGCCCGCGATCGCCACCTATCCTTTCAAGCCCCCGCCGCAGAGGAACATCAATCGCCGGCATAGGCCACTTCCAGGACGTCCTCCCATGGATCCGCTTTCTTGATGACAACACTGAATTGCTGACCGCCATAGAGACCGACCTTTGTCTCCTGCTTGAGTTCCGCAATGTGAAGGAAGTCCGTAAGCAGGATACGGTACTTGGTTTTGAGGACATCGAGAACCATGGCCCTGTAATTTTCCCCAGTCCTTCTCTGCAGATACTTCAGGATCCAGTAGCGCGTCCGATTTCGCCTGACCCTGTCCAGTGTCTTCAGG
>CAYOIU010000483.1:0-2684 GCA_964404085.1 uncultured Desulfobacteraceae bacterium | reverse complement strand
AGTGAGTTGCCAAGTGCACTTTGAGAAAGCACATGAAAAAGATTCTCAGATTCGCATGTATATGCGCGTTTAATAAAGCGACTTCGTTGGAAGTCATCGACGTCCCCATGGACGGACTTTTTATGGTTAAATCAAGAAAGAACCCAAATGATACTGGAATCCTTTGCCGACGAATTTGATCAGTGTATAAAGTGCGGGCTCTGCCAGGCGACCTGTCCCGTGTGCAAAGAACTCCTCCTTGAAAAATACACACCCAGGGGCAAGATCCAGCTGACCAGATATTATTGTCGGGGGGATCTTGACTTGAGTGATCACTTCAGGGACATCTTCGCAAAGTGTTTGCTCTGCGGTGTTTGTTCGGTGACTTGCCCAAGCGGTGTGGATCTCAAGAGCGTTTTCACGGGCATGCGAGAAGAGCTCGCCAAAGAGAAGGGCCTCCACCCCAAGGTGAGGCCCGCAGTCGCGTCTTTGATGGAGCACCACAACATATCGGATGAAGACAATGAAGAGCGGGGCGACTGGCGGGATGATATCAAACATCTGCCCGAGCACATGTATGAAAGGGACAAGGCCCAGGTGGTGTACTTTGTCGGATGTGTCGCGAGCTTTTTTCCCATGGTTCAGGAAATTCCCAGGACGCTGGCGCAGATATTGGATTCAGCCGGGGTGGATTTCACTATTCTCGCCGGTGAGGAGTGGTGCTGCGGTTTTCCTTTGCTGGGTGCCGGAGCCCCGGAAAAAATGGTAAGCGTGATGAAGCATAATATGGAGAAGGTGAAGGCCCTGGGCGCCCGGCAAATCGTTTTTTCCTGCCCGTCGTGCCTCAGGACCTGGAAGGAATATTATGAGACGGACCTGGAGCTTTTTCACTCCACTGAGTTTGTCCAGGAACTCATTGCCAAAGGAGACATTTCCCTGTGCCCCCTGGACACAAAGGTAACATATCATGACCCCTGTGACCTGGGCAGAAACGGGGGGATCTACGATGCACCGAGACGGATATTGGAGGCCGTCCCGGGGCTCACCTTCGTGGAACTGGAAAAGAACCGCGCCCAAAGCGTCTGCTGCGGCGGTGGCGGGAATCTGGAGATGGTGGCCCCGGAACTTTCGAGAAGGGTTGCCGGAAAGAAGATAGAGGAGATCCAGCGTACAGGCGCTGAAACTGTGGTGACCTCCTGCCAACAATGCGTTCGGACCATCAAGGGAATGGTGAGAAGGCAAAAGGTGGAAATCGATGTGATGGATATTACGGAACTTGTTTTCCGCTCCATCTTCTCATCTCGATCGGATGAGGGTAGGAGATGTGATAATCAGTATTCACAAGTCGATGAATATTAAAATACTCTACTTGTTGTTGCCGGCATTTTTCGTTTTTTGGGCGGCTGAGGCCGGGGCCTCCTGGTTTATTGATGAGGGGAAATACCATATTTCCGCCCACGGCCAGACGTCATGCCAGGGCTGCCACGAAGACATTGCCGACAAGACACTGCACCCGGACCCATCCGAGGTAAAGAAGGCACGTGGGGATTTCTTCTCGCCTGAGATGTGCTTCTCCTGCCATGATGAGATCCAGGATGATCTTTTAGATGGAAGACACGGCCGGAAAAAAGTTCAAGTCCCGGAGAAATACAGCTATTGCATACGTTGCCACAAACCGCACCGGCAACCGCGGATTGGGGAGAACCGGATCGGAAAATTTAAGCCGGGTATCCCCCATAAGGAGCAGTGCGGGGCCTGTCACGAAACACAAGCGAAACTTCCGGGCCTTTCAGAAGAAGATGAAGCTTGCATGGCCTGCCACCGGGCTGTGAACCCTGAAAGTCGGGAGGGCCGGGGAAAGATCCAGACCCTCTGTTTCCACTGCCATGTGCAAGGGACTACGCCGGCGAGAAAGGCAACCGGCACCCGCGTTCCTCTTATTGATCCGGCGGCATACAAGAACACGCCCCACGCGAACCAGGCCTGCGTCTCCTGCCATCCCGGGGGCGCGGCGTTTCTTCACCAGGAACAGACAAAACGGAATTGCCTCGATTGCCATACTCGTCATGATGAGAAGAAGGCCCACGATGCACACCTTGACGTGGCGTGCGAGGCTTGTCACTTGCAAGAGGTCACACCGTTCCGGGATTCCATTTTCAAAAAGGTGTTGTGGAAGCTTTCCCCGGACCCGGGAAAGCCACTCCAGGTGCACCGCATGGTTTCAGGAAGGGATCAGGCAACCTGCAGACGCTGCCACACAGAGGGAAACAGAGTGGGTGCCTCCGCCATGGTGCTGCCTGCCAAGAGCATCGTCTGCATGCCCTGTCATGCGGCCACCTTCTCAGTGGGAGATACCACTACCATCATCGCCCTCCTGATCTTCCTGGCCGGCATCGTCATGGTCTTGTCCTACTGGCTGACAGGCACTTTTTCAGGAAGAGACGGTATCGGGCCGATGCTGGAACACAGGAGCCTTTTTGCCAGGGTGCTGGGCGTGTTGAGAAGCCTGTTGCTCGACGTCCTGCTCCAGAGGAGGCTTTACCACCAATCGGAGGGGAGGTGGTTGATCCACGCCCTCATCTTCTACCCCTTTCTGTTTCGATTCGTCTGGGGCCTTGCCGGACTCCTGGGGTCGCTCTGGAAACCCGGAAACGAGACGGTGTGGGTACTGCTGGACAAAAATAATTACCTGACGGCGTTGCTTT
>CAYOIU010000482.1:0-2698 GCA_964404085.1 uncultured Desulfobacteraceae bacterium | reverse complement strand
TGACTGACAGGGAACTGCACTTTCTGCTGGCCGAGATGAAGGCGAAGGACGTCATGACGCCTGATCCTGTTACGATCCGGTCCGATCAGACCATGGAAGTGGCGGCCGTGAAAATGCTTGAACACAAGATCACGGGGCTTCCTGTGGTGAACCGGGAGGGTGGTCTGGTGGGCATTATCTCCCAGGGGGACGTCTTCAGAGTCCTCATTTCCATCACGGGGATCTACCAGGGGGGTGTGCAATTTGCCTTCAATCTGGAAGATCGGAGTGGAAGCATAAAAGAGGTGGCCAACGTGATGCGGGAAGAGGAAGGCCAGATCGTGAGTATCCTCAGCTCCACGGATACGGCGGATGAGGGTTTCCGCCATGTATTCATCAGGATCAAAAAGGTCTCTGAGGAAAAGCTTGGTAAGATGATCTCCCGTCTGGAGAAGGATTTTAGGTTGCTTTACGTGATCAAGGACCCCCTCCAGGAAATTTGAAGGAGGCCCTTTCTCAAAACCTGTCTGGACAGGCTGTTCCATGAAGATCAGGGCAGGTTGATGGACCAGCCGAATGACCATGAGGGATCACCGATACGGCCGCCGAAATGAAACTGCGGGGACCAGGCGTCGTAGGAGGCCACATAAGGCGTCCAGAACCAGGGACGTTCCACGATTCGGACGGGCCTTCTCGGGATGCGAACCACCCGGTTGTGCCTGGCACGGTAAATGTGGCGGCTTGCCCTTTCCCGCATCCTGAAGAGCCTTTCCCGTTCTCTCCACGTCACACGTCCGTCTGCCCGGACGCTCCTTTCAGCATGCCGCAGGCGCCACTGATCACGCTGCAACCGCCCATATTCACCCCGCGTCAGATCGCCGTTCCTTATTCCCTGATGTATCCGCTTCTGCTGGTTGTAGTGTCGTTTTCCATAGTTGCCCGAGGCCCAGACCTGGCTTCCTGAAAGAAAAAACAGGGCCGATATGATGATGGAGATCAATATTTTTGTCTTTCTCATTAGAATCCCCTCCTTTCATTCTTTTTGTTAGATTAGACGAAGAGGGTCCAGGAAAAGTCTACAGGAATTGTTACCAGGCAGGGTTGATTTGGAGGTTCTTGGCTACTGATCTAGTTTTTCCTGCTTTTTCGGTTGCAAAGGCCTCCCAGGAATTGTCCTGCAAAAAAGGCCCCGATCAGGGCGGGGAAGGTGATGAATCGCCAACCCAGCCCGGACATGAGCCTGAGAACTATCACCGCCGGGATGGGGGAGTGAACGGCCAGAAACCAGGGAACGGAAAATCTGCTGACGCCGGCGCGCCAGTAACCGAAGGGCAGGTTCAGGAGGAGTACGGCCAGTGCCACGGCCCATAGAGTAATCATCGATTCCATCCTAAAATCTCAAAGACATGCATGTCAGGCCCCCGTCCATTTTCCGGGCCTCACTGACATCCAGTTCAATGATTTCACGTTTCAAGGCTTCAAGCCTCTTTTTCGTTTTCAGGAACCCTGCAGGCATGATGAGGGTGTCGTTGATCAGCAGGGTATTGCCCGCATAGGCCTCGTCCGGATCCAGGACCATTTTTCGATAGGGCGCGAAGAGTTCCAGGTCGGCAAAGGTCCTGGTGAGAATCAGGGTGTCTTGCCCCAGGTAATTCACGCTGGACTTCAGGTGCAGTCGTCCCGCTTCAATCGGTACGACCGTCCAGGTATGGCCGTAATGATCGAGGATACGACCCAGTTGGCCGGCCCCCTCAGGGTTCGTGCGACCGGAGATGCCGATTAGATAATGGTTGTTCACCGCCAGGACATCACCCCCGTCAAGGGTTCCAGGTGGGTGGATGTGCTCGATCTTGCGGAACCCGGCCAGGACAGGCTCAATGGTCTCTTCCTCACCCCTGCGGGCCGCGGCACCGGGGTTGGTGATGATCCCCACACGCGGTGTCACGATGGCGGTGTCTTCAACAAAGTGCGCATCCGGGTAGTCCGGCAGTGCACCGAGTTCAATGACCTCGAGTCCCAGTGACCTGAGAGCCTCCACATAGGTTTTGTGCTGATGTGTCATCAACCGGTAATCGGGGAGCCCGAGAGAGGAGCTGGTCAGGCCCATGGCAAAATCGTCGCCCGGCTTTCTGGTAACGGCGTGGGTGAACATCAGTTCTTGCTCATCATGTGGTTGACTGCCTTTTCGAGTCCGTCAAGGGTCAGCTCGAACATGGGAAAGATCTCGCGAATAGCGCCGATGGTGCGGGTATAGGGCCATTGATTCGCCATTTGGGGGTTGATCCAGATCGCATGGGGAAAGGTATTGGCAATGGACTGCAAACGCTCGTAACTGGGTTTGTATGTCCTCTCTTCGATGTGTATGGAGCCGTCCGTGGCCATGAGTTCATAGGGTGCCATGCTGGCATCACCCACGATGACGATCCTGGTCTCCGGGTCCTGTCGAAGGAGTTCATCGACCCGGAAAGGTTTCCTGTACCGGGCGGGATCTTCCCACAGGTTGTCGTAAATGGTATTGTGGAAGAAAAAGGTCTTGAGATCCTTGAACTGGGCCCTGGAATGGTTGAAGAGGGTCTGGACGACCTCCACGTAGGGGTCCATGGACCATCCCCCGTTGTCGATGGCCAGGATGACCTTCAACCGGTCTTTCAGGCTCCTCTCAAAGATGATCTCGATCTCCCCCCCGTTTTTCATGGTCTGGTAGATGGTCTCATCAATG
>CAYOIU010000481.1:0-2705 GCA_964404085.1 uncultured Desulfobacteraceae bacterium | reverse complement strand
TGGAGATTTTTGATGTAGGAGATGCCCTGAAATTGCAGGAAATCGAAAAGGTGTCCGTCCTTTACGGCGTGCCCACTATGTTTACACTCATGCTGAACCATCCGGAATTTAGGAAATTTGATCTCACATCCAACCGCACGGGATATATGTCCGGAGCCTCATGCCCAGTGGAGTTGGTCCGGGCGGTCATGCAGAAAATGCACTGTAATATCAGCGCCGCCTACGGAATGAGTGAGGCAGACTGCATCACAATCACCGATTACGAGGACGACGAATACATCAAATCCGAAACTGCCGGAAGGCCGATCAGAGGATTGGATCTGAAAATTGTAGACGACAATCGACATGAAGTGGGTGTGGGGGTCGTCGGGGAGATTGCCATCAGGGGCGAAAATCTTTTCGTGGGTTATTATAAGCAAGAGGATCTCACAAAGGCATCCCTTGACGCCGAAGGATTTTTCTATACGGGCGACGTGGGCAAACTGGATGAAAACGGGCGGTTGGTTGTATCCGGTCGAAAAAAAGAGATGATTATTCGGGGTGGATTCAACGTCTATCCGGCGGAGGTGGAAGAACAGATCGCCTTGTTGGAGGGGGTTCAGCATGTCGCGGTGGTCGGTGTTCCGGATCCGAGGCTGGGGGAAAGGGTTTGTGCCTGTGTCGTCCCCGTACCCGGCCACGAACTGGATCCGGAGGAGATTGTCCGATTCTGCAAAGAGAATCTGGCCAATTTCAAAGTGCCGGATTTTGTAGAGGCGATGGATGCGTTCCCCATGACGCCAACGGAAAAGATCAAGAAGTACAAACTTAAGGATTTAATGATGGAGAAATTCAAAAAATGAAAACGGAAATGCTACAAGAGATGTTCGGCCTCGAGGAAAAGATCGCTGTCGTCACCGGCGGTAATTCAGGCATTGGTCTGTCCGCGGCCGGAATTCTGGTACGCGCCGGCGCCAAAGTGGCCATTGTGAACCGGACACCCAAGACAGGAGATGCTGCCGTCTCAAGACTCGCAGAAGAGGGCCTTGCTGCCAAAGCCTTTTCCGCCGATGTATCCATCAAAGAAGCAGTCGATAAAATGGTCTATGAAGTGGAAAAAGAGATGGGGAGTATCGATATTCTGGTCAATAGCGCCGGAATCAATATTCGAAAAAAGGCCATAGAATTCGATGAGGACGACTGGGACCGGATACTGAATATCAACCTGAAAGGAACATTTTTGGCCTGCCAGGCGGTCGGCCGGCGGATGACCGAACGCGGCTCAGGCCGTATCGTCAATATATCCTCCATCGCCGCATTCATCGGTTTGATGGACAGGGCACCCTACTGTGCCAGCAAGGGCGGCGTTACGCAGCTTACAAAGGCTTTGGCTGTTGAATGGGCGACATACGGTGTAACGGTGAATGCCATCGCTCCGGGTTATGTTAGAACACCGCTTATAACAGCGCTCTTGGAAGATCCCAGTTTCCATAATAAGGTTGATACCCTTGTACCCATGCAAAGGATAGCAGAACCAGAAGACCTGCAAGGGATTCTTCTCGTACTATGTTCAAAGGCAGGCTCTTACATAACGGGACAAACAATCCATGTGGATGGGGGGTGGTCTGCGACCTAAGTCCGATTGCGAGCATACTCGTGATTTTTGCAATGAATATCCCAGCAATGCAAAGTGGTAACAAAGAGTAAAGGAGGGAATGATGACACAGTTGATGGGAGCGGAAGTCGTTGCCCGAATCCTCAAGGAAGAAGGTGTAACCAAGTGCTTCGGTGTTCATGGCGGCCATGTTTGGGCATTGATGGCGGCAATCGGAAGCCAGGGTGACATGAAGATCTACCACATGCGCCATGAGCAGTCCGCCTGCTACGCGGCCGATGGATGGGCCAGGAGCAGCGGTAAGGTAGGGGTGTGTTTTGCAACAGCAGGTCCGGGTTTCGCCAACATGCTTCCCGCCCTGATGCATTCCTATTTGGTCAAAAGTCCCGTAGTGGCTTTGATGGGGCAACACCAAACAGCGGAAGATGACTGGGGACCGTTTCAAGAGGCTTATGCCGAGAAGATCTGCGGCCATTTTACGAAATGGACAAAGCGCATAGTGGATTATGGGAGAATAGCATATTTTGTTCGAAAGGCTTTCAGAGACGCCGCAACGTATCCCCCGGGCCCGGTTGTTCTTGAACTACCGGTCAATATCCTGGGGCAATTGGGAGATGAAGGTGCGCAGGCAGGGAGCATATCCAAAGAGCATTGCGCAGAGGTGTCCAGGCCTGCAGGGGATCCGCGCATGGTAGAGAAAGCCGTAAAGTTGTTATTGGAAGCGAAGAGGCCAATCGTTATCGGAGGGGACGGGATTTTTTGGTCGAAGGCATCAAAGGAATTACAGGAGCTTATCGAGTTACTGCAGATTCCGGTCCATACTCGCAGGATGGGCCGTGGCGCAGTAAATGAAAACCACCCCCTTTCCTTTAGTGGCGGCTACAGAAAAGCGTTGCTAAGGGAATCGGATGTGATCGTATTGTTGGGCCTGAGGATGAATATGCTTGAGGCCTTCGGTATGCCGCCGACATACCCCGCCGACCATGTAAAATATATCCTTGTGGGTGAAGATCTAGAAGAACTCACGATCAGAATGCCTAGCGAAATGTTGATCATGGGGAGCCCCAAACTGGTGCTTCAGCAAATGATTGGTTGTGCCAAACAGCTGATA
>CAYOIU010000480.1:0-2716 GCA_964404085.1 uncultured Desulfobacteraceae bacterium | reverse complement strand
CACATGGTTGCCAGGATCCGGAAACAGTATCGACAGGATGTTCCCATTATTATCCGCATAGACAGCGGGTTTTTCGACCAGAAGATTTTCATGCTCTGTGAGAAACTGAGAGTAGGCTATGTTTGCGGCGGGAAGCTCTATAAAGACATCAAGGCTTTGGCCGGTACGTCCGACGATGGAATATGGACCCGATATTGTTCGGGAAAGAAAGACTGTTGGGAGTATATTGAATTTGGCAGTAGACGGGGCAACTGGAATCGGTTCAGGCGGGCTATTTACTGTCGATTGATCAATGATGGCAAGCAACTTTATCTGCCCGGGTGTCGGCCCGACACGGTTATCATCACCAATATCGGCCAAGGTCAACCGATCGATGCCATGCTCAAAAGGGTGGGCGCTGATGATTATCTGGAAGCAGACGGTATTGTAGCCTGTTATCACGAGCGAGGCAGTGACGAACTGGCCAACCGGGCACTGAAAGACTTTGGCCATGAGCAGTTCCCTTTCAAAAGGTTCAATCCCAACGCTGCGTGGTATTACTCGATGTTGTTGGGTCATTTTCTGATGGAGTCCTTCAAAGAAGATGTTGGAGCCCCGGTTATACCCATTGGTGCCTATGCAAACACGGTTCGCAGACGAGTGATAGACATGGCCGGAAAAATTGTCTCACACAGCGAGAGAATAGTCCTGAAGGTTTCTGTGGCCTGTTTTGAACGCCTTCACATGGTGGAGCTTTTTGAACGCTGTAACTACGCGCCGGCCATAGAGTAAAGCCGGGAAAAATCTAATCGTAACCGCCCAGACCCAAAGGTGAGGTGCGCTTAAAATCAGAGAGATTTGGTCCAATCGTGGGGAAAACCGTCAGTATTGCTTTTCAAAAACGGATTTGTCTGCGTGATAGCCGTTTTCTTCTCTCTTTTGACCTTCACCTGCAGGAACTTTTGTTATCAAAATTTAGAATCGCTCAATTTAGGTGAAAATTTGACATATCTCAAATTATCAGGGTTACATTTAGGTTTGCTCCTGAATTTCAATACCACTGTTTTGCCCAACGGTATTGTACGGATTGTCAATAATTTAGAGGAGTAAACCGTTTAGAAAGTCCTCTGCGATCTCCGCGACTCTGCGGTGCATATCATCAGTCATGCCATGGAGGGCATATGCTAGTTCTGGCCAGGAAGGTCAATGAAAGTATCACTATCGGAGACGATGTCGTCATCAAAGTCATCGGCGTTGAGGGTATGCAGGTGCGGCTGGGGATCGATGCGCCCAGGAATGTGCGTGTCCTCCGCCAGGAAATCTACGAGAAGATAAGAGAGGAAAACCTCCTTTCGGCCAGTGGAGAAGTATCGGCATTCAGGAAGGCTGCCGGTTTTTTCAAGAAAGACGAACAAACACAGAAGTAAGGTATATTTCTTTATTTGCCGGTGCCTCAGCAGCAAAGGAAAAAGTCTCTGCGCACTTGGCGCATGCGGTGAAAAAGAGAGGATGAATGCATTGAAACTGGAAACAAGAGATTTCGGCCCCGTGGAAATTGACGAACAGAAGACAATCATGATGCCTTCCGGTATGCCCGGTTTTCCGGGCATGCAGCGTTTCGTTATCCTGGACCGGGAGGAATCCCGGCCGTTCCTCTGGTACCAATGTGTCGACGATCCCGGACTGGCATTCGTGATCATCAACCCTCTTCTTTTCAAACCGGATTATTCATTGGAACTGACACCTGCCATGAAGGACATGTCATGGGAAGAATCTCAGGAAGAGGACCTGGTGGTATACGCGATTGTGAATGCTTCAGAAGGGGTGCCGGAAAAGATCACCGCGAACCTGATCGGTCCCCTGGTGATCAATACAAAGAAGAATGAAGCGGTTCAGATGGTGCTTTCCGGGAGCCCTTACTCTCATAAGCACCCCATCTTTCAGCCCTCATGACCTTACCTACACCTACACCTTGCGGTCAAAAAGGATCCCCATCATATCTTCCAGCTTGGAAGCCAGTTCCAGCAATTCCTTGGGCGGGATCTGCCGGATCAGTTCACCCGTATCCTTATCAACCACCCTCACCACGGTCTGGCCGGTTTCCTCGAACACGGAAAATTGAAGCCCCACATTGTGGATTGCATTCAGATCGGCGTTCAGGGCCTCCACAATTTTCGGCGCTTGCTGAGTCCGGCCCGCGCTAGTTGTCTTTGGTGCGCTCCTGGCTCCAGGGTTCCCCACGACCACGTTCCCGGGGAGCGGGGTCTGATGCCTTGCTGTATTGATAGCTTCTATAGACATGTCAAATCACCTCCCGTAATAGCAGTGATCTTCACTCTGCACTACCTTATAGGTGTTCCCAAGGCGAATCCGGTCTTTTTTCTCCCTGGCAAGGGAGCTGCACCGTTCTTCGCACTCCCTCACCCTTCTTATCCACGATGGGGAAGTGTTTGTCATCGGTAACATTGTCTTCTTCCCGACTCTCGACTCCAGACTCTCGACTCATGACTCAATATGCTTTCTTTTCATAGGCCTTCAAACATTGCCGCTTCTTCCTCGATGCAGCGATTTTTGAAAAAAGCCGCTCTTTGCTCTCTTCCAGGGACTTGCTCGTCCGGTCGACGGCTTCTTTCAGGTCATTCAGCATTTGATAGTCGTCAGGGTTTGTAAAAGGGCCAGACTCAACAAGACGTCGAAAGGCCACATCGTGTTCCTGCGCCAGGCCGTCAATCCCGGC
>CAYOIU010000479.1:0-2719 GCA_964404085.1 uncultured Desulfobacteraceae bacterium | reverse complement strand
AATTGAGTTGCCCGGGTGGGAAGCTGACGACATCATCGGCACCGCGGCGCGGCGGGCCGAACAGGAAGACATGGACGTCATCATTGTATCCGGCGACAAGGACCTCATGCAACTGGTGGGGCCTAAAGTTGTCATGTGGGACACCATGCCTCAAAAAGATGTTCGTTACGATGAAGAGGGGGTGGCCAAGCGGTTCGGCGTCCCACCCCCCCATGCCACCTGGGGAAATATCCTGTCCGACGGCAAACGCTTCATCTTCGACGCACCCTGGCTGACCTTCATCCCGGGTATCGCCATATTGATCGTTGTGCTCTCATTCAACCTCTTCGGTGAAGGGTTGAGAGACATCCTGAACCCCAAACTGAGAAAGAGGTCCTGACCGTGAAAAATGACGCGCCATTGCTCTTGGTAGAGGACCTCAAGGTCTATTTCAGAAGCGACGACAGGATGGCCAGGGCCGTGGACGGGATTTCATACGAGGTGAAACCGGCCGAAACGGTCTCCATTGTCGGGGAATCAGGATGCGGCAAGACCGTTTCCGCCCTCAGCCTCCTGGGGCTAATTCCCAATCCCCCGGGAGAAATCGCCGGCGGCCGGATCCTCTTCGACGGGAAGGACCTGCTCCACTGCGGCGAAGAAGAATTCCGTAAAATCCGCGGGAAGAGGATCGCCATGGTCTTCCAGGAGCCCCTCACCTCCCTCAATCCCGTATTCACCATCGGAGATCAGCTCTCGGAGGCCATCGAGGTCCACGAGGACCTGCCGGGGGAGACTCTGCACACACGCTGCGTCCAGTTGCTCACTGAGGTGGGCATCGCGTCGCCGGAAGAGCGGCTCAAGGACTATCCCCACCAGCTGAGCGGTGGGCAGAGACAGCGGGTGATGATCGCCATGGCCCTTTCCTGCCGCCCCGACCTGCTCATCGCCGACGAGCCCACAACGGCCTTGGACGTCACCATTCAGGCCCAGATCCTGAACCTCCTGAGTTCGCTCCAGGAAACCCATTCCATGGCCATTTTGTACATTACACACGATCTTGCCGTGGTCAGTCAGGTGGCCACGAGGATCTACGTCATGTATTCCGGGATCATCGTGGAGCAGGGGGAAACCGACCGTGTATTTCACTCCCCGAAACACCCTTACACCCAGGGTCTCCTGGCCTCGCTCCCCAGTCGCCTGAAGCGCGGCATGGAACTCCCCAGCATCCCGGGCACGGTCCCCGACCCGGCCCGCAGGCCCGAGGGATGCCCTTTTCACCCGCGCTGCAGGTTCACGAAGGCTTCGTGCAGCGAGACCCTTCCGGAGATGTGCGATTACGGCAACGGCCACCTGAGCCGCTGCCCGGTCCTCTGTCAAGAGAGAGAGGGTGCCTGAATTGCCGAGAAAAAATGACCACACCACGGACGGAAACGTGCTTCTCAAGGGGGAGGCCCTCAGGAAATATTTTCCGGTCAGAAGGGGCTTTTTTCAGAAGGCCGCCGGCTGGGTAAAGGCCGTGGACAGCCTTGACCTGGAAATAGAAGAGGGAAAGACTCTCGGCCTGGTGGGGGAATCCGGATGTGGAAAATCCACGGTGGCGCGGATGCTCCTCCGGCTGATGGCACCCGACGGTGGGCGGATCGTCTACAAGGGACGCGACATCAGCCTCATGTACGGAAAGGAACTGAAGACCCTTCGAAAGGAAGTCCAGATTATCTTCCAGGACCCGTTCGGATCCCTGAACCCCAGGATGACGGCCGGGCAGTGTATCGATGAAGGCCTCAGGGTCTTGGGGGCCGGAGATCGGAATCAAAGGAAGGAACGGGTTCGGGAGCTTCTGGAGATTGTTGGCCTTGCAGGCGACAGCATGGACCGGTACCCCCACGAGTTCAGCGGTGGGCAGAGGCAGCGAATCGGCATCGCCAGGGCCCTCAGCGTGGAACCTTCCCTCATCATATGCGATGAACCGGTTTCGGCCTTGGACGTTTCCATCCAGGCCCAGATCCTGAACCTGCTCAAAAAGCTCCAGAATGAACTGGGGCTTTCCTACCTCTTCATATCCCACGACCTCAACGTGGTGGGCTACATGAGCGACCGGGTGGCGGTCATGTACCTGGGGCATATCATGGAATACGCACCTGCGGACACCCTCTTTGAAAAGCCCCTTCACCCCTATACCATCGCCCTCCTCTCATCCGTCCCCGTCCCGGGGGAAAAGACCGGCATGAAGCCCCTCGCAGGCGATGTCCCCAGTCCCCTTGACCCGCCGCCTGGCTGTAAATTCCAGGCCAGGTGCCCCCTGGTGGGAAACAGGTGCAGGGAGGAAGAGATCCGTTTCTACCCCGCCGGAGACGGCCACCTGGTCCGCTGCTGGAAGGTTGCAGGCGGGTGAAACCAATATAATTTTCCCTTGACTTTCAACACGAATTTAATAAGAATAACTACTTCGCTGGGGGATCGTCCAGTGGCAGGACGACGGGTTCTGGCCCCGTTAACCGAGGTTCGAATCCTCGTCCCCCAGCCACATAAATGCTTGTTTTTGTTCACGACGAAATGTATACACCTTGTAAAAACCATTTACTTCCTCATCACCGCTTCTTTGTCCTCTAGCCTCACATGCTGATACCTCTCAGTAGTCCTGATGTCAACATGCCCTAAAATCCTGCAGATCGTGTCGATGAGCTGACTCTTTGTAAGTGTCATACGAATTTCCTCAATTGCTGCCATAATCTCTTACCCA
>CAYOIU010000478.1:0-2728 GCA_964404085.1 uncultured Desulfobacteraceae bacterium | reverse complement strand
TACGGGCTGAAATGGGCCTTTCGGCTCTTTTGGGTATTGTATGTGTGGTGGAGGGGTCGAGCCTTCATCCTTCATGCCTTGTCCCAGTTTCTGCGAAAACAGAGGATAAGGGGAAACGAACCGGGGTTCCGGTGTCGTGACCTGGAGCAAGAATAGGATGATTGTTGTTGTGAAGATGACCGTGGGATTCAGGGGACGGGATTCAGGGCACGGTCATAAGTAAATAAGCAACTCACTTTTTGATCTGATAATTGTTTGCCTTTGAAATTCTTCCACCTTTTATAACAGCACACCCCACTCCCGGTTGAGACATACCCAGCCTTCTCGCCATGCGGGGAAGCGGGGTTGAATCTTTCAATTTCACAAGTTGAGCGTCGGACCTGATCTTATGATCGAACGGCGAAAGACATGCTTTGCATGGGCTTCAGGAAGTGGAGACAACCGTGACAAACCACGATAACAGCCAGACTGATTGCCCGTTCTGCGGTAAGGGTGTTGAAGGCAGGATTGTCAAGGAATACGGGACGGTGATCGCGGTCAGGGATAAATACCCGGTAACTGCATACCATACGCTTGTGCTGCCCCGAAGACACACCGCTGATTTTTTCACCATGACACCCGAGGAAAGAAGAGACGCGGAGGCCCTTATCTTACGGCTGAAAGATGAGATTTTGAAACACGATCATTCAGTCGTCGGATTCAACGTGGGAATAAATTGTGGGGAGGCTGCGGGGCAGACGATCATGCATGCCCATGTGCACCTGATTCACCGGCGGCTTGGCGATACACTGAATCCAAGAGGCGGGTTCCGGGGAGTCATTCCGGATAAGATGGCATATTGAGATTATTGAGCTTCATGCGCAGGTAATTCCTTTCCCAGCATATGCGGCGGAGGTCTGATCTTGGATTTTGAGAAATGGAATTCTCTTTAGCTTGTTTTCTTTGATAGATGGGTTGTAGCGATGGGGTTTCGTTTCTGGAGGAGAATTAAGATTGCACCGGGGGTAACCCTGAACCTGAGTAAATCGGGAGGATCTCTCTCTTTCGGTCCACGGGGAGCCAAATTTACAGTTGGATCCCGAGGCAAGAGGGCCACTGTCGGTTTACCGGGGACAGGCCTCTTCTATACCTCCACGTTCCCTTCAGGTAAACGAACTACTAAGAAAGAGCGAAGATCCAGGGATTCTGTGCCGAATATCCGACCGGAGGACCGCCTTACCCTGGGCTTTTTCAAGAGACTCATCACACCGGATGATGAAGAGGCCTTTGTTGAAGGACCGATCGGAAGAATTACTTCGCGCCCTCCGCTATGAGCGAGCCCTGGTTTATGGGGACTTGGGCCAACACAAACGTGCCCGATCAGAACTTGAAAAGCTCTATGCCGAGGCCTCGGATTATGAGGATGTGGCAGAGAGATTGGGATTATGAATGTCTGGCGTTGGGAATATCTTGGCTTATGCTAACCTTATAAATTATACGAGGTAGTCTAGGGCAAAGCATGGCTTATTTACTACAACTACTAGAAAATTCTAAAGATAATCGCGGACTAGCCGATTCAATAGCCAAGGCGTCACCAATCCTTATGCCCTCTTTGATGTTTAAACTAGAAAGCCGTTAAGTAGTTTGTTCTTTTGGTGATGGCCTTCTTTCGAAACTGCCGGGCGACACAAAGGAGGAGACCATCAATCTTTGTTTCTGGAAAGGGGCAAGACTGCGCCGAAAGTGATTTTGTGCTATGGAAAAGTAGACAGTTCTCTAATATGACGATTCATATATACAATTCGGAAAAAAGAAATGCGGAATGACAAGCCAATACGGATGTGGCCGGGAACTATTGTCCTAAGATGTCCACCATGCAGCTGGGGTAAATGCGTATTCTGTGGGTTCTCAAAAGAATGCATGATCTCTCCACAACCTTCAAGTGATGAATTTTTGAAACAACTGGATTGCTATTTCGATAAATATGGAGTTGGGGGCCACACAGAGATTTATAACAGCGGGTCTTTTCTTGATGACAAGCAGGTTTCACATGACTCAAGAGTGAATATTTTTGGCAAGTTAGAGAATTCAGGGGTAAGAAGTGCAGTTATTGAATCACGCCCTGAATACATAACCAGAAAAAAGTTGGAACCAATCGCCGGAGGATTCACTGGGGAACTGACTGTGGGCATAGGCCTTGAGGTTGCTGACAATCAAATGCTGAGAAAGCTAAAGAAAGGTTTTTTGCTAGAAGATGTGGAAAAATCCCTTGCAATTCTCGCCGATATGGACATTTCCTCTCGTGCCTATATCCTGGTCGGCGCTCCATTCATCGAAGACTCCAAAGCTACAGCCTTAGATTCAGTCAGGTATGCTAAAGAGATCGGCTTTTCGGAAATATCCTTGCTGGCTGCCTATCCGATGAAGGGATCGAAGGGGTATGAAATGTGGAAAAGTGGAAAGTGGGTGCCTCTGAAAAAAAGCTTCTTCAGGGAGATCGTAAAATTGGCAAAAGAAATAGCTCCGGATATTGATTATTCATCCAATGGCCTCGCGAGGCTTTAGAGGGCGACAAAATGATGATAATTTCATCCGGAATAGAAGGAGATTAGAATGACACTTACAAAGGTTCAGCTCATTGATAGTATCAGCAGGAGAACCGATCTAGCCAAATCCCGGGCCGCAGAGGTAGTGGAAACCCTCCTGGAGGTCGCCAAGAAAACCCTTGAAGAGGGAGAAGACGTCTTGA
>CAYOIU010000477.1:0-2743 GCA_964404085.1 uncultured Desulfobacteraceae bacterium | reverse complement strand
TGGGCAAAATTGAGGTGAAAGGTAAGAAGGAGCCACAGGAGGCATTTGAGCTGAACAAAGCGGGTGAGGTGGCGACCCGGATAGAGGCATCCGTGGCCAAGGGTCTTACCCGTTTTGTGGGTCGAAAAAACTCCATGGCCGCCCTCATGGAGGCCTATGAAAAAGCAAAAGCAGGGTCCGGACAGGTGGTGGGGATCGTGGGGGAGGCGGGAGTGGGCAAATCGAGACTTATGCTTGAGTTCAGGAAGCGGTTGCCAAAGAGGAGTTCACCTATTTGGAGGGCCGCTGCGTCCACTTCGGGGGCAGCATGCCCTACCTGCCGGTCCTCGACCTCCTGAGGTCCTATTTCGGAATCAGGGAAGGAGAACGGCAGGCGCTTATCAGAAAAAGAGTCCGCGAAAAGGTGTTTGATCTCGACCGAAATCTAGCGCAAACCCTTCCTCCCCTTCAGGACCTGTTGTCGCTCAAGGTGGAGGATGAGGCCTACTTGACGCTCGAGCCGAAGCAGAGAAGGGAAAGGGTCTTTGAGGCCCTGAGGGACCTGCTGGTAAGAGGGAGCCAGGAAATACCCATCATCCTGGCTGTAGAGGACCTCCATTGGATCGACAAGACCACGGAGGAGTTCCTGGACTACTTTATCGACTGGATGGCCAATGTGAGGATCGTGCTGGTATTGCTCTACCGGCCCGAATACACGCATCAGTGGGGAAGCAGATCCTACTACACCCACATCGGTGTGGATCAGCTGACCCTGGAATCAAGCGCTGAACTGGTTAGGGCCATCCTTGAAGGGGGCGACACGGCCCCGGAGCTGAGGGATCTCATTTTGAACCGGGCGGCCGGCAACCCCCTCTTCATGGAGGAGCTGACCCACACGCTCCTGGAAAACGGGTCCATCCAAAAGGAACAAGATCATTATGTCCTTGCGTGCAGGCCCACCGAACTCCAGGTGCCTGATACGGTCCAGGGGATAATCGCTGCCCGCATCGACCGTCTGGAAGAGAACCTCAAGAAGATCATGCAGTTGGCCTCGGTGATCGGCAGGGAATTTGCCTTCCGTATCCTCCAGACCATCATCGGCATGCGGGAGGAGTTGAAGGTCCATCTGCTCAATCTCCAGGGGCTGGAGTTCATCTACGAGAAACAGCTCTTCCCGGAACTGGAATACATCTTCAAGCACGCACTCACCCAGGAAGTGGCCTACAACAGCCTACTTTCCACCCGTCGTAAGGAGATCCACAGGAGGATCGGCAAGGCTATGGAAGAACTCTATGCAGGGAACCTGGAGGAGTTCTATGAGGTGCTGGCCTACCACTATTCCAAAGGCGAAGAGGCCGGGAAGGCATGCCGTTACTTGAAGCTCTCCGGAAACAAGGCGACCCGGAACCACGCCCTCCAGGAGGCCTATGTCTTTTACAAGGAGGCCGTCGGACTGCTCAACACGCTCCCTGAGACCGAAGAGCATAAGAAAGAAGGGATGGAAGTGCTCGAACTCATGAGAGCCCCGGTGATTTTCCTGGGATTTCCCGAAGATTCCCTCATGTTTTTTCAGCAGGGCGAGCGGCTGGCAAAGGAGATGGGGGACACCCGTCGTCTTGCGGTTTTCTACAGTGCAATAGGCAACTACTACACCCATGCGGGAAACCACGAATTGGCGATAAAGTACACGGAGGAGGCTTTTGGAGAGGCGCGAAAGGCTCAGGATATCGAATTGATGGTCCCCCTTGCCGCCAGTCTTTCTACTACCTACACAGGGACAGGCGAGTGGCATAAAATTCCGCCCGTGGCGTCCGAGGCGATTGATTTCATCGAGAAAACAGGATCAGAATCCCACTTCTTCGGCGCTCCAAGCCCAAATCGATATGCCCTGCTTTGTGGCAGTTATGGTGTCAGAATGGCCTATTTGGGTCATTTTGAGGAAGCAAAGGCCGCTATTGAAAAGGGGCTTCGATACGCAATCCATGTTGATGATGTGGCGAGCTTGGGGCTTACCGAGTTTAACTACGGTGTTTTATTCTACGTGAAGGGAGACTGGGAACCTGCAAAGGAACACCTGGAAAAGGCCATAACGCAACTTGAAGAGGCGAAATGGGCTGCGCTGTTGGCTCTTGCCTTAAGCGTACTTGGCCAAACCTATTCCTTCCTTGGAAAGCCGGAAACCGGCAGGCGGCACGCGGAAAATGGCCTTCAGATATACCGCGACAGCGGGATTCAATTGTGGTTGTCCTACAATCATTTCGTCTTGGGCTGCATTCATCTGGATCTGGGCGACTTGGACCGTGCCGCAAGTGCCATGGAAGAGGCCTTGAGGCTTTCTCGCAAGAACCACGAAAAAGGGTGGGAAGGTTGGTCATGGATTGGGCTTGGGAGGATATTTGGAAGGAGGGACCCCCCACCGTTTGATAAGGCCGAAGAGGCCTTCCTTAAAGGAGTGGAGATCCTGCAAGGGCTCAGGATGAAAGCGTCCTATTCCTGGGGGTATCTGTTCCTAGGGGAGTTTTATTTGGAAGCGGGCCAAAGAGAAAAGGCCATCGAAAACCTGAAACAGGCGGAGGGGATGTTCCGGGAGATGGGGATGGATTATTGGTTTGACAAGGCGCAGGAGGTTTTGGCGGCGCTGTAGAATCTGAAAAGCTGTTTCTATATCTTCTGGTTTCTATTGATCAAGCAAAGGTCCACAATACCAACGAGACTGTCGAAAAACCGGTTTCTGAGAGGCTGATGGAAAATGGCCATATGCAAG
>CAYOIU010000476.1:0-2752 GCA_964404085.1 uncultured Desulfobacteraceae bacterium | reverse complement strand
TGATCGCCACTCTGTAATCCCCAGGCGGGACCACCAGCAATTGATCATCGGTCAGGCGCCCTTTTGACAACGGTATATCAAATCCAAAATTATTTCCCAAAGAATCAGGCCCCTGGATCTCAGCCGTAGCCATCAATTCCTCATTCAGAAAAAGCTCACCGGTTATCCTTGATTGTGATAACTCCTCATCCCCGGCTGTGATTTTGAAGCCGACGATCAACATCGACCGCATCTGCAAGTCCTCAACTGGAACCACGCGGTCCCTGACCAAAACCGAGTTTATCTCTATTCTTGGTGAGGAGGTGGAACAAGAAAACGGAAAAAAGCACAAGAATGCCGCGACAAGAAATGAAAGTCTGAAAGGCCGTTTTTTTTCCATTAATTGCCCCTCGCAAAAGGCCGATAAAGCGGATCTCCAACCAGTACCATTTGCCACGACAAAAAAGGCAGCGATAAAGCGTAACACTCGGCTAAGGTCAGGCGACCTTCAACGAGGAGGCCGAAAAACACCTCTGGAACCGGGAAGGCTTGAACATAGGGCTCATACACCGGACCTATCGTGGCGGAGACTCCGTCCTCAAGCATCATCTTGCACCAAACCCTGCTTTTTTTCTCTTTCAGCGTTGCACACTCCGAACTCGCAATATGGTAGCCCACCGCACCGGGCTGCCAATCAAATGCGTCTACATAATGCCCAAGGCTGTACCATCCGCAATAAAGGGCTGCATCGGGACAGTCCCCGGCCTGGAAAAGTTCCGTCTTGTCGTTGACCACAACCTTCATACGCCCGCTCTTTTGGACCCTTTCCGCTCCCAGTTGGATCGACCGGTCGTAAAACCAATACCCCGTTCCCATCTTATTCACTTTGGCTTCGTCCGACTTGGGCCACCGCGCGTCAAAATAGGCCGTTCCTTTCAGGCCGTGTCTTTCCGCCTGGATGCTGTCCCGGATGATCCTTCTGACGATTTTTTCGCTCGGCCCGTCCAGCCGACTTACCATCATGACCCGGTCCTTGCCGAAGTGCAGTTTTCGCTTCCGGAACCCCACAAAATAGGGATTTGGAATCCAGCCTTCAAGCGGATATCCTTCCACCCGGACCAGGGTCAACTCCGAGTCGAAGGAGGAACGCTGGTTCGATTTTGCTAGTATGTGGATCTGCTTGGCGAGTGCTTGGCTCTCCTTTCCGAGACGATCCCATTCCTCCTTTTCCTCAGGAGCAAGGGCCCTGAGCTGCCGGGTCAAGGCCTTCCTTCTTTCCTTGAGGCCTGCCATCCTCTCCTTTTCCTCCCGCCTCATGGTCGGCGGCATGATCTTCAACGGGAGCCCGAAGACAGTCACAAGGCACCGAATTTTCCCCAAGGGATCGTTTTTCCGCAGGTAGTCCCGGACCCTGGGGACTACCTTACCTTCGTAATCCTCCCGGCTACAAGACTCTTTTTCAGTGACCCGGAGTTCGAGAAGGTTTTTTGCGGGAATCCCACGTTGCGCCATGTAGTATCGGGCAAGGCCTACACTCGCCCTGGTGTTTTTGTTGGCCAATACCAGAACCTGATCCGGACTCAGGGCGAGCACCTGTGTCGCCGGAACGCACAGAATGAAGCTGACCCAGAATAAAAAAACGGCCAGCCGTATTGGAAAGTCCCCTGTTTTCAAAGCGTTTCCCCAACACACTACTGGCTTCACGCAGTCCCCCCGACGGACATAATCCCGGAAATGGATTATCTTGAAAATATCGATGTGGGTCTGATCCCTGGTTTGGAAGATGATTTGGTTTGACATAGATTAGATCGAATTATATGTTCATCTATCAAATCTCCTTTATCTTTTATACTCTTTGATGCATCCGTAAGAAGTCCTCTACTTCATCGGATGGACTTCTTACGGCTACATCAAGCTTTGATTAACGAAATAGGAGCAGAAAAGAAAATGATTCCGAATAGGTGGAAAACAAAATATTTGTGGCTCCTCGCCGTTTTGTTTTTTTTGATTGTTTTTAATTGTTGTGCCAACAAGGAAGACAAAGAGGCAAAACATCTGGAAAGGGCCAGGCAATATGTTGAAAAAAATGAATTAAGAAAGGCGGTGATCGAATTTAAGAACGTGGTTCAGCTTGATCCACAAAATGACGCCGCCCACTATGAGCTGGGCGAGACCTATTTGAAATTGAAAGATGAAGAAAGGGCGATACAGTCTTTCTTACGTACACTCTCCATCAACCCGGACAATATGAAAGCCCGCTTAAAGATGGGTCAGATATATTTGATCCTCAAACAAACCAGCGCGGCCAGAAAAGAGGTAATGTCGATTTTAGAAAAGACGCCCGAAAACATTGATGCATTGCATCTCCTCTCAGGCGTACAGGTTCAAGAGAAAAACCCGGATGCAGCCATAAAAACGCTTGAAAACGCCGCCGCAATCAACCCCAAACATTTCGAAACCTACCTTTTCATGGCACATGTGTTCTTTTTTAAAGGGGATCTCGACAACGCTGAAAGCGCCTATCTAAAAGCCATGTCACTCGATTCCACGTCGCCGATTCCATACCTGGAATTGACCCGTCTTTACGGTACCAAGAGACAGTGGGACAAGGCCGAGGCCATATTGAAGAAAATGGTCCGGACCCCGGGCCAAAAACACCAGAAACTTACCGATCTCGCGGAGTTTTACGAAAGTCAAAAGAAATGGGATCAGGCGGAGAAAGTTTATATAGAAGCCGTGGCCGCAGCTCCTACAGGAGATGTTGTTCCGCTGA
>CAYOIU010000475.1:0-2757 GCA_964404085.1 uncultured Desulfobacteraceae bacterium | reverse complement strand
GAAGGCGGCTGAAGTCCTTCCGGTTGAAATCAAGGACCAGTCTAGGCAGATGGGCTATTCCGGGTTCATCCTCTTCTTCCGGCAGGGCCTCGGACAAAAACAGTTCACCTGGGGCACGCAGGATACCGGAAAACGCTTCTTTCAGGTCCTCGATCCTCTCCGAAGGAATGGGAGAGGTCAGGCGAATCGCCACCCTGTTTCCCACGTACCGGATACTGTGATATCGCCGGTAAAAGTGATCAATTTTTTTCACTGCATCTTCCACCGAATCGGTCAAGTTGAAGAGATCTAAATCCATCGAGCTGATGTAGCCCCTGCCCAGGAGTTCCTTCTCCAGGAAACCCAACCACCGGTGCCAGTAGGTGCCGCCCGTCTCGTCCAGCAGGACAAGGGGCATGGGATTGTGTTTGCCGGTCTGCATCAGCGTAAGGGTCTCCATGGCCTCATCGAGGGTTCCGAAACCGCCCGGAAACAGGACAATGGCATCCCCTTCTTTCAAAAAGGCCACCTTTCGGTTGAAAAAATACTTGTAGTTGATGATCCTTGGAGAATCTTCAAGAACCGGGTTGGGTTTTTGTTCAAAGGGTAGCCGGATGTTGACCCCGAAGGAGTGTTCGTTCCCCGCCCCTTCGTTTACGGCCTGCATGATTCCCGGGCCCCCACCGGTAATCACCATGTAGCCCGCTTCGGACAGTTTCCTACCGAAAAGGCGGGCTATTTTGTAGATCGGTTCATCGGGTTTCGTCCTTGCGGACCCAAAAACCGTGACCTTCTTGATCTCCTCGTAAGGGGCGAAGATCCGCGTTGTGAAGCGCATTTCCTTCAGTGTGGAATTCATGAGCTTCATGTCCGCTCTGCTTCTGATCTCCTGACCCGCTTTCAGACCGGTCAATAGGATTTCACGGACCATGTCCGCATGTTGGACATCTCCAACCATGGAAATGAGTGCATCGATGGCATCATCTGCTGGTCCGTTGGTCCTGGTAAAATGGAGTTCCATGGATTCTTTTTCCTCCTGGAGTCTTGATAAACACGATTCTATCATAATTGAACAGTTTTTCTTGTTCTGTCCATTGATATTTGTGTTCAAAGCCTTATAATAGCATAATTATTTCAAACCGGGCTCCCTGGGGCCCGGTTTTTTGTATATGAAACCTTCTCATTCAATCGAGGTTTTTTTTATGGACAAGCATCACAGGCGAGAAGTGGATCGACGCCGTAATTTCGGGATCATCAGCCATCCCGATGCCGGCAAGACCACGCTGACTGAGAAACTTTTGCTATTCGGCGGCGCCATCCAGCAGGCAGGGGCCATCAAGGCGCGCAAGGCCGCCCGCCACGCCACGAGCGACTGGATGGATATCGAAAGAAAGCGGGGGATCTCGGTCACCACCTCTGCCATGAAATTCAACTACCGGGATTATGAAATCAACCTCCTGGACACACCGGGTCACCAGGATTTTTCTGAAGATACCTACCGGGTGCTCACCGCTGTAGACAGCGCCCTCATGGTGATTGACAGCGCCAAGGGTGTCGAGTCTCAGACGGAAAAGCTGATGGAGGTCTGCCGCATGCGCAACACCCCCATCATGACGTTTATCAACAAGCTGGACCGTCATGGCCTTTCACCCCTGGACCTCTTGTCGGAGATCGAAGACAAGCTCCAGATCGAGTGCGTCCCCCTGTCCTGGCCCGTGGGAATGGGCAAGGCCTTCCGGGGCGTCTATGACCTCCACCGAGGCGAATTGAACTTCTTCCATTCCGGTCAGGGGGGTGACACCGGAGAAGATATCATGATTCACGATGTCGCAGATCCCCGTCTTGATGATTTACTTGGCAGTCAGGCCGGTGAGCTGAGGGATGATATTGAGCTGCTGGAAGGAGCAGCCAATCCCTTCGAATTGAAGCACTATCTGAAAGGCAGTCAGACCCCTGTCTTTTTCGGGAGCGCCATAAACAACTTCGGTGTAAGAGAACTCCTTGACGCCTTCGTGGAAATGGCCCCATCCCCCATGCCCCGATCCACCCTGACCCGTGACGTTTCACCCTATGAAGGGGCTTTCTCGGGGTTTGTGTTCAAGATCCAGGCAAACATGAACCCGGCTCACCATGACCGGATCGCCTTTTTGCGCGTGTGCTCGGGGACATTCCGCCGCGGCATGAAGGTTTTTCATCACAGGGTCGGCAAAGAAATCGCCATCGCCAATGCCACCATCTTCATGGCCCAGGATCGTACCAACGTGGACGAGGCCTATCCGGGGGACATCATCGGTATCCACAATCACGGGACCATCCAGATCGGAGACACCTTTACCGAAAAGGAACCCCTGAAGTTCACCGGCGTCCCCAACTTTGCCCCGGAACACTTCAGGAAAATTGTTTTGAAAAACCCCATGAAGGCCAAACAGCTCCAGAAAGGCCTGACGCAGCTGGCCGAGGAGGGGGCCGCGCAGGTATTCCGGCCCCTGGGGACGAGTGAAACAATCCTGGGAGCGGTGGGCGTTCTCCAGTTTGACGTGACCGCGGAACGGCTGAAGGTTGAATACGGCGCCGATATCCTTTATGATTCGGTGCCCTACGTGGCCGCCCGCTGGGTGGCCTGCGACGACCGAAAATCTTTCAGGGAATTTGAAAACAAGAATATGACACAGCTGGCCCATGACGCCGAAGGGCAACTCATCTATCTGGCCCCCTCCCTCTGGCGCCTCGAAAGCTGTATGGAACAGTGGCCGGAAGTCTCCTTCAACAAGTCCTGGG
>CAYOIU010000474.1:0-2759 GCA_964404085.1 uncultured Desulfobacteraceae bacterium | reverse complement strand
GGCCGGACTCAAGGATCCTGCCCAGCCCATGGGGGTATTTCTACTGGTGGGACCCAGCGGCGTGGGCAAGACGGAGGCGGCCCTCGCGCTTGCCGACCTCCTTTTCGGGGGAGAACGCTTCATGGTGACCATTAACATGAGCGAGTTCCAGGAGCGGCACACGGTGAGCCGGCTCATCGGTTCCCCGCCCGGCTACGTGGGATACGGGGAAGGGGGTGTCCTCACCGAAGGGGTCCGCCAACGGCCCTACTCCCTCGTCCTTCTTGATGAGGTGGAAAAGGCCCATCTGGAGGTTCTCAATCTGTTCTACCAGGTCTTTGACAAGGGATCACTATCCGACGGGGAAGGACGCGTCATCGATTTCAAGAACACGATCCTCTTTCTCACCAGCAACCTGGCCTCGGATGTCATCACCGAACTCTGTTCCGGGGAGGAACCGCCCCCTATGGACACGGTGGCGTCCGCCATCAGACCCATCCTCAGCAACCATTTCAAACCCGCGCTGCTCGCCCGGATGAACATTGTCCCCTTTTACACCCTTCCGCCTGATATTCTTAAGGACATCGTGGTGCTGAAACTGGATAAGCTGGCCAGAAGGATGGAAGAAACCCACAAGGCCAAGCTCACCTACTCCCAAAACGTCGTGGAACAAATCGCGGCCCGATGTACCGAGGTGGAGACCGGTGCACGCAACATCGACCATATCATGAGCGGAACCATCCTCCCCCAACTGTCCCGGGACATCCTCGCCAGGATGAGCGAGGAAGCGCTGCCGGAGGAGATAAGGCTGGATGTGGCGAAAGACGGCGGTTTTGAGATCAGTTTCCAAGGAGGATAAAAATGGCACCTTTACCGCGAAGAAGGTTCGGCTTTGTTTCTCAGGCGCTGCAGGAGGATACCTTTGAAGTTGTTAGACTCAAGGGGAAGGAAGGTATTTGCAAGCTTTGCGAGTTCGAGATTACCCTCGTCTCGGAAAACCCGGAAATTGACCTCAGAGATGTTCTTCGAAATCCGGCTACTTTGACCATCTTTCCAAGTGACGGGGAGGACAGACTTATTCATGGAATACCCTCGCTCTTTGAGCAGCTCCACGAGGACGCTGATCGGGTTTTCTACCGGGCGGTGCTGGTTCCGAGGCTCTGGCATGCCAATCTTTATCACGAAAACCAGCTCTTTCTGGACAAGACGGTGCCTGACATTATCGAGGAGATATTGCGGCAGACGGGTCTGACCACCAATGACTACGAATTGAGGCTGACGGCGACCTACCCCCAGTGGGAATACCTGTGCCAGTATGGTGAAACAGATTTTGATTTTATATCGCGCTGGATGGAGCGCGAGGGCATCTACTACTATTTCCAGCAGACTGAAGAGTTCGAAAAGCTGATCATAACGGACAACACCTCCAGTCATGAAAACATCCTCAATAACGACGTCATCGAATACCATCCTCCCTCAAGCCTGAGGGCCCGGGAAGAGGAGATCGTGAGAGATCTGACCTGCCGCCAAAAAATGCTCCCCAGGAGGGTTATATTGAGGGATTACAATTATCGGAGGCCTGACCTGGAGCTCCGTGGGGAGGCTGAAGTGGATTCCGAAGGACGAGGCGATGTCTACTCCTACGGAGAGCACTTCAAGACACCTGAAGAGGGAAATGCCCTCGCCGGAATCCGGGCCGAAGAACTTCTCTGCAGGGAAAGCGTCTTCAGCGGTCAAAGCACCGTCCCAACCTTCTGTCCGGGGTTTATCTTTGAGCTGGCCGGACATTATCGGGACAGCTACAATCAGAGGTTTCTCATAACGGAAGTGGAACACGAGGGGAGTCAGACCGGCGCCATTTTTGGAACGGAAGTGGAACACGGGGGGAGCCAGACCGGCGGCGTGAATATAGTGGATATAACAGGCCATGAGGTAAATATCGTCTACATCAATCGATTTGTATGCATCCCGGCCGATTTGCAGTACCGCCCGGAGCGATCAACCCCCAGACCCCGATTTTTCGGAACCATGAACGCAAAGGTGGACGCCGCTGACAATCAATATGCCGAAATTGACAACGAAGGGCGCTACAAGGTCAGATTGTTCTTTGACCAGAGCGACAGGGGACCCGGCAAGGCATCCAGACGGGTTCGCATGGCCCAGCCTTATGCGGGGGAGAACTATGGGATGCACTTCCCGTTACATGGAAATACGGAGGTCCTCTTGACCTTTGTAAACGGGGACCCGGACCGACCGGTCATCGCCGGCTCTATCCCGAACCCCGATACGGCCAGTCCTGTGAACTCAGAAAACCACACGCTGTGTATGATCAAAACCGGCGGTGGCAATCAGATTCATACGGAAGACAAATCCGGAAGTCAACTGATGAAATTTCAGTCTCCCACCGATAATACCTTTGTCCGCATCGGTGCGCCTCAAAAGGGTGTACCCTCCGGCATAGCCATTTCCACTGATGCCAACGAAAATACAAAAATCGGGCAAAAAAGAAACCTTGAGGTGACGGGTGACCAAAAATCTGATTTCAAGAGTAATGTGGAGAGAAAAATAATTGGCAACAGGAAATCACAGACCATTGGCGACACCACGAAAGACAGCATCGGCGCTACCAATATCAAGCGTGTGGGACAAGAGGACAAAACAAATGTCGCAGGGCTGAAACTTACCGCCGTCGGCAAGAGTGAACAAACCAAGGTGGCCGGAGAAAATGCACTTTATGTCGGGTCCCTGGATATTACCGGCATCGCTGGGAATACCAGTGT
>CAYOIU010000473.1:0-2766 GCA_964404085.1 uncultured Desulfobacteraceae bacterium | reverse complement strand
AAAGACTCTCAGGTTCTCCTCCTGAACTCCGGTGAATAAGGCGACTTCGTTAGAAGTCCGTCCGTGGAATTTTTTCAAAGTCATCATTTATTGTCGAGGCATTTAATAAGGAGTGATTGAGAGACTTCGAGCTGGATTGCTACAAAAGAGAAATGGTAGTTGTCCTGCCGGGGAGGCATCAGGATGGATAGGAAAGGATCAGAATTGTATTTTCCCTTGTTCCTCGCATGCTGCGTATTCCTTCTGTCTCTTGGTGGATGTACCCAGGGTCATCTGAGGATGGAGACACTTCTGGATACGCCCGAGCACCATGTGTCCACCGGTTTCAGGCTTCTTGACAGGGACCGTATCGCGGATGCGGAGCGTGAATTTGATCTGGCGCTTCATTTAGACGCTTCCAACGCAAAGGCCCGGTGTGGTCTCGGACTGATTCAGGCCAGGAAAGGAGATTTTCTAGAGGCCTTGAAGTCCATGAATCTGGCCGGAAAAAATGCGAAGACAGAAAAGGATAAAGCGATTATTCATATAGGCTACATGCGTATCTATACCATGCAAAAAGGGAAAGCCTGGCTGAAAAATGTCGAGGAAAATTTTGATGATGCGGTCGGCAGAGCGAAAGACTTTCCCGATGCCCATTTTTATTTGGGCATGGCTTATATGGAGGCCTACCGATTCAGAAAGGCCGAAAAGGAATTCAAAAAAGTAAAGGAACTTCACGCCCGTCTTATGGAGGAAGCCGACCGGGAACTGAAAACCGTTTCAAAAATCATCGTTGCCAGGCCCGGATCTATTACAGGGAAGAAAATCGCTATCCTGAAGAGAATTACCAGGGCTGAAACTGCCGCGATGCTGGTTGAAGAGTTGAAGTTGAAAGCACTCATGGAAAAAGCCCGGCCTAGAACTTATGGAGAACCTTCAATATCCACTCCCCTGATTTCAGACTGGAAAACTCACCCCCTGAAGAAAGAGATCGATGCGATACTTGCTCTGGATATTGAAGGATTGAAAAGGGCTCCCGGTGGTTCTTTTCTTCCCGATCAAAGCATTACGAGGGCGGAATATGCCATGGCCATGGGTGATATCATGATGACACTGAAGAAGGATCCCACTCTGGCAACGAGATTCACCGGGAAAAGCTCACCCTTTTCCGACGTGAGAAATGATGAACCCTATTTCACGGCCGTAATGCTCTGTACGGAGGGAACAGGGATAATGGAGCCAAAATATGGCGTGTTTAATCCCGCCGGTGGGGTGGCAGGTGCGGATGCGCTGCTTATCATTCGAAGACTCAAAGAGGAGTTGAGGGTTTATTGACGGGGCTGAAAGTGAGGTATTACCTAATGACAAGACGTTGCAGTTCATCTTTGCTGTTACTGTTCATTTTCTGCCTGGTCTGCCCTGTTCTCTTTGCCACGGGGTGGGCTGCTGAAAGAGAGACGGTCGACAACGAAGTCCTCGTCATCGGTTCAGGAACCGTCACTTCGGGAAACATTGCAGCAGCCAGGGAGGAGGCGATAGCCCATGCCATGTCAAAGGCCGTGGAGGATTACCTGGCCGCTCGACTGGGTGAAGCCAACATGATCAGCAGTTTCGAGAGGCTTGTCAGGGAAATCCTTCCCACAGCAAAAGACGGAATCGAAAACTTCCATATCCTCGCCAAGTATCTGGATGTAGATCAATACCGAGTCCTTGTGAAGGTCAAAATCAACCGGGATGTGATTGAAGAGAGGTTGAGACTCAGCGGTATTACAACGGTGAAAGTGCCTAACATCAGGATCCTTTTTATGGTCTCGGAGGTGATGGGCGACACGCTTTCTTACTGGTGGAAAGGGCCTAAAACCTTTTCTCAGATGACCCAGACCGACGTGATCTTGTATCGTGTGTTCCAGGAACGCGGGTTCATCCCTGTCGACCGGTCGATGGGGACCTCGGATATCGCCTATTCCGAAGGCATGACGTCCCCCAAGCTCGAGGTTTCGGATCTTCTAAAATGGGGAAAGATATTTTCCGCCGATGTCGTGATCACCGGACGAACCGTTTTTCTGGATGAATCGAGGGTATTCATGGCCCTGAAAGCCTTTTCAGTCAAAGAAGGGCTGACGCTTGGGGAAGCGGCGGAGACGGGACTGCGGGACCTGAAAAAAGATAGCAGTGTGACCGCGGACCTGCTTCTGGAAAAGGTGGTGCGCATACTCGTTAGGAGGTTGGGCCCTTCCATTGTTCAAAAAATGTCTGAAAAACCGGCCGGTATTCATCTTTTCCAGGTTCAACTGAGAGGACTCAGGAACCTCAAGGAATACAGAGAGCTGCAGGATTTCTTGAGAAAAGAGGTGCAAGGAGTGCAGTCGGTCAGGCAAAGCCGGATTGGGAGCGGAACCGTGACCATCACGGTGGCCTTCCAGGGCGAAAGAGAGAAGTTCCTGGGCCGGATTCTGAATCGGGAAGGCATCCCCGTAAAACTGGTGCTCCAAAAGAGCCAGGATAATGAAATCGTACTATCAGCAGCGGAATAGAAACCCAATATGACTTTACCGAATCTCATTACCAGTCTCAGAATCATTCTCGCCCCGATTTTTGTTATTTATTCAATTCGCGAAGATTTTCATGCCGCTCTCGTCGTTTTCATTATTGCGGGGCTGAGTGATGGTGCCGATGGGCTCATCGCCAGATGGTTTAACCAGAAGAGCAAGATGGGGGCTTATCTGGATCCATTAGCTGACAAAATCCTTCTGGTCACCGCCTTTGTGGTGGTGTCCGTCAGGCATT
>CAYOIU010000472.1:0-2772 GCA_964404085.1 uncultured Desulfobacteraceae bacterium | reverse complement strand
TCCATGTAGAAGTGAGTTGCCAAGTGCACTATGAGAAAGCACATGAAAAAGATTCCCAGATTCGCTTCTTCATACGCGTTTAATAACGCGACTTCGTTAGAAGTCCGGTCCTCAGGACTTTTAACTCACGGAATCCGAAAAGTGTGATTTTCAGCTTCCTTGCAAATCAACGGGTTGCAAAGCACCCCATTGATTTGCGTGCCCGTCCGTGGGCACGATGATGACTTCCAACGAAGTCATCACTATCCGCAGAATCATAGTGAAAGCATGTTTGAATTGCAAGGTGTAAGTCCCTGACGAATGGGCTATGGATAGAACAGAAGGACTTTACCTGGGGCGGAGGAGATGCCCTAAAAGGGTCACTCCGCTCCAGGCAAGGCGAACCGACGATCACATACACTAAAGCAAATAACTCAGGCGGGCATGGCATCCAGGCTGCCGAAGGCAGGTAATTTCAGCTGAATTCGTGAACAGTCTTCGGGCGTCTTAAAAGAAACAACTTTCCAGTATTTCTTCCCTTTGATCAGGTTGTTCAGCATCTGATGGTTGAGAAAATGTCCAGATTTCTTGATGATAAAATGGCCAATTACCGGCGAACCGATTAGAGAAAGATCACCGATAAAATCCAGGATCTTGTGCCTGACGAACTCATCCTTAAAACGCAGCCCGTCAGTGTTGATGACCTTGAAGTCATCCAGGACGATGGCATTGTCCAGCGATCCTCCCCGGGCGAGTCCATTCTCTTTCATCATCTGAATATCTTTCAAAAAACCAAATGTTCGAGCCTTGCTGATCTCCCTCACGAAATCCCGGCCTGAGAAATTCAGGGTATATTCCTGTTTTCTCAACATGGGATGTGGAAAATCAATGAGGTACGTAATCTTGAGTTCTGTCGAGGGTTTCAGGCAAACAGACCTGTTGCCGTCTTTCAGCTCAAAGCGTTTCTTGATGATAATAAACTTTTTCGGAGAATTCTGCTCCCGGATCCCGGCGCTCTTGATCAGAAAGACGAACGGCTCTGAACTCCCGTCCATGATAGGCACCTCGGGACCGTCCACTTCAACAACGGCATTATCGATGCCTAGGCCGTAAAAGGCCGCCATCAAATGTTCCACCGTGGAAACCTTACAGCCATTGCGCCCGAGAGTGGTGGCCAACATGGTGTCTACGACCTGATCGAATCGTGCCTTGATTTTGGGGCGGCCTGGCAGGTCTGATCGAACAAATCGAATTCCCGCGTTGGAAGGTGCAGGCTGTATGATAATATTGGTCTTTTCTCCGGAATGGAGCCCGATTCCCGTACACTCAACTTGATTTCTCAACGTTCGCTGTCTGTAATCCACAATTAATCCCTCGCAGTTTCCACTTTTCCAGCTTTTTACTTTCCTTCAAGCAAAGATTATGCCAATGGTTCTCCTTTCGGTTAATATTCTTATCTAGCTGAATTTATTAAATTAATGTGGACTTCTGCCACTATCAATTCCACTTGATTCCCTGATTCTCTCTAGGATTGTGTTGAAAACGACACAGTCAAAGAGGCTGCGTGTGTCTCAGGCGAGAATTGGTATAAATGCGGACCGGTGCGGATGAACACCTGAAAGGATCGCCTCCAGGCCGGGAAGCCTGCGCGATTCTACTCTTGAAAAAAGGCCCGCTCTGTATTATGAGAAACTTCATGTTTTTGACCAGTTTCATTGAAAGCATTTCATTCCTGGGAGCTTGTAGACAAATGAATCACTCCGTGCGACCGAACCGATCAGTCTGTTTTTCCATTTGGGGAACTGCGATACTCCTATTTCTCCTTTCCCTCCCGGCTTGCTACCCAACCCTCACAAAAGAGGCGAGTCTACCTGAAGATACGCTAAGAAAGGTAGAGATATTCTATCCACGGTTTGATGACGACATGGGATTCAAGGCGCTTGCTCCGGCTATCGAGCAAAACCTGGCCTATCTCGAACAACTGCCACCTGAAACCACCTTTGATTATGGCAAAAACCAATTTACGTGTGAACAGGTCATCGAAACCCAGAAAGCATTCCTTCGCCTTCTGTCCCAAGAAACGGACACAACCCGGATGAACAGGAAAATCAGGAAGCTTTTCAGGTTCTACCGGGCTACTGGACGCGTCGGGAACAAGAAGGTCCTTTTCACGGGTTACTATGAGCCCGTGTTTGAGGCCCGTTTGAATAAGGACAGTACCTTTAAATACCCCATCTACAGGATGCCCGACAACCTCATTAAGATCAGACTTTCCCCCTTTGGAAGGAAATACCAGGATGACACCATAGTGGGACGATTGGAAGAGGGAACCATCGTGCCCTATTACACAAGGCTGCAGATAGAAACGCAGAGAATCCTGGCCGGACGGCATCTTGAAATTGCCTGGCTAAAGGATCCCGTTGACGTGGCTTTCTTGCAGATCCAAGGATCCGGTCGATTAGACTTGCCCGGCGGCAGAAGCATGCGTGTTGGCTACAGCGCATCAAACGGTCGTCCCTACCGAAGTATAGGGACATACATGCTTGAAAAAAAATACCTGGAAAGAGCTGAGATTTCCATGCAGACGATACGAAAATACCTTTCAGAACACCCCGATCTCGTGGACGAAATACTGAATTTCAATCCTTCTTACGTCTTTTTCAGAGAATTGGCCGGCAGTCCTCTTGGAAACATCGGCGTCCCGCTGACACCGGGCCGGTCAATTGCCCTTGACGCCAAACTATTTCCCAAAGGTGCCCTGGCCTTTATCTCCTGTGAAAAACCCATTGTTGA
>CAYOIU010000471.1:0-2782 GCA_964404085.1 uncultured Desulfobacteraceae bacterium | reverse complement strand
TGATGAGCGACAATTAGAATTCCCGCCTGACGACAATTAAAATTCCCGGTGTTTGAATACACATAGTAGGCTATCCGAGCTTTATAGAAAGGAGGCTCGGGTGGTTACTGACAGACAAGTGAGGAGGCTTATGGAGTTGTTAGGCAAGGGAAAGAGTCTTTCTACAGCGGCAGCGAAAGCGGGTGTGGATGAGAAGACGGCCCGCAAGTATCGGGGATTGGGCAAATTACCCAGCGAAATCAGAGTTGACCATACCTGGCGGACCCGGGAAGATCCGTTTGCTGAAGTGTGGGATCAGGTGATAGAGAAACTGAAGATCAACCCGGGATTAGAAGCGAAGACATTGTTTGAGGACCTTCAGCGCCGTTATCCAGGTCGGTTTGCCGATGGTCAAGTGCGCACATTACAACGTAGAGTAAAGATATGGCGTGCGCTGGAAGGGCCTGCCAAGGAGGTATTTTTTCCCCAAGTACACAAGCCCGGGGAGTTATGCCAATCGGATTTTACGAGTATGAACGCTTTGGGCGTGACCATTTTGGGGCAGCCATTTGACCATTTGGTCTATCATTTTGTGCTTACCTATTCAAACTGGGAGACCGGAACGATCTGCTTTTCAGAGAGCTTCGAATCCTTGAGTGAGGGATTACAAAATGCGATGTGGGAGCTGGGCGGGGTTCCGAAGAGACACCGCACGGATCGGCTCTCGGCTGCGATACAGAAGCCGGATAATCCGGAAGAGTTCACCCAGCGTTATAGGGCATTGCTCAATCACTATGGTTTACAAGGGCAGAAGACCCAGCCGGAAAGTCCTAACGAAAACGGTGACGTGGAGCAACGCCACTACCGATTCAAGAAGGCACTAGAGCAATCCTTGATGTTACGGGGGAGTAGCGATTTTCTCAGCCGTGAAGAGTATGCCGCGTTTTTGAGGAAGCTTTTCGCTCAGCTCAATGTGGGACGCAAAGACCGGTTTAAAGAGGAAGGAAGGGCCTTGAGGCGTTTACCTCCCGGGCGTCTTGACAGCTGTAAAAGGCTTCAGCTCAGAGTTGGGCCGAGCAGCACAGTCCGGGTTGATCATAAAGTGTATTCGGTGGACAGCCGGCTCATTAGAGAAAATATAGAGATACGGGTTTATGCCGAACATCTGGAGGCATGGTATGCCCAAAAATGTCTGGAGAAGATACCCCGTCTGCGGGGTAAAAAGAAGCACCGCATCCAGTATCGGCATATCATTGACTGGCTGGTGCGGAAACCTGGTGCCTTTGAGAACTACCGCTACCGGGAGGAGCTGTTTCCTACTCATCGTTTCCGGATGGCATATGACTGGCTGAAGAGACATCATGCCTCCCGATCGGCAAAAGAGTACCTGGGGATTTTACATCTGGCGGCCAAGCGGAACGAGGCCGCTGTGGACTATGCTCTCAGAACCCTGTTCGACAAAGAGCAACCTATCAGCATTGAAGCGGTAGAAAAGATTCTGGACTCCTTGGAGCAGATCCCTTCCCCCACTCAAATCACCATTGCAGAGGTTGACCTGGGCGCTTACGATGCCCTTCTGAGCGGAAAAGAGGAGGTGCTGCCATGCTCTCAAATGAGCTGAAAACCTCCCTGACGGAATGTCTGAAGGAATTGCATCTCCCCACAGTACGTGCCTGTTATGAAGGAGAGGCTGATCGAGCACGGCGGGAGACCTTAACCTATGAGTATTACCTTGCCGAGGTGATGGAGCGGGAACGTGAGGTGTGCAGGCATAATCGGATTCATAGGCTGTTGCGAGAATCCAAATTGCCGCTGGAAAAGAACTTTGATGCTTTTGAGATAGGTCGCCTGCCTTCCATGATCAAGGCACAAGTGAATGCACTGGTTGAAGGCTCCTTCGTGGAACGATCAGAAAACGTTTTGGCCTTTGGAAACCCGGGGAGTGGAAAAACGCACCTGCTCTGTGCCATCGGTCAGGAATTGATTTTGCAGGGCCGACGAGTGCTCTTTACCCCTTGTAGTCTCCTGGTGCAGCAGTTGCTCATTGCGAAGCGGGATTTGAATCTGCCCCGAGTATTGAAGAGGCTGCGCAAGTATGATGCCCTTATTTTGGATGACATCGGCTATGTTCAACAAAACAGAGAAGAGATGGAAGTCCTTTTTATCCTCCTGGGCGAACGGTATGAACGGGGCAGCTTGATGATTACCAGTAATCTCCCTTTCTCCAAATGGGAGCGTATCTTCAAAGACCCCATGACAGCGGCAGCGGCCATTGACCGTCTGGTGCATCACAGTATTATTCTGGAATTGAATCTGCCGAGCTACCGGCTGGAACATGCCAATGAAAATCATGCATCTTAAACCCAAAAAAACACCATGTAGTGTAAGGAGATAAAACAAATGGAAATGACAGTTTACAATCCCCAAAAAGGTCGTCTCGAAACGATAGATGCTCTAATGACGGATAAAAATACCACATGGTTCGATAACTGCGAGGATGATCAGGATGTTTCCATGATCACTGATCTCGCGGGAGGTATCCTCATCAGTGAATTTGGTTATGGCTATCCGGTTTGGATTTACGATGTGACGAGGGCTGAGATTGGTTATGATCAGCAAAAGGCAAAGGCACTCAAAGATCAATACGCGTAAGGGAGAACTGGTCACTGGAAGTTGGTGACACTCCGGTCGCCCTACGGGCTCCCTCCGTATCACCAACTTCCGAAAAGGGCCAACATCGGAAGTAATGGGAAACCGGGATTTTTAATTGTCGCTGAGGGGAAAAAATACTTGACGTCAGTCA
>CAYOIU010000470.1:0-2787 GCA_964404085.1 uncultured Desulfobacteraceae bacterium | reverse complement strand
GAGAAGGACCTTGAAGTCCCGGAACACGTACCCCATCTCTTCGTACTTCACCTTGGCCAGGGGCGGATACATCATCAGGATCAGGCCGATGGCGATGGGGATATTGGTGGTGCCCACCTGGAAATAGTTGATCACGTTCCTGACACCGGGGAAGAGATAGCCCCAGCCCACACCCACAAACATGGCCAGGAAAATCCACAGGGTCAGGAACCGGTCCAGAAATGAAAGGCGCTTGATTGTTCCTACTTCAGTCATCACTCCCTTTATTTCTCGATCCATCCCTTTACCTCAGCCTTGGAAGGAACCTTTCCAACGCATTTCACTTCCCCATCGATGACAACGGCAGGAGTCATAAAAACGCCGGTTTTGGCTATCTCCATGGTATCCTTTACTTTCACGATGCGGGCATCCACTCCGATCTCCTCGACCATCTCCCGGACGACCTCTTCCGTCTTCTGACACTTTGGGCATCCCGGCCCCAATACTTTTATTTTCATGATGTTACTCCTTTCACCTTTTATTGTCCCATTCTCGGATGGGAGAAAACCATCGCCTTTAAGCGAAGGATTGAGTTTGAATTACGATAGAGGATTCAAGGGGCCGAGGATTCGAGGAGCCAAGTGAAAGAAGTTGACCTCCAAATTCCTTTCGCCTGAACCCTTGACCCCTCCAGCCATCGGCTTTAGCCATGGCGGTTGACTTTTCAGCCTTTCGCCTCCTCAAGCCATTCCTTGAGCTTTGTCCTTGGCGGTATTTTTCCGACCGACTTGACCTCTCCGTTGATCACGAGAGCCGGGCTCCCCATAATGCCGTACTTTCCTATCTCTTTAACATCCCTGATGTGCTCGACATCAGCAACAATATTCGTCTCGGCCAAGACTTCCATCAGTGCTTGATCCAGGCCGTCACATTGGGGACATCCCGGACCCAGAACCTTGATTTCGATCCCGCCGGAAGATTCCTCTTCAAAGGGTTGACCCAGAAACTTCCTGAATTCTCTGGTAAAGGACTTTCTGTAGCCCTCGGCCGCACGATCCGGGACATAGTTTCTTTTGCGGAGCCTTTTCAGCAACTCGGCTTCAACTTCTTCATCGGTCCTTTCGCCGTATTCCTCGGCCATCTCTTCCATCACCGTTTTTAGCCCGATGATCCCCACGCCATGACCTTCTACCCGGATCTGGACCACGTCATCCTGTCCCATACTCACCTCCACTGTGTATCACCACCCGCTCCGCTAGAGTCACTGAGAGCACAGAGATTATTTTTTCGTTTGTTCCGAACATATTCAAAACAAACGAAAATGATCAGTCCTTTCTCTTTCAGATGTCACAGGTGTTCTGCAGAAGGTCATGTCCTTTTGCCCATCTGTATCTCCCGATGGGCAAAAACGCATATTCCTCTGTGACCTCTGTGGCTCTGTGGTGAACATTTCATGCTTTTCATTACCCGGCGATCCAACCATAACCCATCCCGGCGATGGTGGACAGAATCACGATAATTCCGCAGAAGGTGGCGGTTTTCTTGACACCCATAACCCCACCGATCACCAGCATGTTGGGAAGCGAGAGGGCCGGGCCTGCCAGGAGCAGAGATAGCGCCGGGCCTTTTCCCATGCCCGCGCCGATCAATCCCTGCAATATGGGCACCTCGGTCAGGGTGGCGAAGTACATGAGGGCACCCGATACTGAGGCAAACAGGTTTGCCCAGAGGGAGTTTCCGCCCACCAAGGTCTGTATATAATGTTCCGGAATCAGAGCGGAGTGACCCGGTCGGCCCAGCATGAACCCAGCCACCAGGACTCCTGCTCCCAGGAGCGGGAAGATCTGCTTCATGAAACCCCAGGTGGACTGGACCCATTCCGATCTCTCTTCTTTCACGAACCATGCCTTGAGCATAAGCACCAGAATGATGAGAAGTCCGATGCTAATATACCACTTGGCAGCAAAGATGGCCGGCCATATTCCCGTGGAGCCGGGAGCGGGCCGGGCAAAGGCGGCAAAGATCAGGATCAGCACCATGGTCAGCATGAACATTGAATCCTGAAACAGGGTCCTGCCTTTTTCCTCTCCATCAGGCAGGTAGATCTGCCCCGCGGCGCGGGCCGCATCATCCTTCCGGAAGAAAAAGGCCATGAGCAGTCCGGTAATGACGGCAAAAAGCACGGCTCCTATGGCCCTGGCAAGCCCCAGCTGCCAGCCCAGAATTCTTGCCGTGAGTACAATGGCGAGCACATTGATGGCCGGGCCGGAATAGAGGAAGGCCGTGGCCGGACCGATGCCGGCGCCCCGTGTGTAGATGCCTGCAAAGAGCGGCAGGACCGTGCAGGAACAAACGGCAAGAACCGTTCCCGACACCGATGCTACCGAGTAGGACAGGATTTTCTTGGCCGTGGCGCCGAAATATTTCAGGACGGATGCCTGGGAGACAAAAACCGCGATAGCGCCTGCAATAAAAAAGGCGGGAATCAGGCAAGTCAGCACGTGCTGGCGAGCGTATTCCTGCAGCATCATAAACGCCTCGAGCCCGGACTTTCGAATCGTGGGGTTGGCCCAGGGGATGTAATAACACGAAACAAAAACAAGAATAATCAGCAGTAACTTCCATCTCTCTTTCATTTAAACATTCACCTCAATTCCAGTAAGCACGGCACATTGATGACTTTCAAGAAATATTCGCCGTACCCTCAAAAAATGTTATGTCTCTATTTCTATTTAACCATTTATAAGAGACCAAAAAAGTTTACCATAACAAATCTATCGGCTGATTTCATAGCCTCTCTATATATTG
>CAYOIU010000469.1:0-2831 GCA_964404085.1 uncultured Desulfobacteraceae bacterium | reverse complement strand
TGGGTTTAGGAGGAATAAACCCCAAATAGCCGTCCATGTAGAAGTGAGTTGCCAACAGAAACGGGCCCGAACTCCATCGGGCCTTATGGTTGTGCTGCCTTGCGCCGTATGTCGTTGACGTATTTCTTGAGTTTAGAAAATACCTTTTTTTCTTCCTGGCCCCAGCACGGCAGGAGGGTGTTGTTGTGGAACAGGGGTTCGGAGGCAAGATCAAGTGACGAGGCCCTCACCGCCTCCTGCCAGAGTCCTGTGTGGGGAATGGGGGAATATTCAGCCAAATAGGGCGTTGCGCCGGTCCCGACAACCAGGTCAACGGTTTTGAGAACCGATCCCACCGTCTGTCCGGGCAATCCGGCAAGGATATAGGCCCCGATTTCATTTCCCCTGAAGCCGGCTTCAAGGAGGTTTTGAACGGCCTTTTCAAAATCCCCATCTGAAACCTTTTTGTCGAGGGTCTTGTGGAGTTCGGGATCTGAAGTCTCCAATCCCAGTCGAATGGTACGAAAACCGCTGCGTTTGAGAAGGCTGGCCTTCATAGAGGTTATTTCCCTGACATGGAGGGCATTAGGGGTGTGAAACCTGAGGTCCAGGCGGCTTTGAATGGTTTCTTCGAGGATCGGTCCCATATGGGTTTGGGAGGATACGAGCAAGGCGTCGTCATAGAAGGCAAAATCTGTGATTCCGAAGTTTTCGTGCCAGTGGAGGATTTCTTCAACGACTTCATGGGGATTTCGGCGTGTCAGGCTCGGTCTCAAATAGGGGCTTGCGCAGTAGCGGCACCTGTAAGGGCAGCCTATGGACGTCATGAGGCAAACGTAATCCATGCCGCCCAGGAGATCAAAGGCCGGATAGGGAAGGGCGCGTGAGGTGTCGGGCGCTTTCGGGGCATCGATGGAGAATTCTTTCAGTATTTCCAGGACGGAGACGGGATCGCATTCCTGGGAGACTATTGTTGCACCTGAGTGAAGGGATGCATGTTCCGGGCAGAGTCGGGCATAGATTCCACCGAGAATGACAGGTACCCCAGGGTGGATGTGTCTGATCACACGAACGGCCTTCTGTATACCGGGATACCAGTAGGTCATCAGGGAGGTGACGAGGAAGGCTGCGGGGTCGGATATCTGCTTGAGGGCCTCTTCAAACAGGAGTTCCGGAATGCCGTATCGGCTGTATTGCCTATCGACAAACTTCAGTTGCTCCGGTTTGGAAACCCTTTCTCGAAAGAATTTTCCGGTACCAAAGGCACGTCTCGCAGGACTTTTGACGGCAGGATCGTCATGGAGACCCGGGTAGTGAGCGTCCATGCAGTCGACCAGGTGTACACTGAACCCGCATTTCCTCAGGAAGCCCGCGAGATAGAGAAGGCCCAGGGGTTTGGACCAGAGGTCGTAGGCTGCAAAATCATATATCCAGGGGTTGATGAGAACAAGAGACCGGTCCATCCGGCGGATATTAACCTCGACGTTCATAAGGAGATTTTTCAATCAATGCGTGCTGTCATACAGAGGGTAAGAGAGGCAAGGGTCGAAGTCAAGGGCAATACCATCGGCGCTATCGAATCAGGATTCCTGATCCTTCTCGGGGTGGGAAGGGAGGACGCGAAAAAAGAGTGTGATTACCTGGCCGCGAAAGTGGCCAATCTGAGGGTTTTTTCCGACGATCAGGGTCTGATGAACCGGTCCCTCATGGACATAAACGGGGCCGTCCTAGTGGTCTCACAGTTTACCCTCTGGGGAGACTGCCGGAAGGGACGAAGGCCGTCTTTCGTGCGGGGGGCGCCCCCTGATCATGCCCGGGCCCTTTACGAGTACTTTGTTTCGGCCCTGCGGGATGCGGGGCTTACCGTGGCAACAGGAAAATTTCAGGAGATGATGGAGGTGCACCTGGTGAACGACGGCCCGGTCACCCTTCTCCTGGACACCGAAAAAGAGTTTTAGTCCATTTGGAGTTCTTTCTCCAACTCCCGAATCCGCTCTTCAACGGTTTCCTCTTCCTTTGGGTCGGAAATACCCTGCTTCAGCCGCATCTTCAGGCCGAGAAGCTCCATTGATTTTCTATGTGCTTGGCAATCGGTTTTCATGGCATTCCTTACTTCCCCAGGCAGAACCGGCTGAAGATGTTTTTCAAAATATCATCGGGGGTGGTCTCTCCCGTAATCTGCCCCAGGAAGTCCAGGCCGCTCTTGAGCTCCAGGGCCACTATTTCCATGGGGAGGCCCTTTTGAATGGCGTCGGCGGCACCGATGAAACAGGTTCGCGCCTCTTCCATGGCCTGTTTCTGGCGCAGGTTGGGCGCCGCACGGGACGTGTCAAGTTCCTGATCCCCCGTCAACACAAAATCCACTATGGTTCGCCTCAGTTGATCAAGCCCCTCACCCGTCAGCGCCGAGATGTACACGGATTTGAATTCATTGCCTATTTTTTTCCTGTCCCCTGTCGACAGTTTTCCCGGCAAGTCTGATTTGTTGAGGACGACGAGGGCCTTTCGGCCAAAGCACCGTTCAAGGATCTCGAGGTCTTCCTTTTGAAGGGGTTCACTTTGATCAATGACGATGAGAATAAGACCGGCGGTTTCCAGCTTTTCCCGTGCGAGCTGGATGCCTATGCTTTCCACCTGGTCGGAGACATCCCGCAGACCTGCTGTATCCATCAGCCGCAAGGGCACACCTTCAATGGTCAGGGTGGATTCAATAATGTCCCGGGTGGTCCCTGGAATCGCCGTTACAATGGCCCGTTGCTCGTCAAGAAGACGGTTGAGGAGACTTGATTTTCCGACGTTGACGCGGCCGATGATGACCGCCACGGGGTGAATATCCATGCCGGCGATGTGGC
>CAYOIU010000468.1:0-2842 GCA_964404085.1 uncultured Desulfobacteraceae bacterium | reverse complement strand
ACAAAGCCCGCCCAGAATCGGCCCGAGCCCCATGGGAATCCTCCGAACCAGGGAGTGCATGGATACGCCCATGGTGCGTTTGTTCAGGGGAAGGACCCGTGCCACAAGGCTCATGGTTGCGGGCAAAGAGATGGCCGTCCAGGAAAGGAAAAAGACGGCCCCAACCAGGACCGCCTGCCAGGCCGGCACCAGGATAACAATGAGAAAACCCACCATGGCGACACTGTTGAAAACCAGGAGCGCCTTCTTGGTTCCAAATCGGTCGGAAAGATAGCCGCCGGGAAAGGAATAAAGGGCCGACAGGAGATTGTCGAGGCCGTTTAAGAACCCTATGGACAGGGCGCCCCCTCCCAGGGCCAGGAGGTAGATGGGAAGGAACCGCTCCGCCATCTTTTCGCCCATTCCCACAAGGATGACCATGCTCAGCATGCCCACCGTGCTTCTTCCCAACCCGAGGAACCGGGCAATATGTCTCAAGCTTTGCATGTTCCTTGTCCGTTTTGATTACTTTGAAAAGCCCTGCCTCGGAAAGGATTATTCCTCTGCTTGCGCCAGCTGCACCGCCGGTGCCCGGATGGCCCCCGTTTCACACTGTACCAGGCATGCCCTGCATCCAGTGCATGCGTCTTTTTTCACCATTTCGGCCCGGTTATCTTCGCCCATTTGCCAGACTCCCTGGGGACAGACCTCAGTGCAGGTGCGGCAGCCTTTACAAATCCCGCGATCACTGGTCAGGATCCGGTATCCATTAAGAAGTTCGGTCCGGACCGTACCGGCAAAGGAAATGTTCCCTATGGCCCCAATGCCACGCCTTGCGAGAAAAGGATCAAGGTCGCTCTTCATGGTGGAGGAGATCCCGCCAAGTTCCAAACCATAGACAGGTATCATGACCATGGCGATGATGAGAAAGGTGCGAAATAAACGGGGATCGAACCCAGGGAGCAATTCGAAAGTCAAAAGCATGGCAAGGAGGAACGCGTCGCAAAATATGGCCTTCTCTATTCCCTTTTTGCCCGGTATCCAGGGACACAATGAAAGGAAAGCAAGAAAGGCTGCCGCACCTGCTAGGAGGTAGTCAAACAGAAGATTGCGGAAGAAAGCGAAAAAAATGACCGCACCCAGAAAGTAGAACGGAAAAAGGCTGCCAAGGCCCGTGTCAAGCCTCTCCCTCAGATCGTATCTGACCCGTTTCATGCGCTCGTTCCTCTTGAAATTCTCGGCCATAAAACGGGGGATGTCCCCGGCATACACCGGCCCCCACTTTGTTTTCCACCCGGTTTGCGCCCTTACATCCACCGCTCTTATGCCTGGTGCGCCCAAAGGAGGCAGGATAAGGGTTCGGTGGTGCACCATGTCCCCGATTCCACTTGTTTTCACGGCTGAGACAACCGAATGTGTGTTAAACTCCTCGGCACCGGCCGCGCACCAGACATTGACACCCTTGGAATCTGCCACCAGAAGCCAAAGATCCAGGCTGTGCAGCAGTTTTTTGAGCCTTTTCACGGTCAGATGGAAGTTGCAGGTAACAAAGACAGGGCTGTCCGGACCGGGATTTCCTATGCGGCGAAGCCCCACTTTTGTGGGGCATGGAAAAAGCCTGAACAGGAATGCCCATATAGTTTTTATGAGCGTCATGTTTTGTCCTTGTCTTTTTTTATGGCAACGACGAAGGCAAACGAATCACCCTGGCTTCGCTCTTCCTTCTGAATAGATAATCCCGCTTTCTCTATTTCGCCTGAAAGGTCCATCAGGGGGCGCGTCGATGTGTCCGTTACGAGATAGGTCAAAATAAGCAGGGGCAACCTTGTCACGGAATGAATAAACCTCTGCACTTTGTGCCGTGGTACAACCTCGTCCGCGATAACCAATCGTCCGCCCGGCCTCAAGACCCGCGATGCATGTCTCAGGGCAAAACGCCTTTCATCGTCATTGAGTTCGCTGAAGACCAGCATGGAGACAACTGCTTCAAAGTTTTCGTCTGGAAGATCATCCATACCCTCAACTCCCATGCGCCTCACAGAAAATTTGTCCCCTAAATTCTCCTTTTCTATTCTCTCTGTGGTCGCCTTTACCATGGAAGGACTCAGGTCAAAACCCACCACGGTACACCCGCGATCGATCATCAAACCGGCAAGTTCCCCTGTGCCGCAACCGATTTCGAGTACATGGCCCTTTTCAGGCATCTCCTTGGCTACTGCCTCCTTTATTTGACGTGTATAGCCTCTGCTCGCCTTTTCCATGCTGCGATCATAGGACCTTGGCCTCATTTCAAGGATTTTCATGAATACATAGCTGAACATTCAGAACCCCTGAATTTCTCATGGTCACCATTTTTCACTCGATGGTGCTTGGAAAACTTACGCCTTCCTGAGCATGTTGAGTTTGTAATAGATTCCCTTTTGATCCATCAATTCCTGGTGCGTCCCCTGCTCCCGGATTCTTCCCTTGTGGAGGACCAGGATCCGATCGGCATTGCGGACGGTGGAAAGCCTGTGCGCGATGACGAGGGTGGTATGGGAAGAGGTCATGCGCGTGATGGCCTCCTGGATGAGACCTTCTGTCTCGGGATCCACGCTGGACGTTGCCTCGTCCAGGATCAAGAGAGGGGGATCGGCGGCGAGCCCTCGGGCAAAAGAAAGGAGCTGCCGTTCTCCTGCTGAAAGGGTCGCACCCTTCTCTCCAATCTCCTGGTTCCATCCTCCGGGCATCTTCCTTACCAGTGATTCCAGGTTGACAAGCGTTGCTGCCGATTCCATGATAGGTCCATTCACTGCTGTCCTGCCGAGGGTGATATTGTCGGCGAGGTTCCCCGCAAAAAGAAATACGTCCTGCATCACCAGCC
>CAYOIU010000467.1:0-2861 GCA_964404085.1 uncultured Desulfobacteraceae bacterium | reverse complement strand
TCCCCCGTATATTGAGCTGATCCGAACTAAAGCGGTAGTTCAGTGCGATTTGACCCTTGTCCACGCCTGGTCAACGATCCGGGTATCTTTGCCCAGGTCTTTTGTGAACTGAAGGGTCTTCATGATTTCCGGGGTAGGCCATACACCCGGATTCGCCAGGTCTTCCTTGCTCAGAAAAGGCATGGCCGCCTGATTCGGGGTCGCGAAGTGATTGTAGTTCGAAAGGCTCGCGCCGACCTTGGCTTCAAGGATCCAGTTGATCCATTTGTGTGCGGCATCCGGATTAGGAGCCTTTGCCGGGATGCACATGTTGTCCAGCCAGATCTCACTCCCCTCCTTGGGTACCACAAAACCCAGGTGTTTCGGATCTTCTGCCATGGCCTGGATCGCGTCTCCGTTGTAAACAATGGCCGCGGCCGCGGCATTTGCCACCACATCATTCTTTCCGCCGACCCCTCCCTTGAATCCCAGGCACGAAGTCCTCTTCTTTGTCCGGATGAGCAAATCAGATGCGGTCATGAGTTCCTTTAGGTTGATGCTGTTGAAATCATGGCCGAGATAACGGAGGGTAATGCCCATCATCTCCCGAACCGAGTCGAGGAGGCAAAAAGGTCCCGGGTCTTTCTTCGGTTCAAAAAGGATCGCCCAGGACTTGGCGTCGGCGTCCTTGATCCTGTCCTTCCGATACATGAGGCCGACCGTCCCCCACTGCCAGCCTACCGAGTACTTGTTCCCAGGATCAAAGTCGGCGTTCCTGAACTTGGGGCCCAGGTTTTTCAGGTTGGGGATCTTGGTGTGATCCAGGGGCTGGAGCAGTTTCAGCTTGATCATGCTGGGCATGATGTAATCGGAGGGCACTACGATATCATAAAGGCTGACCCCGCCCGCCTGGAGTTTGGCGAGCATCTCCTCGTTGGATTCGTACAAATCCAGCTTCACCTTGATCCCCGTGGCCTTTTCAAAGGCCTTGGGCATGTTCACCTCATCCATGTACTCCGACCAGATAAATATTTTGAGCACCTTGTCCGCTGCCAGGGCCGTCCCGGCAAAAGCAATAAAAAACGCCACCAGCAATACCGTTAGTTTTTTCATGCTTCCACTCCTTTCTACTTGGGGTTAACAATGTTTTACAATCTCCTCCCCATGGAGGCTCCTATTTTCGTGTAAACCGTTCCATGCCGATGATCAGGAGGACCGTGGTCAACAGGACCAGCGTGGATAAGGCATGGATCTGGGGGGTTACTCCCCGCCGCACCGCCGCGAAAATAAACAGGGGCAGAGTGATCGAATCCGGGCCGGCGGTAAAAAAGCTGATGACAAAGTCATCCAGGGATAGGGTAAAGGCCAGCATGGCCCCGGCCATAATCCCCGGAAACAGGAGCGGCAGAATGACCCGCCTCAAGAGATACGGGGTAGTGGCGAAAAGGTCACGAGCCGCTTCCTCCACGTCCCTCCCGATGCTCTCTAAACGGCTGCGCACCACCAGGGCCACAAAGGAGACCTGAAAGGTAATATGCCCGATGATCATATTGAGAAGCCCGGGCTCGAAAATGGAAGAGGACATTCGCAGGAGGCCGAAGGCGACCACCAGTGCAGCAGCAAAGATGATGTCAGGGACCACGACCGGCAGGTGCAGGAGCAAATCAAGCGTTGTGCCTGTCTTCTTTGTCCAGGGAAAACGATCCATGCCGATCGCCAGTGCGGTTCCGAGGATTGTTGCGACCACAGTGGAGACGACTGCGAGGACCAGGCTGTTCCATGCGGCATTCAGAATAACTTCATTATGCAACAGCTTGACATACCAGTCCAGGGTAAAACCACGCCAGGCCAGGCCGTAGCGTGTGGCATTCACGGAAAAGATGGCCACAGCCAACAGAGGGATATAAAGGAATGCCAGGGTAACCATGGCGAGTATGGTTACCGCCGGGTGAAGCTTTCTCATACGAATTCCATCTCCTTATACTTCCTCCGGTACAGATAGAGACTGACCATGGTGAGCACCATCAACGCCATGCTCACCGCCGCGCCAAAAGGCCAATCACGGCTTGCCCCAAACTGCTGCTCGATCAGGTTCCCCACCAGCATATATTTGGCGCCTCCCAAAAGGTCAGGGACCACGAACATCCCCATGGCGGGGACAAAGGTGAGGATGATTCCTACGGAAAGGCCCGGCATGGTCTGTGGCAGAATGGCCTGCATAAAGACACGCACCTTGGATGCATAGAGGTCCTGGGCTGCCTCCACCAAGGCCCAGTCCAGTCGCTCTACGCTCGCATAGAGCGGCAGGGCCACGAAGGGAAGGAAGATGGTGACCATCCCGATATACACTGCGAAGGCATTGGGATAGAGCGGGGTGTTCGGCGGGATAAACCCCAGGAGATTCGCGAGCCTGGCAGGAGGGAATTCCGGTGCCAGGATCAGGAACCAGGCATAAGTCCTGATGACCATATTCGTCCAGAAAGGGATAATCACCAGCATGAGCCACAGGGATCGGGTCCTTTCCGGGCGGCTGCAGATAAAAAAACACAAGGGATAGGAAAGAATGACCGCTATGAGACTGGTCACAAAGGCAACCCAGACCGATCGCCACAGGATGATGATGTAGTCGGCAGTCCATCCAAAGACGCCGAAGCCCAGGAGTCGCTTGTAGTTCTCAATGGTAAACGACCACTCAAGCTGACCATAGGAACCACGGGTGGCGAAACTCACCACCACAAGCACCAGCCCCGGGAGAACAAGGAAGAGCAGGATCCAGAGCATCCCCACCCCGAGGAATTGAAGCCCTCTTTTTGTCAGACGGCGCTCTGTCGTCAGTTCGCCGTACCAGATAATCAGCTTATTCATCCAATATCACCAAAGCT
>CAYOIU010000466.1:0-2875 GCA_964404085.1 uncultured Desulfobacteraceae bacterium | reverse complement strand
TCCTCGTGTTTGATGTAAAAGTAAAACAATGTCATGGGATTCAATTTTCTCATCGCTTGTTATGATCAAGAATTGATAAGGTGCAGCCTCCCTTCAGATCCGCATATCCATAAAATGGATATCTGAAGCCGTCACTCTTCATGTGAACCGAAATTCGCCCGGCCTGTCGTACTCGCAAAATCGTTCTGAGTTTCGTACGAAGCTGCATGTAATCCATATCTTTTGCCCGGTCATAGTCTTCTTTGGATATAGTGGAAAAAATAACTTGAAATGTATATTCCCCGGGGGCTACGCTCAATTGTATTCTTTGTCTAAAACGGACAAGCGTATCTTTGTCGAGAGTAGTCGGTGATTCTACCAGATATTGAAGTGAGTTCTTGCCATGGATATTGATATTCAGCTTATTGGTTAAGACGATACCCCCAACCGGTATCTCCGTGTCCTTCAATACCAGAAACTCGTAATAGAAACATGCAGTCTCCCCGATTTTGAACTTGGTGCACCGTTTCCCTTTCTCATCACAAAGCGCAACACCGGTACACCTCGCCACATCTTCCTCACCGATAACCACAGCCTCCGATAGATCCCAAAACGCATCAGAGGGAGGCCAATCCTCAATGGGACCGCTCTTGAAGGCGCCTCCAGTTACCTCAATCGTTCCGGCACCATCAACCTTTCGATGTACGAATTTAGGCTTGGATGATGCAGTCATTTGATAGTAGCGCTCTACCGCCTCATTGGGGTGGCCCATGAAAACACACGCTCCCTTGTCCAAAAGCATTGCTCTGGTGCTGTATTTCTCAATGGCCTGCATGTTGTGAGATACGATTATGATCGCGGTGCCCCGGGCTATCAACTCCTGCATCCGCGCATGGCATTTCTGCTGAAAGAAGATGTCACCAACACTGAGAGCCTCATCCACAATTAGGGCATCCGGCCTAATACACGCCTGAACAGCGAAGGCCAGCCGAACATACATGCCGCTGGAATAGAGTTTGACCGGTTGGTCCATGAACTCGCCGATGTCCGCAAAAGAGGCAATCTCATCAAAAAGCCGGTCCATCTCCGAACGGCTGAAGCCCAGGATTGATCCGTTCAAATAGACATTTTCCCGACCTGTGAACTCGGGGTTGAACCCGCTGCCCAGCTCCAGCAGGCAAGCCACCCGGCCGTTAACGCTGACCTCGCCGTCAGTCGGGCTCAGGGTACCGGCCAGTATCTGCAAAAGAGTGCTTTTCCCCGCCCCGTTTCGACCGATGATGCCGAGGGCCTCACCTTTTTTCACCTCAAATGAAATATCCCTCAAGGCCCAGAAATCCCGGTACAGCTTCTTTCTCTTCCCCACAAACATCTGCTTCAGCCGGTCCTGGGGTCTGTCATAGAGACAGTAGACCTTGCTGAGATTCCGAGCTGAAATAGCACTCTCGGGCTTATTCATAAGACATCCGCAAAAGCATGTTTGCCGCGCATAAACCACCAGTACCCGGTCATCATGGCCACAAATGATACTGTAACCCCGATACCCCACAACGACCAGTCAGGGAACCGCCCGAAGATGATTACGCTTCGGAAATCACCCACGATCAACGTCAAAGGGTTGAGGTGCAGAAAAAACCGGAACGTGGGCGGAACCCTCGATATGGGATAGAAAATCGGTGTCAAGAAAAACAGTATACGGATCAGGAGATCGACCGCATGGGCCAGATCTCGAATAAAAACACCCAGGGAAGCAAAAAACCAGCTGATCCCCAGGGACCAGAAGATAAGCGGAAGAAACACCAGGGGTAAAGCCAGGTATGCCGGAGAAGGTGGACGAACAAAGGCGGCGACTCCCCCGATGAGAATCGCAAAGCTGATGAGCCCCTCAAAGAGCGTTCTCCCCAGGATACTTACCGGCAATATCTCCAGGGGAAAAACTACCTTTTTCACATAATTGGCGTTGAGAACGATCAGGCGAGGCGCCACGCTGATGCACTGGGTAAACACGTTGAAGGGAATGAGTCCGCAAAACAGGGCCAACGCAAATTCCAGGCGGCTCTCGTCAGGGGAAGTACCGAATCTCGCATTAAAAACCACCGAAAACACGAAGGTATAAATCGCCAGCATGAAGAGGGGGGTGAGCACAGACCATATCATGCCAAGATAAGAACCCCGGTAAAGTCCCTTGATCTCTCGGATTGTCAATTGGAACAGCAAATCCCGATGTGACCAGAAGTCTCTAAGTGCATTGATTGGATTCAGAAGACCGGTCGTCATTATTCCATTTCAGGCGTGTGGCTCAGTTCTACTTTATAAAGGGCCATGTAAGGAGTTCGAAATAGGAAAGGATACAAATGAAGTCGGAAAGATCCGTCCGATTCAGGAGATAAGAATGGGACCATTATGACAGAGGGAGTCTTCCCCTGTCATAGGGTTCATCCGGAACGGAGGGATTTCCGGATGAACCCGCCCAGAATCAGAAATTCCCCTATGAAACCGCCTCCCAGTTGAGATTGGGAACGGCCAGGATATTGACATAGTTTGTTACACTTGTGCCTTTCATGAACCATATGGCATTTGCCCCCGTGGCATAATTACGCCACAGTGGGTTTCGAATGAAAGATACGACGAGATGGTCCAGTGGGTCTGTCGTGTCTGTTTGGTCTATTTGGTCGGTGTGTCTGGTTCAAAGAGTTTCAAACCGGGAACTACACGAAAATGCTCATCATGGGTAAAGAGGAAAACCCTGCTCATCTACCTGGTCAAACTACTGCTTTTTCGATTCTCTCTTGATAATCCGAAATGTCTCTTCATAGATGTGCTTCCGTGGACCCAGGGCAACAATGCTGATCTGTTTGCCCCTTGCCACCTTGTAAATGATCCTGAATTTCTTGAC
>CAYOIU010000465.1:0-2876 GCA_964404085.1 uncultured Desulfobacteraceae bacterium | reverse complement strand
CACCTTGCCGTTTTCAGACAGGATGGCCCGAACGTTTTTCCTGAACTGAAAGTGAACCCCTTTTTCGAGTGCTTTTCGGTAGAAGGCATTGATGGCCAGCAGGGGAGAGGCCGATCCGTCGTCCGGGGAATAGGTGCCGCCTCTGAGATCTGCATGGGCTATTCCCGGCAGGATTGAACGGACCTTTTCCGGTGAAATGAAGTCTATGTTGAGCCCGAACTCCTTTTGTATGGGAAGGATCCCCTTCAGAATATCTTCTTCCGTCTTCCTGTAGACTGGAAAAAGATAGCCCCCTTTGAGCCACTCGATATCGTCTCCGAACCTTTCTTTCCAGGTGGAGAAGATCTCCAGGGAACGAAGGGAGGTGAGAATTTTTCCGGGACTGGAATGGGTTGCCCGAATCCCACCGATGGCATGCTTGTTTTCGCCCTGTCCGGGGGAAGAGTTCCGATCCAGGACGAGGGTCTTGACACCCGCTTCACCCAGGGCCAGGGCGGTGGGAACACCGATGGAGCCGGAGCCGATTACGATCGCATCATACCTATTCATCCGATTCACCTCCATGAACATTGGCCAGTATCCCCAAGGGGACTTCCACAAAAAGGGGCCGGTCAACACGGTCGGTCACCTGCTCAATATCGACGCCCTCCTCCTGAAAAATGCGCCAGATCATGGGCCTGCAGGTCTTGGAACCACAGGCGCCCATCCCGGCCCGGTTTATGGCCTTGAGGTGATTGATGTCCCGGACACCGTTCCGGATGGCCTCTCTTATTTCACCCGCATTCACCCGCTCGCACCTGCAGATAATCGCCTCGTCCGGGAGAGGTCCCTTCTCGTAAATTTCGGAGGGTTCCACCTGTTCCTCCTGCACACGAATGCCCACCGCTTTCTGTGCCACGGCCCTGTCCATTTTGATTTGGACCAGGAGGGTGCCGGGATATTTTTTCTTGTTGGCAATCACCCGCTCCACCGGGTAGTGACCCAGGATGGCCCCATCGTCGTCAGTTACGGGAACCATGCTGCCCTTTTCCACCCTTCCACGCCATATTTCATAAGGAAGGGTGACCGTCGGGTTTTCTTTGTCTTTCCGGTAGTCAACTAGGGCAATGGCCAGACCCGGGCAGATGGCAACACAGGCCATGCAGCCTTTGCATTTCTCCAGGTCCGTCATGTAGGGCAGGCCGGTGATCTTGTCCTCCCCGGTACGGATGGCCTTCTCGGGACAGACAGAGGTGCAGGGATTGCAAGGCACTTCCTGGTAACAATGAAAGATGGGCATGACCCCCTGTTCAGGGGCCGGTTCGGAAGGAGTAGAGATCGGCCCGGGCTTTGTCTTCAGGACCGCCGCCTTTTCTTCCCATTCCCGGGGTATCTCACCGGGGTATCGGCCCAGAGATTTGGCTATTTTGAGTCCTTCTATCTTTCCCGTGAACATGGCGGCCGATGCCTCGGCAATTTCCTGTGCATCCCCGGCGGAGTAAGTATCCAGGCCCCATTCCCTGGCCTTGAGATAGAATTCATTAACCTCGCCGAGACCAACGGCAATCAGAACCGTATCCACTTCAAAGCTTTTGTGGGAGCCCGGTATCACGTTCCAGTCCTTGTCCAGTCCGGCGATGGTGATGGATTCAACGTGATCCGTGCCATTGGCGCTTACCACCGTGTGACTGGTAAAGATGGGAACACCCAGCCGTTTCAATTTGTCCTCGTGGACTTTGTAACCGCCTATTCGGGGCAGGGCTTCCACAAGACCCGCTACCTGGATACCGGCCTGTATGGCATGGTACCCGGCAATGAGGCCCACGTTACCGCCTCCGACGATGAAGACCTTTTCGGAACTCCTGACAAGATCCCTGTTGACCAGCGTCTGAAAGGCCCCGGCGCCGAAGACTCCCGGCAGGGTGTTCCCGGGAAAAGAGAGCATTTTTTCCCTCGCCCCCGTGGCCACCAGGAGTTTTTCCGGCCTGATTTTCCTGTAGCTCTTTCCTTCCACCACGCCCACGATGCCGTCTGAAAAAACGCCCACGGCCGTGGTATTCAGACGGATCCGAACGGATTCAAGCTCCTTCAATTCGTTACCCAGAAGAGACGCGATTTCAAAACCCCTCGTACCGGCGTGCGAGTCTTCAACCGATCCGAAGAATTTGTGGGTCTGGAGGACCAGCTTTCCCCCTATCCGGTCCTTGTCGTCAATGATCAGGGTATCAATCCCGAGTGTGCCCAGTTCAATGGCGGCGGACAGGCCGGCCGGTCCTCCGCCGATGATCAGGACCTCCACGTCTTCAATGGGTATTTCACCGGTTCCGACAGGCGTGTCATCGGAAGGCAGCTCCGGAACCCCTTCCACACTCTGGATCATCATCCCCTGCCGAAGGGGGGTCATACACGATTTGACCGGAAGATGATCGGCAATGACCATGCATTGAGAACACTGGCCGTTGGCACAAAAGATCCCCTGGGGACTCCCGTCCTTGTGATGATGCCCGAAGATATGAATACCGTTTGCAAAAAGGGCGGAAGAGATCATTTCCCCTTCCAAACCCTTCAATTCCTTTCCGTTCCAGAAAAACGCCACCTCCACCTTTTCGGGGATTGTCAAGATGGGGTGTTCGGTAATTCTACTGTCCTCCATATCTATCTGCCCTCTTTTTCCATGGGTGTTGACGGGAAATCTAACACTGTAATGCCCTAACCATTTTCATACACCATGTCAAGCAGTTTTCATAAAGCACGCCGAGGCACGCAGGATTCGGGTTCAAGGGTTCAAAAACCCATTTTTCTTGACCCGGGAAATGCGCTCCTGTAAAATTTTGTATATAAAGTGAGTCAGTAGTGTCCGGTTAAGATTCAAATAATTTCAACTGGATATGTCCAGT
>CAYOIU010000464.1:0-2891 GCA_964404085.1 uncultured Desulfobacteraceae bacterium | reverse complement strand
CAACAGGGATATTACCAAGGAAGTGGAAGAAGGCCGTTTTCGTGAGGACCTCTACTACCGCCTCAATGTAGTGCGAATCACTATACCGCCCCTCCGGGAAAGAAAAAGAGACGTTCCTCTCCTGGCCAACTATTTTCTGGAAGAATTCGGCCAGGAAAGAGGGTCCCATCCCCTGAAGATGTCGGACCAGGCACTGCAAAAACTGCTGGACTATGATTGGCCGGGCAATGTGAGAGAACTTCGCAACGCCATGGAAAGGGCGGTTGTCATGGGAAACGGTCAGGAAATCCTCCCCGAAGACCTCCCCATTTCAGGCGGGAAGAGCAAATCTTCCGGGATGGAAGTGGGACTCAGTCTGAAGGATGCCCTGGACAATTTTAAAAAAGATTTTGTGATGCTGAATCTGAAGGATACCGGGGGCAACAGGAGCAAGGCGGCAAAGGTCATGGGCATACAGAGGACCTATTTGTCGCGACTCATTTCAAAGTACGATATCGTGGGGATTTGACGACCGGGCGCCGCCTATGATCCTGCTGGAGTGCCCGTTTATGGGTACGATGATGATTTCCAACGAAACCTTGAACCTTTTCAGCATCAACTTTTTTTCTGATGGCACTCATTTTTGACAGAAAGAGCGCCAGGGCCTATGAAGCCTGGTACCAGTCCCGACAGGGCCAATCCTTTGACCGTACCCTGGAAGCCCTCTTTTCCTCATTTCTCGAACCCTCCCCGGGCGATCGAGCTCTGGACATCGGTTGTGGTTCTGGCAATCACCTCCTTGCTCTCAACAGGCTCGGCCTCGATATCACCGGTGTGGACGCATCATCCAGCATGATCCGAAGGGCCAGAGAACGTCTGGGCGGGCGATGTACGCTCAAAATAGGGAGGGCGGAGGACCTTCCATTTGAGGACAATTCGGTTGATTTCGCCTTGCTCATTCACACGCTTGAGTGTCTCGACGACCCTCTCCCGGCCCTGAGGGAGGCAGGAAGGGTTGCCAGGAAAAAAATATTCGTGGGTGTCATGAACACCTTCTCCTGCGATGGTGTCATAAGAAAAGTCAAGGGGTATTTCGGCAATTCCCTCTTCCGCCATGCCCGTTTTTTCAACCTCTGGCAAATCATGACCGTCCTGAAGTCGGCCTACGGCCCGGTTCCGATCTCCTGGCAGTGCGTTCCTCCATTTTTTTCAAAACCGCCCGTGCCGGGCCGGGATCGCACCGGATCCTGGATAGACAAGCGTTTCCCTTTCGCGTCCTGCCTTTGCTTTTCAGCGACCCTGGTCTATACGACAAAGACCCGGAACCTGCCTCTCAAAATGCGCCTGAAAGAGGCACGCCGCGGGGTTATGGGCGCCAAAGCGTTTCAAGATCTTAAACCCGGGTTTCTCACGGATCTTCGTAGCGAGATGGGGAAGATGACCGTGGATCTAAGGCGCGCGCGGGAAAATACCCGCAAGCATGCTCATTCAGTATGTCGAGGATATTTTCCAAGCGCAACGAAGGAGACACGGGCAAATTCACCATCGCAGTAGATTAATCGTGAGAAATCCGGGTTAGATGCGTTAGTGGAGGAAACCAGGATGAACGAAGGTTATCTCTATGAAAAAATGGATCAAGACCGGGTTCGCTGTTTCCTCTGTAATCACCGGTGCCTGATCAAAGAGGGGGCAAGCGGCATTTGCGGCGTCAGGGAAAACCAATCAGGGAGACTCTTCACCCTCGTCTACGACAAGATCATAGCGGCCCACACCGACCCCATTGAAAAAAAACCCCTGTTTCACTTCCTCCCCGGGACCCTTTCCTACTCCATTGCCACGGTGGGGTGTAATTTCAGGTGTCTCTTCTGTCAAAACGCCGACATCTCCCAGATGCCGTCGGACCATCACCGCATCTATGGGGAGAAAATGGCCCCTAAAGAGATTGTGCAGAAGGCCCTGCGTGCACACGCGGCCACCATATCCTTTACCTACACCGAGCCCACCATTTTCTTCGAGCTTGCCCTGGATACCGCAAGATTGGCCGCTGAAGCAGGGTTGAAGAATATCTTCGTCTCCAATGGTTATATGAGTGAGGATTGCCTCAAAGAGATCCACCCGGACCTTCATGGCGCCAACATCGATCTCAAGGCATTCAGCGACCGGTTCTACAAGGAGCAGTGCGGGGCAAAACTTGAGCCTGTGCTCAAGAATCTCGCCACCCTGGTGGAACTGGGGGTATGGCTTGAGGTAACCACCCTGATCATTCCCGGCCTGAATGATTCAGTCAAGGAACTCAAGTCCCTTGCCCGATTTCTGGCCGATCTCAATCCGGCTATTCCCTGGCACATCAGTCGGTTCCATCCCACCTATCGCCTTCTGAATCTGCCGGCTACACCGGCTGAAACCATTCACAGGGCCTGCGACCTGGGCTACGAAGCCGGGCTCAAATACGTCTATCCCGGCAATCTTCCCGGCGATGAAGGTGAAAAAACATCCTGCCACAGTTGTGGAAAAACGCTCATCGACCGATTCGGTTTTCAGGTGCAACAAAACAGCATCGTGAACCGCCGGTGCCCCCAATGCGGAGAAACCATCCCGGGTGTCTGGGACTGATTCAGCACAAGTGCGTTGCTTTTTTTCGCAACCCTTGGTAGTTTTCCGGTGGGGAGGGCTCTACTCGGGTTCTTTCTACCGTGAACCCCCGTCGACCTTTTTGACCTTCTTCCAAACGACGGGGGTTCATACGATTCAATTTTTCGCGCAGGCAGCTCTGGGGTCAGTATGGCTGGCCCCATTAACGCATATCCACCGTCTAAATCGCGCATAACAATTCGCATCGGGTGATTTCGCGAAATTCCTGATCACCAGCAAGGTGTTAGATGCAAGTCGCCGAGGAGCGACGACTGAGTCGT
>CAYOIU010000463.1:0-2914 GCA_964404085.1 uncultured Desulfobacteraceae bacterium | reverse complement strand
GTCTACATTGACACCTTCAAGCAGATGGGCGTCAACCCCGTTCCCATGCCCTTCCCCGAGGTATACAATGCCCTGCAGCAGGGTGTCATCGACGGGCAGGACAACCCCCTTTACACGTCTATTCTGATGAAATTCACGGAAGTGAACAAGTATGTCACCATCACCCATCACATCCTGACGGAATGCTTTATCATCGCCAACCTGGATTGGTGGGATTCCCTGTCCCCTGAAGTCCAGCAGATCATGAAAAAGGCCGCCTACGAGACGGAGATCGTCAACAGGGGACACACCGCTCAGGACAAGCTATCACTGAGCCTCCTGGCCAAGAAAGACCCCAAGACAGGGAAAGTCAAGCCCGGACCGAGCATCTATGGAGTAGCAGCGAAGCAGAAAGTGCAGGTCATCGAACTGACCGCTGCCGAGAGGGAGGCCTTCAAGAAGGCCATGACCCCCATCTACGCCAAGTACAGGCCGATCATCGGTGCCGATCTTTTCGATGCCTTCATGGCCAAGATCGAGGAAATCAACAAGTATTCCAAATAGTAACGTTTCATTCCAAGGGTGTTGGATCACGCCAGAGGCCCGGGGACATCTTGCCCGCCGGGCCTCTTGATCTGTTTCACACCTTTCACCGACTGAAGATTGGTCGACAGTGGAAGTGAGCTGCCAGGCCAATGGATCGTGGCCACCCTGTCAGGGCATCACCGAACGCTGTCGCCTGGAATGAAAACAAATGAGCAAGATCCTGCGCATCCTGAATCATATTGAAGAAATGGTCCTTGGATTTACGCTGCTGGGACTGGCCATATTCGTCTTCATCCAGGTGGTGATGAGGTACGGTTTTCATTTCGCTTTCAGTTGGGCGCAGGAACTGGGGCGCTATCTCACCATCTTCCTGACCTTCCTGGGCGCCAGTCTGGGCGTGAAATACGGGACACATTTCAGCATGGAGGCCGTGGTCAAATACCTTCCCCCCAGGTTCAGCCACCTGGTGGGGGCCCTGGCCAATTTCATATGTGGAATCTTTTTTCTTTTTGTGATCTATTTTGCCTGGATTCAGATCACGAAACTCCACAAATACGGGGCACGAACGGCCACCCTTCATATACCCATGTATATCCCGTATATTTCTATCCCTCTGTTTTCGCTGACGATTTCCGTAAGGTTTTTTCATGTGGCCTATTCCCATGTTCGGCAGATTCTTAACCCTGAACCCTCGGCCGATGACACAGCGGACGTGACATGATCCCCACCATCATCTTCTCGTTTCTTATCTTTCTCCTGATGGGGGTCCCCATTTCGGTGCTCCTCGCGGTTGTCACCGGCATCGCCCTCTATTTTTTCACGTCTTCACCCCTTCTGGTTATCCCCCAGCAACTCTTCAATGCCCTCGACAACTTTGTGATGCTTGCCGTTCCCTTTTTCATTCTCGCCGGGTCCATCATGACTGAAGGGGCCATGGCCCGCCGGTTGATCAATATAATGAATTTCCTCGTCGGACATATGCGGGGGGGAGGGGCCGTGGCATCCGTCGTGGCCTGCATGTTTTTTGCGGCCCTTTCCGGCTCAAGCCCTGCCACGGTCGTCGCCATTGGCTCCATCATGATCCCCGCGCTCACTAAGTCCGGCTACGACGAAGATTTTTCCGTGGGTCTTCTCACATCTGCCGGGTCCCTGGGTATCGTGATTCCTCCGAGCATACCCATGATCTTTTATTGCCTCGTGATGAATGTCTCTGTGGCTGAACTCTTCATGGCAGGCATCCTCCCGGGCATCCTCATCGGGGCCATCTTCATCGCCTACACGCTCTACATGTCCAGGAAGCATGACTGGAAAGATCAAAAGAAGTACAGCCTGAAGGAAGGGATCAAGATCGTCAGGGACGGGATATGGGGGCTACTCCTGCCCGTCATCGTGCTGGGGGGCATCTATTCGGGTGCCTTCACGCCGACGGAAGCGGCAGCCGTTTCCGTGGTTTATGCGTTGTTCGTGGAACTGGTCATCTACAAAGAAATGAAATTGGCCGCCTTGAAAAAGGCCCTGGTGGGATCCGCAGTCCTGTCTGCCTCCCTGCTCTTTATCCTCTCCTGCGCAATGACGTTTATTTGGCTGCTGACCTCTGAGCAGATCCCCTTGAGAGTGGCGGAATTTACGGTGGGTTTTGCAAAGACCTGGTGGATCTTCCTGCTCTTGGTCAATATCCTTTTCCTGATCATGGGATCTGTGATGGATGACGTCTCAGCTATGATGATCCTTTCTCCCATCTTCCTTGAAACGCTCAGGCGATTCAACATTGACCTTGTTCATTACGGGGTCGTCATGGTCCTGGTGATCGAATTCGGCTTTCTGACCCCCCCGTTCGGGATCAATCTATTTGTGACCATGGGAATCACGAAAAAAAGCCTGGTCCAGGTGAGTCGTTCCGTTGCACCCTTCCTGATTCTTCTCCTCATCGCACTGCTCATCATTACCTATGTCCCCGCCATTTCCCTCTATCTTCCCACTAAATTCCTGAGATAGACGGCGGCGTAACAAGTCCACTGCCTCTCCCTTGAGGGATGCAATGTCTTGCAGAAGATAGGAAAGATGGTGATAAGGAGGGGCACGGGGATCTTTTTTCAGGACACGAAAACGCATCTTTGCTTGGAGGTCGCATATTTATGCAGCGGCCGGTCGGCGCGCTTGCGGGAACTTCTCTGAACAGGAAAGGGGCACGGAGGAAATACAAAAGGTCGCCCGGACGCCTTGCTTAGCAACTCAGGTCGAAACAAAGGAAACCCTTCGTGCCTGAAAAAATACCGCCGTGGCCCTGACCAAGGTACTTATATCATCCGCTTACTGAGGTGCATTGATCAAGTACGGGAGGGCCAGTGCAGTCCTTTCCGGCGGGAATATATCTTTCCTCAGCTTTTAT
>CAYOIU010000462.1:0-2934 GCA_964404085.1 uncultured Desulfobacteraceae bacterium | reverse complement strand
AGGTCATCATGCTGACCGGTCACGGAGAAGTCGGGTCTGCCAGGGAATCCCTAAAGCATGGAGCCTTTGATTACCTCAAAAAGCCCTGTGAGATCGATCTCCTGGCATCGCGAATCAGAGATGCCTATCTGGCGCAGCATGGAGAAGTAAAGGAGGAAAAGAAGGCCGGGGACATCATGATCCCCATCGAGGATTACACCACCATCGGCGCGTACAGCACCGTCAAGGAGGGAATCGACCGGCTGAGGGAATCCTTTAAGAGTTCCATTTCCACAAGCCGGATCATGGAGACCGGACACCGATCCATTGTGGTGTTTGACAAGAATGGAGAGATGGCGGGAATCCTGAGCATCCAGGATCTGATTGCAGGGGTCCGGCCGGCTTATCTCTCGGCACCCAAGCCCTCCATGGCCGACAGCATGGTGTACTCGCCCATGTTCTGGACAGGGCTCTTTACCACACAGGTAAAGGCACTGGCCCAAAAGAAGATAAGCGAGGTGATGTCCGATGCCCCTCCGGCAGTGGAGGAGGGCACCAACCTCATGGAGCTGGCCGAGCTTATGTACAAGGAAGGCGTCAGACGAATGGCCGTTATTCGCAATGGCAAGGTGGTGGGCGTGGTGAGAGAGCAGGAGATATTCTTTGAAATGGACAAAATCATCTCGGGAGCCTGATCAATGGACCGGATTTGAGTCATGTCGTATCACGCGATGTCCCGTACGATGAAAAAATGGAGGTAGGAAATGGCTAAAGCCAAAAAAAAGGCAACCGGCTATGACAAATATGTGGACTGGAAGCTCTTCATCATACCGGTGGTCCTGTTTTTCCTTATCCTGGTATTGCCTACACCTTCGGGGATGAAGGATGTGGGGACCGAATACAATGTGGGGCCAAAGGCCGTGGTGAATCTGTTAACGACTGAACTCTTTGGCCGGGAAAGCGCAGAGGTCGCCCAATGGCAGCTCCTCACTGCACAGATGATGGAAACAAATATGAGGATGGGTGCGCTTTCAAAAGACCGGTTTCTAAAACGCAATCTCAAATGGTGCAAGAAATACAAGATACAGGTGGATGCCGTAAATTTCAGCAAGGCCCACAACTATATCAAGGATAACGTCAGCGACGAGAGTTTCAAGAATATCATGGAAAAGGCCCTTGAGCTCAGAAAGGACGGGCTCAAATATGATAACCTCTCCAAAACGGACAGGAAGGCCGCGGACAAGGGCGCCTGGCATATCAAGGTGGCCGTTGCAATGATGGTCTTTGTGGTCATCTGTTTCGTGACGGAATGCATTCCCCTGCCTGGTGTGGCCTTTTGCATCGGTCTCATACTCGTTTTTACAGGCGTGGTCACGAGAAATCAGGTGGCCATGCTGTACTGGTCGGATGCCTGCTGGTTTATCATGGGCAGTCTCATGTTCGCGGCCGCCTTTGTAAAGACAGGGGTGGACAAACGCATGTGCATGATGATGTTCAAGAAACTGGCCGTGCCCAATGTCAGGTGGATAACCCTGATCTTCTTCCTCATCATCACCCCGCTCGCGGCCTTTATCTCCGATCATGCCCTCGCGGCCATGTTCCTCCCCATAGGCATGCTCCTTTACCAGAACAGCCTGACACAAGAGGTACCGGAAGACCCGGAGCTGGCCAAGATGCTGATGATCGCCATTGCCATGGCCTGCAACATCGGGGGCCCCGGGGCCCCATCCGGCGGTGCCAGGAACGTCATCATGATGACCTACCTCAATGATATGTTCGGTTTTGATATCGGCTACTTCCAGTGGGTCACCTATTGTTTTCCGTTCCTCCTCGTGATGATCCCCATCACCTGGTTCATGGTGAACTGGAGGTTCAAACCCCGGATAACGTCTCTTGCCCCCGCCATGAAACAGCTCGAGGCGGAGATAGGCAGGATGGGCAAATGGAACGGCAAACAGATATGGGCAATCATCATCTTCCTCGTCATGGTGTACGGGTGGTTCACCGAAAAGGTTTTTTATAACCTCGGCATCTACTCTGTGCGCCTGGGGATAGGCGTGATAGCCATCGCAGGCGCGGTGGCCTATATCCTGGCCGGTGTGGTCAACTGGCGAGACTACCAGGAGAAGGTGGACTGGGGCGTGGTGTGGCTTTATGCGGGGGCTATTATCTTCGGAAGGACACTGGACCAGACCGGCGCCGCCTACTGGCTCGCAAGAACGGTCATTGACCTGCTTGCTCCCCTCGGAATGTCTTCCGGCATCCCGCTCATGGCCACGGCAAACGGGCTCACGGCCTGTCTCACAAACCTCATGGCGGACGGACCCGCCGCTGCGGCAGTGGGCCCCATTACCCTGAACATGGCAGGCCTTGTCCATCCGGGCACCACGTTTCTGCCCTTCATAGCCATGTCCACGGCAATTGCCTCTTCCTTTGCCTATTGCCTGATCATTGGGACGCCGCCAAACGCGATTGTGTACGCCAGCGGATACCTGGAGCCAAAGGACTATCTCAGGATCGGGATTCCCCTCTGGTTTATCGCCAACGTGGTCATTGTTTTGCTCACCGCAGTGTATTGGTCTTTCAGGGGATTTGGGGGGCTGCCCGGGGTTTAAAGAATCTCTGGAAGAATTCCCCTCCCCTTTCCAGAGGGAGAGGCGGGATGAATGGGGAAGGTGAACCATGGAAAACATAAATGAGGGCAAAGATCCCGGGTCGAAAAGGATATGGTTCCACTCAAAGGGAATTACCTATTTCGACAAAAGAACCGAACGGACCTTTTTCTTTATCCTGACGCTGCTGATGCTCCTCTGGGGTGTTCTTACGAAGCTCGGGATCCTGTAGCCTATACGGGGGCGTCATGACGGAGTCGATTGAGACAGCACACAGGGATAAGTTCAGTCTTGGGTTCTATGTTCATGCCCTGACCGGGATGCTGGGATCGCCGGGCCGATT
>CAYOIU010000461.1:0-2940 GCA_964404085.1 uncultured Desulfobacteraceae bacterium | reverse complement strand
CGAAGGCAGACTGTATAAGCCTACATTACTGGCAAATATTACTCCTGATATGAAGATTTATCACGAGGAGACCTTTGGCCCTGTAGCCTCGATCATTCCGGTTAAAGACGAAAAAGAGGCACTCGAAGTCGCCAATGATACGACGTACGGACTTTCAGCCGGTGTGATCACCAAGGACTTGGAAAAGGCGATTTTTCTTGGGGAGGGCCTGGATGCGGGTATGGTTCATGTAAATGATGGGACCATCGATGCCGATGCGTGCTGTCCCTTTGGCGGGTGTAAAGGCAGTGGAATCGGACGAGAGGGAGGTCGGTACTCGGTTGAGGAACTTACCGAGGTGAAGTGGCTCACGATCCAGAAGACAAAACGACAGTTGCCGTTCTAACGGCGGTAAGACAGTCACATCAAAGGGCTGGTTGAAATCGGCCAATACGGAACGGTCGCCTCAAAACCGACTATAAGTATAGGGAAAACGAATATCCAGGGAAAATGCCCATAAAAGGAGGGATAAGATGAAAAACAGAGCATGGTCTGGGGTGTTGGTGTTCGTGGTCGCGACCTTGTTTTTTGTGAACGCTGCCGAGGCAAAACAAGGGAAAGACAAAATCGTTATTGGGCAGGCAGTTTCCCTCTCAGGTCCCCTTGCAGTGAGTAATGCGGTTGTGAGTGCACCATACTATGATTTATGGGTCAAAGATGTAAATGCTGAAGGCGGCATATACGTGAAAGAGTATGGGAAGAAGTTACCCGTAGAACTTCTCATGTATGATGATAAGTCTGATAGAGGCACGATGACGAGATTGCTGGAAAAGTTGATTCTGGAGGATAAAGTTGACTTTATATTACCGCCGTGGGGGACTGGCAATCTCTACGCTGCTGCTCTGATCGCAAATAAATACAAGTACATACTCATCGGTGGCGCTGGTGGTGCTGAGAAGCTTAAGAATCTCCGCCTGCCCTATTTTTTTCAAAGTCTCAATTTTTCCGAATCCCAGGTCCCGATCTTGACGAACATCTTCAAGGAACTCGGCGTGAAGCGCGTGGCGATGATTTCCCATGAAGACCTCCACGGCGTGGAATATTCGACAATGGCATCACCTGAATTCGCCAGGCGGGGAATTGATGTCGTTATGAAGAAGACGTACCCGATGGGAGTAAAAGACTTGTCACTTTTGTTGAAAAAGGCGAAGTCGGCGAATGTTGATGCTTTTGTAGGTTTCAGCTATCCGGATGAATGTATGCTTATCACCGGGCAGGCCATTGGACTTGGCATAAATTTCAAGGTGTTTGCGCTCAGCGTCGGTCCGGCGTTTACGTTCTACAGGAATGCATTCGGCGCAAAGACGGTTGAGGGGGTAATCGGAGGTGGCGCCTGGAATGGGAAGAGTTCACCCGGGGCAAAAAAATTCGCTGAGCATTTCAAAGAGGTCACGGGAAAAGAAATGGGGAATTACTGGGGTTCAATATATTTCTATTCTGCGATGCAACACTTCAAGCAGGCGGTGGAGAAAGCCGGAACTCTGGATCAGGCAAAGATCAGGGCGGTCATGGCCAAGGAGAAATTCGATACGGCCTTGGGACCGTTCTGGTACGATGAAAGGCAGATTTCCGTAAACCATCCTGGTGAATGGGGCCAGTGGCAAAATGGCGTGTTTGAGGTCATCGATCCGGGGGCCAAGCGCACCGCAGCTCCTATAGTAAAGCCTGATTGGCCGAAGAAGTAATTATTGCAGAAATCGCACGTTGCAATGACAAAAATCCTTGATTTGTGATCCCATCGGGAAAGGAGGTGAGGCGCTGGAATAAAGAGATGGTATCAGAACGCTTCCCTAAACCGGTGATAGTGATAAGGGGTTGTATGACAATCATGTCTGGAATGACCTTGAGAAGTGAGAAAGGAGGGCTACCATGAAAAAAAGGGCATGGATCAAGATGTTGGTGTTTGCGGTCATGGTTTTGTTCGTGGTGGGGGCCGTTGGCACCGGAGAGGCGGCAGCCAAAGACAAGATTCGAATCGGCCAGGCGATTTCTCTGTCGGGTCCGTTGGCGGGGGCCGTAGCCATAGCGGGTGGGCCTATCTACCAGCTGTGGGTGGAGGAAGTCAACAAGAAGGGTGGCATATATGTGAAAGAGTACGGCAAGAAGTTGCCGGTGGAGCTCATCCGGTATGATGATAAGAGCGATATGGGCACAATGACGAGACTCCTGGAAAAGCTGATCCTGGAAGACAAGGTGGACTTTGTTTTTCCGCCGTGGGGCACGGCCAGGCTCTATGCAGCAGCGCAAATCGCAAACAAGTATCACTACATCCTAATCGGGGGGCCGGGCGGCGCGTTAAAACTCAAGGAACTTGACCTCCCCTACTTTTTCCAGGTCTTGAATTTTTCCGAGACCCAGGCACCGGCCCTCGCCGACATTTTCAAGGAAGTGGGTGTGAAATCGCTGGCGGTGGTCTACCGTGCGGATCTTCATGGCGTAGAATACGGCGATGCCATGGTTCCGTATTTCAAGAAAAAGGGAATCGATGTCAAGATGAAAAAGAGTTTCCCTCCCGAGACCAAGGATTTGGCACCGCTGTTGAAAGAGGCCAAGGCCCTGAATGTGGACGCCTTTGTCGCCGCCTGCTATCCCGGGGGCGGCATGCTTCTTACCGGCCAGGCCATGGAGCTTGGCATCAATTTCAATGCCTTCTTCATGAGCGTCCTCCCCTTTTCCCCTACGCTTTTCAAAGGGAGCTTCGGTGTGAAGGGCGTGGAGGGAGTCATGGGCGGGGGTGCCTGGAATGCCAAGAGCTCTGCCGGGGCCAAGAAGTTTGTTGAAACATACGTCAAGCGATTTAAACACGAACCTGACTATTGGGGAGCGTTGTATTACTGGTCATCACTGCAGGATTTCCAGCAGGCGATCGAGAAGGCCGGGACCCTGGACCAGAAGAAAATC
>CAYOIU010000460.1:0-2969 GCA_964404085.1 uncultured Desulfobacteraceae bacterium | reverse complement strand
TGCAGGAAATCAAAGAGACCAATGACATAAAAGATGATCTGGCCGATAAACTCAAAAAGGCCCTTGACGATTTTAAAGGGACCTTTCAGCCTGCCGCTTGATAAATTGACTCAACGCATTGGAAAGAGATAGCTAAATGGCAACATTAAGAGATATCCTGCATAAGATAGGTGCTGTCAAGAAGACCAAACAGATTACCAAGGCAATGAACATGGTGGCCGCAGCAAAGTTGCGCACCACCCAGGGAAGGATGGAGAGTTTCGACCCCTATGCCCTCAAATTTGCAGAAGTCCTTGGAAACCTGGCGGGCCGGATTGAACCGGATATCCATCCCCTGCTCGTGAAAAAGGAAAAGGTAGCGAATCTTGAACTCCTCCACTTCTCCGCTGACAGAGGGTTGTGCGGCAGTTTCAATACCCATGCCATCAACACCGCTGAAAAATGGATAAAAGAGAAGGAAAGTGCGGGACTGAGCTGTTCTATGACCCTGGTGGGAAAGAAGGGAAAAGACTACTTTTCCAGACGGGACTATAAGGTCACCAAATCGCATACGCATATTTACGGCAACATTGATATTTCCTTTATCAATCAGATGGCAAGGGAATTCATCGATCGGTTTCTTGCAGACGAGGTGGATGAGGTCTATATGCAGTATACGCGGTTTATCGGCATGGCCAGACAGGAACCTACCCTGGTCAAGCTGCTCCCCATTGAACCTCCCCGCGATACCGAGGAAGAGGGCGCAGCAGGAGCTGCGGAGTATCTCTACGAGCCCAGTGCTGAGGAACTGCTCATTGAATTGCTGCCGAAACACCTCAGCGTGCAGATCTTCAACGCTTTTTTGCAGAACGAGACGAGTGAGCACGCGGCACGAATGGCAGCGATGGATAACGCCTCAAAGAACTGTAACGAACTGGTCGAAAGTCTGACCCTGGTCTATAACAAGGCCCGTCAGGCGGCTATTACGGCCGAATTGATGGATATCGTGGGTGGTGCCGAGGCGTTGAAAAAGGCATAATGGTGCGTTTTGAAATATGCTCGGTTTTTAATCCTTAAGGAGGTTTAGATAGAGTTATGAACGAGGGCAAAATTATTCAGGTAATAGGTCCGGTCGTCGACGTCGAATTTGCTGATGGAGAGTTGCCGGAGATCTTGACCGCTCTTCTCATTACGAACGCGGCCATCGATGACACCGAAGACAACCTTGTTGTCGAGGTGGCACAACATCTTGGTGACAATGTGGTTCGTTGCATTGCCATGGATGTGACCGACGGTCTGGTCCGTGGAATGCCTGCCAAGAACACCGGCAAGCCCATCCAGATGCCGGTGGGAGCGGCCGGTTTGGGCAGGGTGCTGAATGTGATTGGAAGACCTGTTGATGGTCTGGGCCCCGTGAATGCTGAAAAGTTCTATCCTATTCATCGGCATGCCCCGGCCTTCGCCGATCAGGACACGTCGGTCAAGGTCCTGGAGACGGGCGTGAAGGTTATCGATCTGCTGGTGCCCTTTCCCCGGGGCGGAAAAATGGGGATGTTCGGTGGAGCCGGTGTGGGCAAGACGGTGGTGATGATGGAAATGATCCACAATATCGCCATGCAGCACGGTGGTATCAGCGTCTTTGCCGGCGTCGGGGAGAGGACCCGTGAAGGGAACGATCTTTACCGCGAAATGAAGGAATCGGGCGTACTCGAAAAGGCGGCGTTGATCTACGGGCAGATGACCGAGCCTCCGGGCGCCCGCGCCCGTGTCGCTCTTTCCGCGCTCACGGCCGCTGAGTACTACCGTGATGAAGAAGGGCAGGACGTGCTGCTCTTTATCGACAACATTTTCCGTTTCACCCAGGCAGGCTCCGAGGTCTCCGCACTGCTGGGCCGTATCCCTTCTGCTGTGGGTTATCAGCCGACCCTTGGAACGGACCTTGGCGAATTGCAGGAAAGAATTACCTCCACCAACAAGGGTTCCATCACATCGGTACAGTGTGTCTACGTGCCTGCGGACGATTTGACGGACCCGGCGCCTGCCACGACCTTTGCCCATTTGGATGGAACCGTGGTGCTTTCCCGACCCATCGCGGAGCTGGGTATTTATCCCGCGGTGGATCCCCTGGATTCCGCATCAAGAATCCTGGATGCCAACTACCTGGGCGAAGAACACTATTCGGTTGCCCGACAGGTCCAGCAAACCCTTCAGAAATATAAGGACCTTCAGGACATTATCGCCATTCTCGGGATAGATGAACTATCGGATGAAGATAAGCTGGTCGTGGCAAGGGCACGCCGGATGCAGCGCTTCCTTTCCCAGCCTTTCCACGTGGCTGAGACATTTACGGGCACGCCCGGGAAATATGTGTCGGTAGAAGAAACGGTACGGGGATTCAAAGAGATCCTCGAGGGTAAACACGACGACCTGCCCGAGGCGGCCTTTTACATGGTGGGTACTGTTGAAGAGGCCCGCGAGAGGGCCGAAAGAATGGCAAAGGCTGACGAATAGGGGTAATGCGTTCATGGGAACACTACACTTGGAGATAGTCACACCTGAGAAGGTTGTTGTGAGCCAGGAGGTGAACACTGTCGTTGCCCCCGGTTCCCTGGGTGAATTTGGGGTTCTGGAGGGTCACGTCCCATTCCTCACGGGAATTGAGCCCGGAGAACTTCGGTATGCGACGGGTTCGGAAAGCGTAAATCTGGCCGTGACCAGTGGCTTTGCCGAAGTTTCAGAGAACAAGGTATCCATCCTGGTGGATGCGGCCGAAAGGGTGCAAAACATCGACGTGGGTCGGGCTAAAAAGGCCATGGAAAGGGCAAGAGAACGGTTGTCGAAAGACCGGGCAAGCAATAAGGACATAGACTTCATGAGGGCGGAGGCTGCTCTCAAACGCGCGGTTGCCAGGATAAAGGTTGTAGAAAAAACCAAATAACCCATTTAATTCGGTGTAGAAATCCACGCCCTATGGGCGTGGTCATGTGGGA